>JBIOTX010000447.1:0-17484 GCA_044866315.1 Thermoanaerobaculia bacterium | reverse complement strand
ATGAACAGGCCAGCACAACTCGAACTCGTCGGACGCAAGATCCGCCAACTCCGTCGCCAGCGGAAGCTCACCCAGGTGGAGCTGGCCGAGAAGATCGGCATCCATCAGTCGGACCTCTCGCGCATGGAGCAGGGCGAGTACAAAGTCGGCCTGGACACGCTGCTCAAGATCCTGCAGTGCTTCGATCTGAGCATCGGTGACTTCTTCGACGAGAACAACCGCGTGAACACCGTGTTCGAGAAGTTCCGCGCGCTCAGCCCGAGCGCCCAGAAGGAAGTGGAGAGCTTCATCGAATTCAAGCGCAGCCTGGAAGACGACGGCGACATCGATGGGGTGGAGGGTGGAGGGGTCGATGCTTGATCAGCATGCAGGTCGCAATCGCGTAGAGGATCTCCGGCAGGCCGCGCTTGCACGCGTCCGCGAAGGCGAGTACGAAGAAGCTCTCGTCGTGTACGACGAGGCGCTGGCGCTGGCCGCCGACGAAGACGTCCGGGAGCTCATCACCATCAACAAGGCCGACGCCATGATCGCCCTCGAGCGCACCGGACCGGAGGTCCAGGAGCTCGCGCGCGTGGTCATGCGCCGCCGCAATCTCCGCCACGTCTACCTCGCCGCGTACGCGCTGCAGTACAAGTACCGGCTGGAGAGCGATCTGAAGCGGGCCCTGTTCTACGGCCAGCTCGCCCTGCGCACGGCCGAGGAAGCGAACGAGCACTCCTGGCGGCGCATCGTCCTGCTCGAGCTCGGGAACATCTACGAGCTCGACTCCCAGATCGCCACGGCCATCGAGTGCTTCGAGCAGTCGCTGGCCATCACCGGCGAGTCGAAGGAGAACCGCGATCAGGACCTGAGCCACAGCTACGCGCTGGAGAACCTCGGCTACTGCCTGCTGCTGCAGGGACGGCTCGAGGAGGGCCTGGCGCGCGTGCACGAGGCCCTCGAGCTGATGACCGACCGCGTCGGCCGCGCCGAGGCCTACATCGATCTCTGCTACGGCTACGTCGAGCAGGGCCACTATGAAAAGGCCATGCTCTACGGCGAGGCCGGTCTGGAAGTGGCGAAAGACCCGCGCCAGATCCGCAACGCCCATTACCTCCTCGGCGAGGCCTGCTACAAGTCCGGCGACGTCGACGGGGCCGACTTCCACTTCAGCGAGCTGGCGAAGTTCTATCCCCAGTTCCGCAACCTCAAGAACCTGCTCTTCGCCATCGACCTCAGGTCGATGGTCAATCTGAAACTATGAAGAAACTGCTCCTGATCGTCGCCCTGCTTCTCCTCCCGCTCCTGGCAGTGGCGCAGGAGAACGAGACGCTGCTCACGTCCGACGGCAAGCTGTACATGATCCGGCCGGTCACGGCCGAGGAGACGCCGGACGTCGACAACAAGGCGGCGCAGTATCTGGTCCTCTCCACCCGCCGCGGTGCCGACGCTCCAGTGGAAGCGATCGTGCCGGCATCGACCAGCAAGGGCACGCACCGCAACGCGGCCATGGCCTACGACACGGAGTCGAAGACCCTGTTCGTGTTCTGGCTGCACGACACCCACGCGTCGAGCGGCCAGAGCCGGCTCGTGTTCGCGTCGGTCGACGACAGCGGCGTGTGGAGCGAGCCCACCGAGTTCGGTGAGATCTTCAACGTCCGCGAGAACCTCCGCATCGGCGTCACCCGCCGCGTCCTCGACGTCGAGCAGCTCAAGCTCACCGCGGGCCTCACCGTGCACGCGACGTGGTGGGAGTTCGACAGCCAGAAAGGCGAGTATTCCGCGCGCTACGCGGTGATGGCCATCGAGGACGGCCGCGTCGCCGAGCTCGATCTCTTCGACCTCTCCACGCTGGTCAGCGGCCCGACGGCCGAGGTCACCGATCCGGAGAATCCGGCCCTCAAGAACCCGCTGATGTTCCCCTCCCCGAACCACGACAGCATGTACGTCGTGTTCGGCGACGTGGCCACGAACCAGCTGACCCTCGGCCGGGTCTTCCCCACCAAGCCGCCGAAAGCGGACGGCCGACTGCGCGTCCCGGTGGGCCGCCGCGAAGGCGGATTCACCGCCCCGGGCTTCAGCCTGGTGGCGAACAGCCGCATGGGCGGCATCTACGGCGACGTCGACCGCCTCGCGCTCTACGCGCGCGATGGCGACGCGCTCAAGTACGTGGTGCTGCGGGACGGCGTGTGGGGCGAGAGCCGTTCGATCGCTCTCGACGCGCAGATCTCCGCCCCCGCCGCGATCGAAGCCATCCGCAAGCTGCTGAACGACTAGATCCGCCTCGCGGCGGAAGCGAAAAAAGCCGGCCCAACGCCGGCTTTTTTGTTGCGCGTCAGATCCGCGGCTTCGAGTGCTTGACCGAGGTGATGATGCCCACGCCCAGGAGAAGCAGCGCGCCGATGCCGATCCAGAACGGCGCGACGTCGAACTTGTACGCGACCAGGGCCAGGGCGATGATCACGACGATCCATCCGATGAACGACAGGTTGAACCAGTTCACAGCCGTACCTCCGCGAGCTGGCTCAGCAACGGGAGTGCCACGGGGGGCATCCCGAGCGAGAGCGAGGGAGGACAAGCGGGTGATCGTGGCGGAGTGGTGATGCCGCGCAGGATCGTCCTGGTCCGCCATGGCCGCTCGGGGCACGTGCATAGCGGCCTCCTCGACGCGGCGCAGTTTCGTCGCTGGCGCGACGCCTATGAAGCCGCCGGAATCGCGCCGGACGAGACTCCTCCGGCGGAGCTGCAGGCCACGGCGGCCGCAGCCAACGTGCTCGCGGCGAGCGACGCGCCACGCGCCATCGCCTCGGCAGCATTGCTTGCGCCGGCACGACCGATCGTGACGTCTCCCCTCCTGCGCGAGCTCGAGCTTCCCCCGCCGAACCTCGGTCCGTTGCGGCTGCCGCTCATCGGCTGGGCACTGGCCATCGGCTTTCGATCGCTGCTGCACGCCGTCGCGCCGGAGGAAGCGGAGCGCGCGCGTGCGGCCGCGCAGTGGCTTGCGGAGATCGCGGGAGAAGGCGGAACTGTCGTCGCGGTCACTCATGGATCCGTGCGTCGCCTGATCGCTCAGGAACTGCGAAAGCTCGGATGGAGCGTGGACACGGGGCGCCGCGGAATCCATCACTGGAGTGCTTGGTCGTTCAGGGCTTGAGGCGCTGCCACGACTGGACGGCTACGAAGTTCGCGCCGGCGCGTTGGATGATCTCCCCGCGAATGCTCACCCGCCGGCCCATCAGGGACACGAGCTCCGGTGGAAGCGTGGCCTTGTCCCGGCCGGGAAGGAGGACGAACAACGTGCGCGATGCCTCGTCCATCACCCCGACGGGAATGCCCCGCTTCGCGCATTCGATCGCGCAGCGCGCGTGCTCGGGACCGCCCACCCGCACCTTCGCCCAGCAATACGTTTCCACCAGCTCGCCGGTCAGGACGCGGCAGGAGGTGCCTGCGCGCACGCCGGTGCTTCCGGCTACCGCGACGACAACGATCAGGGAGGCAACCTGCCTCCATAGGACTAGCCGCCTCATATGCCCTCCGGATAGCGCAGGAACGTCCCGTCGGCAAACACGAGATCGCCCCGAAGGTCCTCGATGACACCGTTCGCGTACGTCTCGCCATCGGGCTTCCCGTCGCTGCCGTACGACCGCAGCGCATACAGCTGGGCGCGTCCCTTCGCGTCGTACGCGCCGATCCGCACGTCGAACGGCTTTCCCCAGCCGTCGCGGCGCGGGAGCTTGCGAATGTAAACAGGCACGAGCGCCCGTTCCAGCTCGTCCAGGGACACCCGTCGAAGCGCGCCGAACTCCAGAGCACTCGCCGTGACCGGCGCCGATGGAGCCGTGCCGAACGAATAGCTGTTCACTTTCATGGCGCGCGCCTCGAGGGCTGTGGCGATGGCGCGCATGTCGGCCATCGATCGTTTCTGCCGGCCCCGATCGAGGGCGTGCATCAGGTCGGGAACCGCGATCGAGAGAAGGACGGCGAACACCACAAGGACCCAGGCGAGCACTTTCCACATGTCGAATGCCTTTGTCCGTCAGACGGACGACGCTGCGCTCCAGTTACACCGCGGGCCAGCCGAAGTGAAATCCGAGCAGCGGGCACTCGACATACCCGTCCATGCCGCAGATCTCGCGGAAGCCGGAGGCTACCGTGCCTCCGGCGGCGCAGCCCGCGAGACCGTGGGCGGTCGCCGCGAGCCAGACCGCGCCAATCGCGGCGCCGGCATCGAGCGAGGCTTCGCGGTATCCGCGCACGCCGCGGGCGGCCAGCGCAGCGTCCAGATCGGCGATCATGACGATCGACGCCGAGGAGCGGCCGAGCGAGATCTGGTTCACGCAGGCAGCGTATTGCCGCTCGCTCAGCAGCGCGCGCAGCTTCAGCGTGTCGCCGGCGAGCTCGAAGACTCCCGCCGGGAAGGACTCGGTTCCGCGGGCGATGAGCGCCACCGGCCGCACGAAGAAGTCGCCCGCACCCGCCGCCCGGCGATGCCACAGCATCTCCTCCGCGTGTTGCATCAGATCGAGCACGAGTCCGGCGTCGACCGGCGTGGGGATCCAGTCGCGCACCGCGCGGCGGGTAAG
The DNA here is from genome assembly GCA_044866315.1 of Thermoanaerobaculia bacterium. Classification (GTDB taxonomy): domain Bacteria; phylum Acidobacteriota; class Thermoanaerobaculia; order Gp7-AA8; family Gp7-AA8; genus QHVT01. The sequence goes on along the minus strand of JBIOTX010000447.1, from coordinate 12,922 downwards.
AAGAATCTCTTCGAAGGAGCCGAGAGCCGGTTGCCGCGGAACGCGGCGCGAAGCCGGCGCCGCGCCGCCCGCGGATACAGGCTGCGGCGGTGGGATTTCCGCGGCATCGTCGATCAGCCGGTGCAAGACCTCGACGCTGCGGTCTGCCGCCGTCAGCGGGGCCGCGATCCCTGCGGACCGCGGAGGCGCAAAGGTCCGGCTGCCGCCGCCGACCGCGGCGACGAACGTCGGCAGTGGGAACTCCCATCGCCGCACGAGGCCGAGCAGCCCGGCCACCTCGCCGTCGTGAAAGTCGCCGACCTCGCGCAGCGGCAAACCGAAGGAGCGGGACACCTCGTGCAAGTACGCCAGGGCGACGCCCGAGTCGTAGTGGGTCAGCCGGTATGCGAAGGCCTTGTACTTCTGGGCGATTCTCGCCAGCGCGCCGGTGCCGACGAGGACGCACTGCGTCTCCAGCGCGGCCTCGCCGAAGGCCCGGGCGAGATCGTCGCCGCTCAGCTCCTTCACGTGCTCGAGCTGATGCCGCGGCGCATCGTAGTGATACACGGCGCGCGGCAGCCCGTCGACGTTGTGCGCGAGCAGCCAGAGATCGACGGAGCCGAGGTTGCCGCCGGTCGGAGCGACCCGCCGCGATCGGCCTCCCTCCATCGGAACCTCTCCGGCCGCGCGCGCGAGGAGCGTGGCCACGTGCGCGAGATCGACGCATGACGGGGCGGTTCGAGCGGCTGGCAGCGGATCGGGGAGCGGCTCGGTGGGGCCGGTGAAGAGACGGGGCTTCTTCTCCGTCGCCAGCTTGACGTTCGCGACGGCGTAGTGGGCCTGGTGATCCTTCGGTCCGATGAGCTCGGATGTCTGGAAGCTGGTGGAGCCGTGATAGATCCAGGCGATCGTGCGCGGGTCATCGGCGACGATCCCGCCGCCGCGGAGGCCGCAGGCAGGGCAGCCGGGCGTGCGCGGCGCCAGACGCGACTCCTGCGTCCAGCCGCCGTCGTCGCCGATGCGAAGAATGCGGAAGGTCGTGTGCAGCGTGCCGGGCCCGATGCGGCTCAGAGCGTGAAAGATCTGCAGCCCCGCCAGGCCGGCTGCCATTTGTGCGAACAGCGGATCGGCAGCGCCGGCGGGTCGAGGGAAATTGCGGAAGAAACAGCGGCCGCAGCTCGTCAGGCCGCGCAGGAACAGCGGCCCGATCAGCGCCTCACACGCGCCGAGGCCGAGGACATAGGCGCGGCCGCCGCTCTGAACGACACGGTCGATCGCGTCCGGATCGACGGCATCGTCGCCGCCGGCGATGAACACGGCCAGGTCCGCCGAGTCGTCGCTCCCGGCCTCGATGTCCAGGACGCCGGAGTCACGCAGGTCGCGCACCACCATCGTGGCGATCTCCGGCGGCCCCGACACGCGAACGCGCGCCGCAGCCAGACGGGCCATGGCCTCGTCGCGATTCCGGTTCATCCGTGAGCTGTCGATGGAGCGGCCGGCGAAGGCGGCCACGTGCGGGAAGGCCGGCGCGACCGGACGCCCGTCCTCAAGCAGGCCGCGGCTGTACAGGAGGCTCACGATGGCGATCACGTGCTGCGGCGGGATGTCGGGCAGCGCCTCCGCGAGCGCGCGCAGCGTCCGCGAGCCGTCGAGCAGCGGCAACACGCGCGGCAGCAGCGTTCGCGCGCTCTGGCCGCGCACCACTTCGGTGTTCTCGCTGCCGGCGAACAGAATCCCGTCCGCTCCGTACGGCACCGCGGCCAGCTCGGGGATGAGACGCGGCCGCTCGGGAAGGGTGACGTCCGGATCGCGCGAGAACAAGCCGGCGATCCAGCGCGCGTCCACGTAGTTCGTGGTCACGCCAGCACCTCCGCGACGACCGGCGCGATGTGCTCCACGAACCGAGAGCCTTGCGGTCCGTGTTGCGTGCCGCAGCGCGGGCAGCCGTGCACCGGCACCACGCGCGTCTCGCCGAGGTCCATGCTCAGGAGATGAAGGTGGCGCACGCGCCCGGCTGCGGCTTGTCTGTCCTTCGCGTCGAGCAGCAGCGCCGCCGCCGCCATCGTCACCGCGGCGGGGACGAAGCCGTGAATGCCACGACTCGGATCGGCCGCCCATGCCGCATCGAGCGCCTGTTCCCGGTCGAGCGCCGGAGCCCACGTCAGCCACCGCCGGCGGAAGCAACGGTAGCAGGGGCCGCCCGGGACGACCGCCGGTCCGCAAAGCAGGGTCTCGCGATCCAGCACGGCCGCCGACCAGCTCCTGCCCGCGGCGGCACAGGCTGCGTCGAGCGCATCGAGCTGCGCGGCGTAGGGACGCCACAGTGCCGCGGCAACGGAATCGGCGTCCGCGACGAGCTCCGGAAACTGCGCTTCGGACGCGGCCAGCGGAAATGTGCGAACGATGACGCTTTCCTGCAGCCGCTCCGCGACCGCGTGCCCGAAGGGGCCTTCGACGAACAGGATCATTTCGTTCATGCGGTCAGCCCAGGGGCATCGGACCGGGATGGATCTCCGCTTCCGTGCGGCCGGTGCAGGCGTAGAGACGCGGCGTGCCGAGGTAGCGCGCGCGGTAGGTGAAGCTGATCGGCAGCAGTTGCGGAACGATCACGCGCACCACCCACAGGCCGGCATCGCGGACTTCATCCGCCGTCAGGTCGACCACGTAGGCATCCATTCCCATCTCCGCGAGCCGCCCGAGGATGGCCCGCAACTGCTGCTCCTCGGCGGTGCCGGGACCACAGAGGGCGCGGGCGGCAACCTCGCGGAGTGTGGTGCGGCGTCCGTTCTTCAGCAGGAAGTCGAAATCCTCATTGTGGCCGCCGCGGCCGTAGTAGTCGGCGCCATGCATGAGCCCGCGGAAGTCGGCGATGTTCGCCGGAATCTCCCGCTCCCGGTCCATGACCGTCCGCGACGGCGCCGCCTCGCGAATGGCCTTCACGTACGCGGCCGGGGCATCCATCGACGTCGCGCAACTCAGATAGATCTGGCACGTCGGATGGCCCGGGGTGAGCTGGACCGACAGGATCGTGGGCACGCCGACGTCGGTCGTGGCGTCGTAGAAGGACTGCTGGACGCGGCCATGCGAGAGGCGCGTCGCGAACGCGCGCGTCTCCTCCGGAAGGCCGTCGTCCTCGATCCGCGCCAGCGGCAGACGCCCGAGCCACATCAGTGCGATCGCGTCGCGCTCGATGACCTCGCAGATGGCTGACAGCATCGCCGAGACCGGATTCGTATGCGCGGCAACGCCGGTGGAGATCGGGAGCCAGAAGCGCTCGGCCTGCCAGGCGCGGACATACAGATAGGTGAGGATGGCCGGGACGAGCTTCTCTTCCCCGGTCATGAGCGAGATGCCGCGCACCCAGCGGATCGGCTGCGAGGGATCGGGAAGGCGCAGGGGACATTGCGGATCGGCCAGCTCGATGTCCGAGCAGCGCGGAATGGTCCCGAGATCGAGCGCGCTCGTCCCGAGCTCGTTCGCGCTGGCGACCACGAATTCCTCTTCGCTGAAGACCATCGAGCAGTAGCGCTCCGCCGCCTCGGCCACGGCCCGGACCCAGGCCATCTCCGCGTCGATGTCCCCGCCGGCACCGCCGACCAGCTCCTCGCGCATGTCGCCTTTTTCATTGCGGATGTGCGGGAACGCCATCGTCAGATTGCCGAGAGGCGCGCCCGCGATCTCGAAGACCGGCGACTCGAGGTCGGGCGGGACGAACGAAACGCTGTCGATGAGGCCGACCCGCGGCTGGACGAGCTTTGCGAAGGGATACTTGCGCCGGAGCTCGGCGGGGTCGAGTGTGCTGTTCATCCGAATGAGTGGCCTCTCTCCAGATTCCTGGAGAGAGGCGAGAGACGCGCTGCCCGGTGACTAGTCGGAGTCGCTCCAGCAGATCACGCAGAAGCCGTAGGTGCAGAGGACCGACGGGACGCCGACGGTCTGCTCCTTTTTCGGCAGCTCCTCCGCAAACAGGTCGAGCTCCTGGGGCTGGGGAATGGCCGTATCGAGATCGTAATAATCCATGGCTCCATGCTCCTTTCTTCAACGATGCGGAGGCTTCGCCACCGCACTCCTTGGACGCAGCACGACATTCGGATGAAACGGATCTATTGGGTCTGGGGAATGTCCGAATGGTAGTAACGCAGAGGTGTCGTGGTCAACACTTTCAACGCCGCGCTCGGCGCTGGAAGAGCTCCCATCGCCCCTCATTCTGCGAGTAGCCGCGGTGCTTGACTTTCAGCCACTCCGTGCCGGGCGCATACGGATCGGAGCGGCGCTTGGCGACGATGCCCTCCAGGTCCATCTTCGCGGCGGACTCGAAGAGGCGCGGGTCGGCGGTGTGCTCGACATAGCCGATGGAGGTGGAGGCGATCAGCTTCTGCAGGGCCTTCTTGCGCCGCCAGAGCGGCAGCGGGCGCAGGTCGCGGCCGTCGAGCCACAGGAGGTCGAAGGCGATGTAGGCGGGTGCGCCGCGATTGAGCATCAGGGCATAGAAGTCGGGACCACCCTTGCCCATGACCACGATCTCGCCGTCGAGGATGGCGCTCTTGACGCGCAGCTGCCGCGCCAGGGCATCGGCGAGCTCGCGGAACCGCGGCATCGGCCGGAGGGTCTTGGAGAAGAAGCGTCCGCGGCCGTCCTCCACGTGCAGCATCCCCCGGAAGCCGTCGAGCTTCAGCTCGTACAGCCAGGCGCGGCCGCGGGGGACGGTGGTGGTGAGCTTCGGGCGAAGGGGCTCGATCCGCGGCGGGATCGCACGGGGCATGAGGGGATCATCGCCGACGCCCCGGGCCGGGACTTGTCTCGTTTTGGACGTGGAGGGGCAAAAAAAGGCCCGGCGCCTTCCGGCGTCGGGCCCGGGTCGTCAGACGACGAAGCGCGCGCGTCGCTTACTTGCCCTGGATGACGAACGCGATGACGAGCGCGTAGATGACCAGCGACTCGATGAGGGCCAGACCGATGATCATGGCCAGGCGGATCGCGCCGGCCGCGCTCGGGTTGCGGGCGATGCCCTCGACCGACGCGGCGATGGCCTTGGACTGGCCGATCGCGCCGGCGGCGGCGGAAATGCCCAGAACGAACGCCGCGCCAACCACGCCCCACTTCACACCGCCTTTACCGGCGGGTGCCGGCGCTTCCTGGCCGAACGCGGAAACCGCGACCAGAGCCAGGAGCACGAACAGAATTATGTGCTTCTTGTTCACTCGATTCTCCTCCTTTTGAGAACTCTCAATCAGTGCTCTTCAGCTCCGATGGCGCCACCGATGTAGACCATCGTGAGCATGATGAAGACGAATGTCTGCAGGAAGGCCCCGAAGATGCCCAGGCCCATCATCGGCCAGGGAACCACGAACGGGAGCAGGCCCATGAAGATCCCGGTGGCCGTGTGCTCGCCCATGATGTTCCCGAACAGACGCATGCCCAGCGAGAGGATGCGGGCGAAGTTGCCGATCATCTCGATGATGAACATGAGCGGCGAGAGCCACCAGATCGGCCCGCCGAAGTGGGCCAGATAGTGGCCGATGCCCTGGGTCTTGATGCCCTGGTAGTTGAAGTACAGGAAGGCCGTGATGGACAGGGCGAAGGTCGTGTTCTGGTTCCCCGTCGGCGGCTGGAGGAAGAAGAACAGGCCGAAGATATTGGAGATGAAGATGAACGAGGCGAAGCCGCCGATGATGTAGAGGTACTTGTCCGAGTGCGGCCCGATGATCTCGTGGAGCAGGCCCTTGAGGCCGCCCACCACCAGCTCCAGCATGTGCTGGAAGCCGCTCGGGTTGTCCTTGCTGATCCGCCGGGCCATCAGCGGAAAGACGGTGCAGCTGATGAGCAGCACCAGCAAAGCCATGATCACGTGATCGGGAACGTCGAACCCGAACGCGTGACGCCAGATGTATTTGTTGAACGGCTCGTACAGGATTGAGTGTTCGTGTTCCATCTACCCTCGAGCTACCTCACCTGGGCGAAGCTCTTGTACAGCGAGTACGCAGCTTCGCCGAAGATTCCCACCACGATGATCGAGAACCCCAGCAGCACACTGACCGCGTTGAAACGAGCGATGATGATCGTGACCGTGAGCGCGAGCCCCAGGAGAGCGAAGCGCGCCAGAGTGCGGAACGTCAGCCTCCGTGCGTGCCGGTGTGCCGCCGGTTGCAGGAGGATCGTGACGATCTCCTCCAACCAAAGGAAGGCGATGATAGTGACCGCCCCGCTGCAAGTCAACCCGAGAAAAGCTCGAAAATCCTCGAAAATCAAGGTGAAAACGGCGAATACGACCCAGGCCCCGACCGCCGTCCGCTTGATCCGCCGCAGCACCCGCTCGGGCGGCTCGTCCTCTTCGACGGGCGGCTCACTGGCCATTCGCTCCGCCGGACATCCGGAAGAGGTTGATGAATGCCGCGGCGATGCCGAAGCCGGTGAAGATGAAGGTCAGCCAGGGGTAGGTCCCGAACCACTTGTCCATCCCCCACCCCCACAGCGCGCCGATGCCGATGGCGATGGGGAACATCCAGCCGATGGCCGAGGCCTCGAAGAGCTGCCGGTACTCTTTGCGCTTCTTATCGTCCATTGGCGAGCGCGGCCGCGCGGGTGGCGACCCACTTCCCGGACCGCGCCGCCTCGTCGATGAGCGGCGTGGGGAGGATGCCGAACAGGAGGGTGACGATCAGGCAGACCGCGGCCACGAGCTTCAGAGACCCGCTGCTCACGAGCTCGGCCTCCCTCCCCTCCTTGAGATACATGGCCATGACGATGCGGAAGTAGAAGAACATCGACACGGCCGACATCAGCACGGCGATGATGGCCAGCCAGCCGAAGCCCGCCCCGACCGCGGCGTAGAAGAGGAAGTACTTGCCGATGAACCCGGCCGTCGGCGGGATGCCGCCGAGGGAGAGGAGGAAAATCACCATGGCGAAGGCCCACAGCGGGGCGCGGCGGTGCAGCCCCTCGAAGTCGTCCACCTGCTCGCCGGCGTACTCGTGCTTCTGCAGCATCAGCACGGTGGCCCAGATCCCGAGCGTGGCGGCGAGGTAGACCACGGAGTAGACGAGGATGCCGTACAGGCCCATCTCGCTCACGGCGATGATGCCGAGGAGCACGTACCCCGCATGACCGATGGACGAGTAGGCCAGCATGCGCTTGACGTTGTCCTGGGTGATCGCGGCCAGGTTGCCGAGGATCATCGACAGCGCGGCGATCGTGGCCAGCACGTACTGCCAGTCGAGGCGGAAGTGGTGCATGCCGACGTAGAAGATGCGCGCGAAGATGGCGAACGCCGCGGCCTTCGAGGCCGTGGAGAGAAACGCCGTGACCGGCGTCGGCGAGCCTTCGTAGACGTCCGGCGTCCAGACGTGGAACGGCACTGCGGCGATCTTGAAGCAGAGTCCCGCCCCGAGGAGCATGATCCCGAACATCAGGGCGTCGTTCGTGACCAACGTGGACATGGCCTGGGCGATGTCGAGCAGGTTCAGCGTGCCGGTGACGCCGTAGATCAGGGAGATGCCGTACAAGAGGATGGCCGAGCTGACCGCGCCGAGGACGAAGTACTTCATCGCCGCCTCGGTGCTCTTCTGCTCGTTCTTGAAGTAGCCGGCCAGGATGTAGCTGGAGAGCGACATCAGCTCCAGGCCGATGTAGATCGAGGCCAGGTGGACGCCCGAGGCCATGAACATCATGCCGCAGAGGGCGAAGGCGAGGAGCGAGTAGTACTCCCAGGGCGAGTAGCGCGTCCCGCCCAGATACCCTTCCGAGAGCAGAACCACCATGGCGATGGTGCCGATGAACAGCAGCTTGAAGAAGATGGCGAAGCCGTCGAGGGCGAACATGTTCGCGAACATCGCCGTCTGCTCGACGCGCGTCACCGCCCAGGAGGAGAAGAACACGGACCCTGCGGTGATGGCCAGGATGCCGAGCATCAGCCACTTCGCGCTTCTCCCCTCGCCGCGGATGCCGCTCACCGGCGCGATCAGCATCAGCGAGGCGCCGAGGGCGATGATGAGCTCCGGGAGGAGGAAGACCGTGTCGCCCCAGGTCATTTCGAGGCCACCTCGTGCGGCGCCTCATCGGCCGGCGCCGTCGGCGTGGACGGATAGGTGACCGGCTTGCGCTGGTAGTACGAGCCGTCGACCTTCTCGACCACGTAGCGCACCGGCGTCTCCATGATCTCGAAGAGGGGCCGGGGATAGATGCCGATCCAGACCATCAAGGCGATGAGCGCCACCATCAGGCCGAGCTCCCGCTTGTTCACGTCCGGCACGTTCGCGTTCGCGGGATTGTCGAGCGGTCCCCAGAACACGCGCTGGTAGAGCCAGAGCAGGTAGGCGGCGCCAAGGACGATGCCGACGGCGGCCAGGACGGCGTAGGCGATCGTCCCGAGGGCGGTGGAGTTCGCGGCGCCGAGGAGGATCGTGAACTCGCCGATGAACCCGTTCAGCGCCGGGAGACCCATCGACGACAGCGCGGCGATGAGGAAGAGCGCGGCGTACATCGGCATCTGCTTCGCCAGCCCGCCGTAGTCCGCGATCATCCGGGAGTGCCGGCGCTCGTAGATGAAGCCCACCAGAAGGAAGAGCGCGCCGGTGGAGATGCCGTGGTTGATCATCTGGACGACCGACCCGGCGATGCCCATCGGGTTGAGGGCGAACATGCCCAGCATGACGAAGCCGAGGTGCGAGACCGACGAGTAGGCGATCAGCTTCTTCATGTCCTTCTGCACCAGCGTCACCAGCGCGCCGTAGATGATGCCGATCACAGAGAGGACGGCGATCGGGACCAGCAGCTGTTTGGTGGCGTCGGGCAGGATGGGCAGGGCGAAGCGCACGAAGCCGTAGGTGCCCATCTTCAGGAGCACCGCGGCCAGGATGATCGAGCCGGCCGTGGGAGCCTCGACGTGCGCGTCGGGCAGCCAGGTGTGGAACGGGAACATCGGCACCTTGATGGCGAAACCGAAGAAGAATCCGAGGAAGATCCAGAACTGCAGCGTCGGCGGGATGAGGTGCCCGATCTCGTGGTACTGCAGCACGGCGAAGGTAGCCTCGTTGCCGAGGCCCTTGATGTTCAAAAAGTCGATGCCGCCGTCGTTGAAGAAGAACAGGGCCAGGATCGAGAGCAGCATCAGCACCGATCCGGCCAGGGTGTAGAGGAAGAACTTGATGGCGGCATAGAGCTTCCGCGGCCCGCCCCAGATGCCGATGATGAAGTACATCGGCACGAGCATCACTTCCCAGAAGACGTAGAAGAGGAAGAAGTCGAGGGCACAGAAGGTGCCGAGCATGCCCGTCTGGAGCATGAGCAGGAGGGCGTAGTACTCCTTCTCCCGGTACTTGATGGCGCTGTAGGACGAGACCACGGCGATGATGCCCATGAACGTGGTCAGGAGGATGAGCAGCATGGAGATGCCGTCGACCCCGAAGTCGTACTTCACGCCCAGGGAGGGGATCCACTCGTAGATCTCGCGGAACTGCCACATCGCCGCGCCCGTGGCCTTGCGGTCGAAGTTCGGCCACAGGTAGAGGGAGACCAGGAAGTCGATGACCGCCGTGGCCGTGGCCACGATCCGGATCCCGCGCGTGGCGTTGCGACCCAGGAAGAGGATGAGGATCGCTCCCGCCAGGGGGATGTAGGTGATGATGTTCAGAATACCCATCGACTCGTCTTCCTCCGATCAGGGCTTCATGAAGAGGTACACCAGGGCGATGAGCACGATCCCTCCGCCCATGATCAGCGCGTAGTTCTGGACCAGGCCGCTCTGCACGCGGCGGAAGAGCATCGAGCCGCCCTTCGCGGCCGCGCCCACCCCGTTGACCGCGCCGTCGACGACGTACTTGTCGAAGATCGACGAGCCGTGGCCGAAGAGGAACACGGTGACGTGGCGGACGCCGTTGACCAGGCCGTCCACGACCCAGCGATCGAACCACCACATGGCGTAGGCCAGGAGGATCGTGCCGCGGATGACCGTGGCGTGATACAGCTCATCGACCCAGTACTTGTTCTCGAGGACGCGGTAGACGAAGCCGAGCTTCCGCTCGAGGACGTCCGGCACCGGCGCGCGCTTCGCGTAGAGGCGGTACGCCAGGAAGATGCCGAACGCCGCCACCGCCACGCTCACCAGCATCAGCACGTATTCCTCGGCATACGACGCGTGGTGCCACTCGAACGGGTTCCCGCTGATGGGCAGGAGCACCGGCGCGAGCCACTTCTGGAACCAGGTCGGGAACGAGCCGCCGAGAGCGGCGGGCAGGCCGACGAAGCCGCCGATGACGGACAGCACGGCCAGGATGGCCAGCACGCCGGTCATGCTCCACGGCGACTCGTGCGGACCGGCGTGACCGTGCTCGTCATGGCCGTGCGCGTCGTCGTGGGCGTGATCCGCATGCGCCGCGTGGGACTGATGCGTCGACGCGTGCGGGTCGTGCACCGGCACATCACCGCGGTACTGACCGTGGAAGGTCATGAAGTACAGCCGGAACATGTAGAACGCGGTGAAGCCGGCGGCGATGACGCCGACGATCCAGATCGGCTTGTGGTGGCCGAAGGCGCCGGCGAGGATCTCGTCCTTGGAGAAGAAGCCGGCCAGCGGCGGGATGCCGGCGATGGCGATGGTCGCCACGAGCATCGTCCAGTGCGTGCGCGGCATGTATTTCTTCAGGCCGCCCATCTTGCGCATGTCCTGCTCGCCGCCGCAGCCGTGGATGACCGAGCCGGCGCCGAGGAAGAGGCAGGCCTTGAAGAAGGCGTGGGTCATCACGTGGAAGATCGCCGCGGTGAACGCGCCCACGCCCGCGGCCACGAACATGTAGCCGAGCTGCGAGACGGTCGAATAGGCCAGCACCTTCTTGATGTCGTTCTGGGCCAGGCCGATGGAGGCCGCGAAGATGGCCGTGATCGCGCCGACGATGGCCACGACCAGCATGGCCGACGGCGAGACCAGCTCGGCCACGCGGAACAGCACGTTCGAGCGGACGACCATGTACACGCCGGCGGTGACCATGGTCGCGGCGTGGATGAGCGCGGATACGGGCGTCGGGCCGGCCATCGCGTCCGGAAGCCAGACATACAGCGGCACCTGCGCGGACTTGCCACACGCGCCGACGAAGAGGAGCAGGCAGATCCAGGTGGCGACCCAGCCGTACTGCGCGCCGCCCGTGGCGGCCAGGGCGAAGACCTTCTCGTAGTCGGCGCTGCCGAAGGTGTTGAAGATCAGGAAGATCCCCAGGATGAAGCCGAAGTCGCCGATGCGGTTGACGATGAACGCCTTCTTGCCCGCGTCGGCGGCGAAGTGCTTGTCGTAGTAGAAGCCGATGAGCAGGTACGAGCAGAGCCCCACTCCCTCCCACCCCACGAACATGACCACGTAGTTCGCTCCCAGGACCAGGAGCAGCATCATGAACATGAAGAGGTTGAGGTAGGTGAAGAAGCGCGTGTAGCCCGTCTCGTGGGCCATGTAGCCGGTGGCGTAGACGTGGATCAGGAACCCGATCCAGGTCACGATCATCAGCATCGTCGACGAGAGCGGGTCGATGCGGAAGGCGAAGTCGATCGAGAAGTTCGCGATCAGGCTGCCGACGTGCCCCATCCCCGCGGGGATCCACTCAAAGTACGAGTGCTGCCAGGGATGCCCGGCGCTACCGATCACCACCCAGGTCGCGATCAGCGCCGAGAGCAGCGTCGTGCCGAGGGCGAAGACGTTGGTGATGGCTTTGTTCTTGGGCGTCTTCGGCTGCGCGAAGGCGCGGAGGCCGTTCACGAGCGCGCCGAGGGCGGGGAGAAGGACGACCAGCAGGAGTGCGCTAGCCATGCAGCGTCTTCACCTCGTCGAGGTTGACCGTGGATCGCAGCCGGTACAACTGAATGATGATCGCCAGCCCGACCGCGGCCTCGCCGGCGGCGACGGTGATGACGAAGATGGTGAAGACCTGTCCCTCGAGATTGGCCACGCGGTGGGAAAAGGCGATGAGGTTGATGTTGACGGCGTTGAGCATCAGCTCGATGGCCATCAGCACGGTGATCATGTTCCGGCGGATGATCACGCCGATCAGACCGACGGCGAAAAGGGTGCCGGAGAGCATCAGATACTGAGCGGTGCTAGGCACTCATGGACTCCTTCACTTCCTTCTCCGTCTCCGTCCTCTCGAGGATGTAGGCCGGCGTGGTCTCTTCCTCGCTGGCGGAGAGCTCGCGCTTGCCGATGACGATGGCGCCGATCATGGCCACGAGGAGGAACAGCGAGGCCACTTCGAAGGGCACGAGGTAGTCGCGATAGAGGGCCATGCCCACGGCCTCGGAGTTCCGGTTCTCCACGTCCCTGGTGCGGCGCACGAGCTTGTTCGGGTCGGTCGGGTGCTCGGTGAGGCGCGTCTCGCGGACGGTGGTCAGCTTCTTCTGCGGGGACTCGGCCTCGTCGTGGTACGCACCGTCGCGGACGAGGGTGAAGAAGAGCGCGAACACGGCCAGGCCCACGCCCAGCCCCGCCGCCCAGAACTTCGAGAGCACGCGCTCCTCGGGGAGGTGGCGGTAGTTGATGAGCATGACCACGAACAGGAACAGCACCATGATGCCGCCCGCGTAGACCAGCACCTGCACGGCGGCCACGAACTCGGCGGACTTGATCACGAAGAGCACGGCCACGCAGAGGAAGGTGAGCAGGAGGAAGAGCGCCGAGTGCACGGGGTTGCGCATCGACACGACCAGGATCGAGGACGCGACGGCGATGGTGCCGATCACGATGAAGACCAGGAGCGGCATGTTCGAGGTGATGCCGTCCATCCCTACTGCACCTTCCCCTCGATGAGCTTGCGGTCCTCGACCTCTTCGCCTTCCGGGAGTCCCGTGTACTGCGGCTTGTCGTCCCAGTACTCGAGCTCCTGCATGTTGAAGTAGAGATCGTTGCGGTCGTAGCTGGCCAGCTCGTAGGTCTTGGTGGTCAGCCAGATCGACTTCGGCTTGGTGGGGC
>JBIOTX010000446.1:0-7695 GCA_044866315.1 Thermoanaerobaculia bacterium | reverse complement strand
CAGGTCACCACCGGCCCCTGCGCCGCCCGCCTGCGCCAGCTCGCCGGCGGAACGTACGGCGAGACGTTCGTCATGGACGACCAGGGCGCCATCGTCTGCGCCACCGCCAAGACCTCCGACTACTGGCAGGGCGACGAGGCCAAGTGGCAGCGCGCGTTCAACGGCGGGCAGGGCGCGGTGTTCATCGACCGCCCGCGCCTCGACGAGAGCTCGGCGCAGCGTTTGGCCCAGATCTCTGTGCCGGTGACGGACAACGGGAAGGCGATCGGGGCGATCACGATCGGGATGCTGCGGTAATGCCGCCGGGCGAGACGCCCGTCGGGGGCGAGCGGGACGCTCGCCCTACGAGCCCCGCATCTCCTCCGCGTCCACTCCCCTCGACGCACACCAATCCCGATACGCAAACGGCGAGATCTCGCTCGGCTTGATCTCGCTCCGGCCGCCCCAGAACACGTTCGTGTAGGTCACCGGGATGCCCACCGCGGCGAGGTGCTCGTCGATGGCGCGCTTGTGGGCGAGCACGGCGTCCTTCTCCGTGCCGTGGGCGACGGCCATGATGTTCACGTTGCGGAACTCGGGGCCGCCCTCGCGCCAGTAGCAGTGGGTGAGGATGTGGAAGCGCCCCACCTCCCGCCCGGCCTCGATCTCCCGGCCGGGCGGGACGGCCCAGTGGAAGAGGGCGTTGAAGCGGGTGACGCGCTCGCCGGTCTGCAGGGGCTTCACATGTTCGAGGAACGTGGAGAAGCGGCCGACCACGCCGCGGCGGTTCAGGTTCTCGGCCACGGCGCAGAACACGTCCGGCAGGAGATCCGCCTTCTGCGCGCGGCGCTCCCAGAGGTCGCGGGTCACCTCTTCCGGCTCCAGCTCGCGCTTGAGGGCGGTCAGCACCTGCCACTCGAGGTCACTCAGCTCGGCTTTCGCCGTGTCCTTCACCTCGGCCAGCTCGTCGGACTTGCTGCCGGGCTCCATGCCCTTGCGGCGGACGTGGCCGACGCCGAGGGCGAAAATCCGCTTGGCGGGCATGACCCGGAATGCCGAGGCGCCGGTGAGCTTCGCCAGGAACGCGCAGTGCTTCTCGATCGAGTAGCCCTGGGGCACTTTCACCGTGGTCCAGAGGCGGTAGCTCGAGCCGGGCGTCGCCGCGTCGGTCGAGCGGATGACCACGTGGCCCGAGAAGGGGTCCTCGCGGAACATGAAGTCGAAGGCCTCGTCCAGCTTCTCGTTCGGGTACACCCACGCCACCAGCGCCCCCTCGGCGAGATTGGTGGCCATCAGCGTCTGCCTGACCCGGCGAATGGTTCCGGCGCGGAGCATGGCTTTGATGCGCTCCATGACCAGCTCCGGATCAAGCCCGGCCTTCTCGGCGATTGCGCCGAACGGGTCGGGGACGAAGCCCTGGATGCGATCCTCGGAGACGGCCAGGATCTGGGCGTTGATGGGATCGGTGTGGGCGATGGGGGTTTCCGTCACGGTGGACATGAGAAGAGGATCATAATCGACGGGTCATGGGCACGCGTCTCTTTGCCCTCGCCCGGGCCGCCGTCGTCGCGGCCGTGTTCGTCTCCCTCTGGACGTGGTTCTTCCCGCGCTGGTTCGCCGGCGGCGACCTCCATCCCCGCTGGGCGCCCATCCCCCTCGTGCTCATGGCCATCGGCGCGCTGATCATGCTCAAGTGCGTCTGGGACTTCGCCTGGACCGGCCGAGGAACGCCGGCGCCGTTCGATCCGCCGCGGCGGCTGGTGGTCACCGGGCTGTACCGCTGGGTACGCAACCCGATGTACGTCGGGATGGGCATCTTCCTCGTCGGCGAGGCCCTGCTCCTCCCGCAGATCACCCGGCAGATGCTGATCATGGTCGTGGTCCTGTGGGCGATCGTCACCGTCTTCATCCTCGTGTACGAGGAGCCGACGCTGCGACGCCTGTTCGGAAGCGACTACGAGGAGTACTGCCGGCACGTCCGGCGCTGGATCCCGCGGATCAAGCCGTTTGACAAACCTTCCGGCGCTGCCGTACCCTCGCCCGACCTGGACTGATTTGCGGGGCCGCTTGCAACCAGGCTAAAAAAAGCTAAAGAGCCGGCAGTCGTCAGCTCCTCCGTTTTTCAGCTGCCCCGCAATTCGCGGGGCTTTTCGTTTTTCGGAGAACCGATGGCACGACCCGACCGCACCGCAGAGCTACGCACCCTCCTCCTCCGCCGCATCCTCGTGCTCGACGGGGCCATGGGCACGATGATCCAGCGCTACAAGCTCGAGGAGGCCGATTTCCGCGGCGAGCGCTTCGCCGATCACGCGCGCGAGCTGAAGGGCGCCAACGACCTGCTCAACCTCACCCGTCCCGACGTCATCGAGGAGATCCACCGCGCCTACCTCGCCGCGGGCTCCGACATCATCGAGACCAACACCTTCAACGCCCAGGCGATCTCGCTGGCCGACTACGACCTCCAGGCGCACGTCTACGACATCAACCGCGCCGCCGCGGAGATCGCCCGCCGGGCCTGTGACGCATTCTCGACTCCGGACAAGCCGCGCTTCGTGGCCGGCTCGATGGGCCCGACCAACCGCACGGCCTCGCTCTCGCCGGACGTGAACAACCCGGCCCTGCGCTCGGTCACCTTCGACGAGCTGGTCGACGCCTACTACGAAGAGGTGCGCGGCCTGGTCGACGGCGGAGTCGACATCCTCATGCCGGAGACGACGTTCGACACGCTGAACCTCAAGGCGGCGCTGTTCGCCATCGAGAAGTACTTCGAGGACGAGGGGCTGCGCCTGCCGGTCATCGCCTCAATCACCATCACCGACGCCTCCGGCCGTACGCTCTCCGGCCAGACCGTCGAGGCCTGCTGGAACTCGATCCGCCACGCTCCGCTCTTCGCCGTCGGCATCAACTGCGCCCTCGGCGCCGAGGAGATGCGCCCGCACGTCGAGGAGCTCTCGTCGCTCGCGCCGATCTTCTTCTCCTGCTATCCCAACGCCGGTCTGCCGAACGCCCTCGGCGGCTACGACGAGACGCCCCAGATGATGGCCGCCGTGCTGCGCGACTACGCGAACAGCGGCTGGCTGAACCTCGTCGGCGGCTGTTGCGGCACCGGTCCGGAGCACATCCGCGTGATCGCCGAGACCGTGGCCACGCTGCCGCCGCGCGTGCCGCCGCAGCCGCCGCACTTCCTTCGCCTCTCCGGCCTGGAGCCGATGAACGTGCGCCACGACACCGACGCCGGCTTCATCATGGTCGGCGAGCGCACCAACGTCACCGGCTCGCCCAAGTTCGCCCAGCTGATCAAGGCAGGCGACCTCGAAGGCGGGCTGGCCATCGCCAAGCAGCAGATCGACGGCGGCGCGAACATCCTCGACGTGAACATGGACGAGGGCCTGCTCGACTCCGAGCAGGTCATGACCCGGTTTCTCAACCTCATCGGCTCCGAGCCCGACATCGCCCGCGTGCCGATCATGGTCGACAGCTCGAAGTGGTCGGTGCTGGAGGCGGGGCTCAAGTGCCTGCAGGGCAAGTCGGTGGTGAACTCGATCTCCCTCAAGGAAGGCGAGGAGGTCTTCAAGCAGCACGCGCGGCTCTGCCGGCGCTACGGCGCCGCGGTGATCGTGATGGCCTTCGACGAGCAGGGGCAGGCCGACACGGCCCTTCGCAAGATCGAGATCTGCTCGCGCGCGTACGACATCCTGGTGAACGAAGTCGGCTTCGCCGCCGAGGACATCATCTTCGACGTCAATGTCCTCACCGTGGCCACGGGCATGGAGGAGCACAACGCCTACGGCGTGAACTTCATCGAGGCCGTGCGCCGGCTGCGCGAAAAGTACCCGCTCACCAATGCCTCGGGTGGGATCAGCAACGTCTCCTTCTCCTTCCGCGGCAACAACGTCGTCCGCGAGGCCATGCACGCGGCGTTTCTCTACCACGCCATCCGGGCCGGCCTGACCATGGGCATCGTCAATGCCGGGCAGCTCGGCATCTACGAGGAGATCCCGAAGGACCTGCTCGAGCTGGTGGAGGACGTGCTGCTCGACCGCCGTCCCGACGCCACCGAGCGCCTGATCGCGTTCGCCGGTGGAGCGGCAGGCTCTCAGCCTGCCGACGGCGGGCTGAGAGCCCGCCGCCCCACGGATGACGCATGGCGGCAGGGCACGGTCGAGGAGCGCCTCTCCCACGCCCTGATCAAGGGCATCGTCGAGCACATCGACGCCGACGTCGAGGAGGCGCGGCAGAAGTATCCGACCGGCCTGTCCATCATCGAGGGCCCGCTGATGGACGGGATGAACGTCGTCGGCAACCTCTTCGGCGCGGGGAAGATGTTCCTGCCCCAGGTCGTCAAGAGCGCGCGGGTGATGAAGAAGGCCGTCGCCTACCTCCTGCCGTTCATGGAGGCGGAGAAGGCGAAGTCGGGCGACCACGCCGCGCGCGGCAAGGTGCTGCTGGCCACGGTCAAGGGCGACGTCCACGACATCGGCAAGAACATCGTCGGCGTGGTCCTCGGCTGCAACAACTACGAGATCCTCGACCTCGGCGTCATGGTGTCGGCGGAGAAGATCCTCGACACGGCCGAGAAGGAGAAGGTGGACATCGTCGGCCTCTCCGGCCTGATCACCCCGTCGCTCGACGAGATGGTGCACGTGGCCCGGGAGATGGAGCGCCGGGGCTTCCGCGTGCCGCTGCTCATCGGCGGCGCAACCACGTCCAAGCTGCACACGGCGGTGAAGATCGCGCCGCGCTACTCGGGCCCGACCGTGCACGTGCTCGACGCCTCGCGCGCCGTCGGCGTCGTCACCACCCTGCTCTCGGACAAGCGCGACGAGCTGGTGAGCGCGACGCGCGCGGAGTACGAGCGGCTGCGCGAGGGCGTGGAGACGCGCGCGGTCACGCTGCTGCCGCTCGCCGAGGCGCGGCGGCGCGCGCCGTCGCTGCCGTTCGCGCCGGAGCAGCCGTCCTTCACCGGCGTGCGCGTGCTCGAAGACGTGCCGCTGGAGAAGATCGAGCCGTTCATCGACTGGACGCCGTTCTTCCAGGCCTGGGAGCTGCGCGGGCGCTACCCGCAGATCCTGGACGAGCCGCGGGCGAAGGAGCTGTACGACGACGCGCGCAAGCTCCTCGGCGAGATCATCGACAAGCGCCTGCTCAAGGCGCGCGCCGTGTACGCGATCTGGCCCGCGCACCGCGAGGGCGATGACGTCGTGATTCCGGGCGCGCGCTTCCACACCCTGCGCCAGCAGCAGGAGACCGCGACCGGACAGAACCTCGCCCTGGCCGACTTCGTCGCGCCGGGCGGCGACTACCTCGGCGGCTTCGCCGTCACCGCCGGCATCGGCGTCGACGAGCTGGTGGCCCGCTTCCAGCGCGACCACGACGACTACAACTCGATCATGACCAAGGCCCTCGCGGACCGACTGGCCGAGGGACTCGCGGAGCTGGTGCACAAGGAGGTGCGGGCGCAGTGGTACGCGCAGGACGAGTCGCTGCCCTACGACGACCTCATCGCCGAGAAGTACCGCGGCATCCGTCCCGCGCCCGGCTACCCGGCCTGCCCCGATCACACCGAGAAGCAGACCCTCTTCGCCGCCCTCGGCGCGGAGCAGATCGGCATGCGCCTCACCGAGTCCTGCGCCATGGCCCCCGCGGCATCGGTGAGCGGGTTGTACTTTGCGCACCCGCAGGCGCGGTACTTTGCGGTGGGGAAGATCGACCGCGATCAGGTCGAGGACTATGCGCGGCGGAAGGGCATGTCCGTGGCCGAGGTGGAGCGCTGGCTGGCGCCGAACCTGGCGTACGAGCCGGAGGCGGCGCCGGCGTTGGTCTCCGGATGACCGATGTCGAGCTCCTGGAGACCGACGTCGCGTTCCCGGAGATCGACGCCGCGTTCCCGGAGACCGACGTCGCTATCCGGGAGACCGACGTCGCGTTCCGGGAGACCGACGTCGCGTTCCGGGAGACCGACGTTGCTATCCGGGAGACCGGCGTCGCTTTCCGGGAGACCGACGTCGCTTTCCGGGAGACCGACGTTGATCTCAAAAGAGGACAACCGGGCGACGGCTCGCCTACTCGCCGCCCCGGGACCCGCGCTGGTCGTTGACCTGCTGGACCACGATCTCGTCGAACTCGCCCACGGGGGAGTTGAAGTGGGCGATCACGCGCAGGCTCACCGGGCCGTTCACGCCGACCACGCTCGTGCTCGCCACCGCGCCGGCCGAGAACTCGACGATCTGATACTGCGCCGGGGCGATGGTCACGTCGAACGGCAGCGACGTGGAGACCGAGTAGGCGCCGGCCCCGACCGACTGCAGGGTCACCCGCTTGAGGGTGATGGTCTCGTCGGACCGGTTGGCCACGCGCAGGGCGTAGCTCACCGGGATGTTGCCCGAGACGTGGCGCGCCGCGGCGGGGATGGCGCTGGTCTGGACGATCCGCATCTCGGGCTTGGTGATCTGCACCGTGGCGCGCGACGAGGCGCACGCCGTCAGGGTCAGGAGGAAGGCGGCCAAGGCAGCTTTGCGCATAAAAACCAAGGGCGGCCGTCAGTGGCCGCCCATGAAGATACTCCTCTTTTCGCGACGCTACTTGAAGAATCCGGTGACGTCGATGATGACGTGTACCGTGCCCCAGCGGTTGTAAACGGACAGGTCCTGCGCGAGCGTCGAGACTCCGACGATCACGCCGTTCGCCCGCGCGAAGTCGTTCTGGTCGAAGTTGATCGACGAGGCCACGGGCCTGGTCTGATCGGACGGCCAGACGATCAGGTGGGACTGCGTGGTCGGCTGGGTGATGGCGACGTTGATGGCCACCGCCTTGGCGTCGGCCGGGACGCCGCAGTTCCCGCGGATGGCGAAGCTGCGGGTGACCGCTTCGCCGAGGGCCGGTCCGCCGTTGGTCGCGTCGGGGTTGCGCGTGTCGACGATGCGACAGGGCGTCAGGGCGTAGAAGGAATAGGGACCGCTCTGGGCCCACGCGGCTCCAGGAACGGCGAGGACGGCGACGAAAAGCGCAAGTCGAAGGATGGGTCGCATTTTTTTGATCTCTCTCTATTTGAAGTAACCGTTGACGTCGATCACGAAGTGGATCAGCGATCCGATGGGGTTATTGCGAATGTCGATCTGCCCGGCCGGCGAGAGCTTCACGATGGCGTTGTTGGCGATCACTTTCGAGGCCTTGTAGTTGACCGTGGACGTTCCCGGGAAGGACTCGTTCGCCGGATAGAGCGCCAGAAAACCGAGCGACGAGGGGAGCACGGCGGCGATGTTCACCGCCACGGCCTTGGCGTCGGACGGGATCCCGCACTGTCCGCTGAACTGGATCGTTCGCGTGCCGCCGGGAGCCAGGGCCGGCCCTCCATAGGGTCCATCCGGATCGCGGGTGTCGATGACCCGGCACGGCGGGAGGACGTAAAACTGCATCGCCGTGGTGGGAGCCGTCACGACGGTGAGTGTGATCGTGGCGCTGTTCACGCTCACGGGGCTCGAGCCGCTGCAGCTGTTGGTCACACGCAGCCAGTATTCGGTGGTGGATCCGGGGGTCACGGTCACCGAGCTTCCGGGCGCGCCGGCAGGGGTGCCGGTGTTGCCGGAGGGGCCCACGTACCACTGATAGCTGAGCGTCCCGCTGCCGGTGGCACTGGACTCGAGCAGCGCCGAGGCGCCGGAGGTCACGGCGTGGGAACTGGTGATCCCGTTGATCGCCGGCGGCGCGCAGTTGACC
>JBIOTX010000445.1:0-6058 GCA_044866315.1 Thermoanaerobaculia bacterium | reverse complement strand
TGGCGAAGCGGCGCCGGCGGAGCAGCTTGAGAGTCTCGTTGCGGATCAGGGCGAAGAACACCCTCCTCTTCTAACACGACTTCTACAGCGACCGCAGGAAGGCCAGCAGCCGCGACCGATCCGTTGCGTTCAGGGCGTTGAAGCGATCGCGCGACGTGCGGCCCTGCCCGTCGTGCGCGGCGATGGCCTCCTCGATCGTGCGCGCGCGGCCGTCGTGGAGGAACGTGCGCACCACGCGCAGTCCCCACAGCGGCGCGGTGCGGATCTCGCGTCCGTTGGCCTGGCCCTGCTCGATCCCGTCGCCGAGCGTGCCCATGTCGTGGAGGAGGAAGTCGGAGTAGGGGCGGTAGGTCACGCGGTTCAGTGCGGGATTCGGATTCGCTCCCGTCTGGAGCGTCGACACGTGACACGAGTTGCAGCCGAGGCGCTCGAACACGCGCTCTCCCTCGGTGACCTCGGCCGTGATCGCACCGCGCGGCGGCGCGGCCATGAGGGTCATGAAGTCGGTCAGCGCCTGCACGTCCTCGCCGCCGTCGTTGAGGCCGGGGCGCGGGTTGAACTGCAGCTCGGCGCAGTTGCCCTGCGGGCAGTTCTCGTTCGGGAAGAACGGGCTGGTGATGCCCATCTCGTTGAGATACGCGTCGCCGGCGAACTGGAAGAGCGTCGGCACCTGCGCCTTCCAGCCGAACTTGCCGACCGTGCGCATCCCCGCGGCGAGATTGTCGACCATGCTTACGCGTCCGGCCGTGCCATTCCCGCGCGCCGCCTGCTGCGCGGCGAGAGCGACGAACGTGGCGTCGGGCGTGGCGTCGACCAGGCCGAGGCCGAAGAGCGGCGTGGAGCGCCGCCGGGCCACGATCGTCGCCTCGCGCGGAACGCGCTCCGGCTGGAACGCGTGCGGCGATCCCTCCGCCGGACCGATGGCGCGGTTCTGCACGAGCGACCCGCCGAGGGCTGCGAGCGGATTGAACGCGCCGCCGCTAGTCGTGCCGAAGCGCGTGACCAGGCGATCGCTGCCGCCGCCGGGCGCGGCGACGTTGTGACACTCGCCGCACGCGCGGCCGTTGAAGACCGGACCGAGCCCGTCGTCCACGTCCTCGCGCTCGAGGAACTCCTGCCGCCCCTCGTTGAACCGCGCCAGCAGCGCGGCGGACAGGCCGGGGAGCGCCTGCCCGAACTGCTGATTCTGCGCGGGTGGGGGCGGGGCGGGGACGGGCGGGGGCGCGGGGTTGACGTCGCGGCGGCGCTGGGCGACGAGGGTGGGCGAGAGGAGCGAGCAAAGGAGGGCGGCCGTCAGCAAGCGTTTCATGAGCAAGGGACGAAACGCGGCTGCGGCCGCTTACCGCGGCGGATGACGTTTTACGTGGCTTACAAAGGACTTACGTTTTCAGTCCACCGTCTCCCCGCCCGTGGTCTCCAGGAACATCTCCTCGAGCGTCTGCGCGCGCTGCTGGGCGTGGATCTCCGCCTCGATGCCGTGCTCGCGCAGGAGCGCGCTGGCGCGGTCGGCGTCGTCGGCGCGGATCTCCACCACCCGGCGGCTGGCGATCAGCTCGCGTACGCTGCCGGTCTTGAGGATCTTTCCCTTGTGAATGATGGCCACGCGGTCGCAGGTGAGCTCGACCTCGGCCAAAAGATGGCTGCTGACGAAGACGCTCATGCCGTGCTCCGCGGCTAGGCCGCGCAGGAGCTCGCGGATCTCGCGGATGCCGGCGGGGTCGAGGCCGTTGGCCGGCTCGTCGAGGATGAGCACGCGCGGCCGGCCGAGCAGGGCCTGGGCGATGCCGAGGCGCTGGCGCATGCCCAGGGAGTAGGTGCCGACGCGCTGGTCGAGGCGGTGGGAGAGGTTGACCAGCGCGGCCACGCGCTCGATCTCCTCATGATTGACCCGCAGCATGCGCGCGAAGTGCTCGAGGTTCTCGCGGCCGGTCATGAAGCGATAGAGGTCGGGGTTCTCGACGATGCAGCCGATGCAGCGCATCGCCTCCTCGAACTGTTTGTGCAGATCGAAGCCGCAGATCGTCACCGTGCCCGCGGTCGGCGCGATGAGCCCGACCAGCATCCGGATCGTGGTGGTCTTCCCGGCTCCGTTCGGGCCGAGGAAGCCGAAGATCTCGCCCGGGTGCAGCTCGAAGGAGACGTCGTCGACGATCGTGCGCGAGCCGATGACTTTCGTGAGGTGGGACGCCGAGAGCGCGGCTTCCATGGCGGCGGCATGTTACCTTCGCGCGCGCCATGCGCCGGTTTCTGTTCTGGTACTTGCCCGCCGGGGCCTCGCTCCTCGCGGCAGGCGTCTTCGCCTACGGCTTCGTCGCCTACCTGCGCGGCGACATCGGCACGCCCGTCGACTTTTTGCCGTCGCGCCTGGCTCCGCCCGCCCCCGCGCCGGCGACGGTGCTCGCGCCGATCATCCTCGGCGACTCGCTCGCCCGCGGCGCCGGCGACGAGTCCGGCCTCGGCATCGGCGGCCGCCTCGATCAGGAGCTCCGCCGCCGCGGCGTCCGCGCCCGCCGCACCTACAACCTCGGCATCAACGGCGCGCGGACGAAGGACCTCCTGGCCCAGCTCGAGCGCCCCAACGTGCAGGAGCTCCTGCGCCAGTCGAACGTGATCGTCGTGTCCATCGGCGGCAACGACCTCTGGGGCGGAAACGACTGGCGCAACGCCGCCCCGCCCGACCCCGACGCGGCAATGACCGACGTGCTGCGGCGCATCGAGACCGTCATCGAGCGCATCCGGGCGGTGAACCCGAGGGCGCGGATCTTCTTCGTCGGCCTCTACAACCCGTTTGCGTCGACGCCCATCAGCAACATGATGTATGCGAACGTCAATCGCTGGAACATGCGCCTCCTGGAGCGCTTCGGCGGGAATCCGGACTTTACCGTCGTCGCCACGGCGGATCTCTTCTCGCACAAGGACCGGCTGGCACTGGATCGGTTTCACCCGAGCGGCGAGGGGTATGGGTTGATCGCCCGGCGGATTGCGGACGCGCTGTAACGGGCAGGAGTAACATGGGTTGGCGCCGAGGGCACGCATGTCTGCGGTCGACGACGTCCTTGCCGGGTTGATCGACTCCTTCAGAAACCGGGAGGTCTGGATTTTTGCCGGAGCGGGCATCAGCGTGAGCTCCGGACTCCCGGTCGTCAGGCAACTGGTGCCCTATGTACTGAGAAAACTGGGAGTATCCGGAAGAGACGTAGAGACCTATACCGCGTCCGGGTTCTGCTTCGAGGAATTCCTCCAGATCGTGCTTCAGAACAGCGACCCCGAGGATGCGCCTGAGCTCCTCGATCTGTTCCGCGAGGGACAGCCCAACGCGAACCATCATTTACTGGCGAAGCTCGCAAAGAGCGGGTACGCGACGACCGTCATCACCACCAACTTCGATTTGCTGATCGAACGCGCTCTCGACGCCGAGGGATGGAAACGGGGCGCGGACTACACGGTTTTTCATCGCGATGAAGATTTCGACGCGATCGACTGGAATGACCCCCGGCCGCGCGTGGTGAAGATCCACGGCAGCGTCGAAGACGGCGCGGCCATGGCGATCACGCTGCAGCAGGTGGCCCGGAAAGAGCTTTCCGTCCGGCGAAGAGGCGTGATCGAGCGTGCTTTTTCCGGCGGAGCGCACGAGCGAGTGCTGGTATTGGGGTACAGCTCATCGGACGTGTTCGACATCTCTCCTCACATCGCCACGCTCGGCGGTGAGTTGAAGCAGGTCGTCGTCCTGGAGCACCAGGCCTCCTCGGAGAGCCCGCGCGTGGAGAACCTCGCCGATCGCCCCGAGAAAAATCCATTCAAGCAGTTCGTGGGGAGTCACCGCCTGTACTGGAATACGGATACGGTCACGAGGAAATTGTGGCGCGCCCTGCTGCCCGCGAAAACGCAACGCTCGCGTCGGGGAACGACGCGGTGGAGAGAATGCGTCGATGACTGGTATCGCCTGACGACGTTCCGCCGCAGCGAGCGCGGCCCGGCGATCGCCGGACGCCTTTTCTATTCGATCTCGGCCTTCGAGGCGGCGGCGCGGTATCTCAACGAGGCCGCCGCACTCGTGGATCACTGGGACCGCGATGAACAAAATGCGCTCGATCTGTTGCTGGGAAACATCTACGCACGCGTGGGAGACCTGGAAAGAGCCGTCATCGCCCACTATGGACCGGCTTTCGAGCGTTGCAAGGCGATGCCGCCGACGACGACCCTGATCGAGCTCATGACCAGCGCGGCGGCCTTGTTCTGTGAGGCAGGGGAGTCCGACAAAGCGTCACGGTATTTCATGCAGGCCCTCCTGAAAGCCCAGGAGCTCGGAGGGGAAAAGGAATCCCTCGCGGTGTCGGCCGGGTGGGCCGACGCCTTGAATCAGTCGGGATCTTTCGCTCGCGCCGGACGCATGCTGGCCTTGGCGCTGGCGAAAGCGGACGAGTTGGGAGACGTGAGGGCGAAGGCCGCGATTCTCGGCTATCTGGGCGACTGCCATGCGGGGCTGAAAGAGCACGAGAAAGCCATCGGCTATTACGAGCAGGCCGTGGAAGCCGACCGGCATCTCGGGAACAAGCGTGGAGAGGGACTCCACTTCGCGCAGATCGGTGACGTCCATGCGCAGCTCGGACGGTACGAGCGGGCCGTGGAGTGCTACCAGCATGCGCTGAGAATCGCCGACGCCATGGGCGATGACGAGACGAAAGCAATCGCCCTGGCGATCCTGGGCTCGATTCGTTTCACTCTCGGGGCCTGCACTGCGGCCGTTCGCGACTACAGGGAAGTCCTGAGACTCTGCGCGCGTGACGGCGAAGAAAACGACCGGGCGCAGAGACTGAGAGTGCAGGTGAGGCAGGCGCACGATCAGAGACTCTCCGAGCTCATGCAGGATCTCGAGGAAAGCGGGCTGGACGGAACACCCGAGGGGACGGAGGCTCTCCGACAATTCATGGTCAAAGAGAGGGAACTGCTGAAGAGGAGTGAGGCACCTGCCGCGCTCGAGAAAAAGAATCCCGCGCTGACGATGAAGTTGCAGGCGGACGCATGGGTGGGCCTGGGAAACTGTTACGTGAAACTGAAGGACGACCGCGCGGCTCTCGAGGCGTATGAGAAGGGCGAGAGGTACGTGTCCCTCACGAACCAGGAAAAACACGCGGCCCTCGTTCGGGTCATGAAAGACCTCCGGAAAAAGCTCAGCGTCCGAAGCTCCGACCTTCCGGGGTGATGGAGTGCGGCAGCTTCGCTGCCGCTTTGAAAGCGGCGGCATCGCCGCCGCACTCCAAACTACCGCGCCAGCGACGGCGCACACGCGTCTAAAATATCGATGTGAAGAGCGCGACAGGCACGGTGAAGCAGGGACAGATCGTCGTCGAAGGAGAGCCGTTCGCCGAAGGCGAAAGGGTCACGGTGCTGAGCTACGCCGACAGTAAATCCTTCCAGGTGTCCCCCGAGGAAAAACGCCTGCTTCTCGAATCGATCGCGCAGGCGGAGCGCGGTGAGTTCGTCGACGCCGACGAGCTACTGGCCGAGCTGGACGAGTCGAACTGATTCGTGCGCTTCCGCGTCAAGCCCTTTGGAGTGCGGCAGCTTCGCTGCCGCTTTGAAAGCGGCGGCAGCGCCGCCGCACTCCAAACCTACCGCACGCTCCGTCGCCGCGGCCCGGCCGGCACCAGCTCCGCCCTCCACGCCCCCCGCCCGTGCGTGAACGCGTAGACGGCGGGGCCGCGCGCGCCGGGGGCGATGGTCACGAGCTCCGTGACCACGGGCGCGAAGCCGGTGTTCTCGACGGACCAGCTCCTGCCGCCGTCGAGGGACACGAAGACGCCGAGGTCGGTGCCGAGGTAGAGGCGGTCGCGGCGGGTGGGGTCGATGGCCAGGGAGTGGACGGGGATGTCGGGGAGGGCGCCCTCGAGCGGGGCCCAGGTCGCGCCGCCGTCGGTGGACCGCCAGACGTGCTGGCCGCCGAAGCCTGCGTACGTGGCGAAGACGATGTTGGCGTCGACGGGATCGAAGGTGAGGGAGGAGACGAAGCCTTCGCGCGGCTGGGTGGTGGTCCAGGCCGTGAGCGAGTTGGTGGTGG
>JBIOTX010000444.1:0-9055 GCA_044866315.1 Thermoanaerobaculia bacterium | reverse complement strand
CCGCCCAGGTCCCTCGCTCCCGCTCGGGATGACACTTGGTTACTTCGGCGCGAGCACGAGATCCCCCTCCCGCCTGTCCTTCCGCAACTCCCATCCCGGCTTCAGTTTCATGCGCGCCTCATCCGCCGCCGCGAACACGCGTGTCGAGATGGGCGTTGTCGGCCTCCGCCATCGGAAAGCCGAGGTCGTCCTGGATGCGGTGAAAGCTCTCGTGCAGCAGGAGGCGCCGCCGGGCACGGACCGCTCCGCCACCGATCCCCACAGGACCGTCGTCCACTCCACGCCGCCCCATTGCACCGCCGTGTTGGCCAGGGCGACCGTCAGCGGCAGCGTTCCCACGAACACGCCATCTGCGGCCTTCAGCACGCCTTCGCCATCGGCGCGGTTCGTGACGGCGAAGCGCGTCTGCGGGTCGACGAACAGCATCGGGCCGTGGAGGGAGACGCCCCACAGGCGCCCGCCGTCTTCCTCCGAGACGAGGCGGACTTCGTCGAACACCCGTTTGGCGCGGTCGAGCGGAATCGGCGTTGCGGCGAGGACCAGCGGCGCGAGCATCATTCAAATGCGACGGTAGCCGAGCCCGTCCGGTTCTGTCACTCATTGGATTTCGATTTCAGGAAACCGTTTGCGAAGACGCGTTCTGAAGTCGTCGGATGCATGTACCGGCAGCGATACGTAGTCGAGCCTCTTCAGCCCGAGCAGCGGCTCGAGATCGCGAACGCGGGTTCCAAGCAATTGAACCCACTGCAGATTGGGCAACGAAGGCAGCAAATCGATGTTCGTCACGGGCGTACCTGAAAATGAAAGCGACTCCAGCCTGGTGAGCTTCCGCAGAGGCTTCAGTGTATCGACGTTCGTATAGGCGAAAAAGAGAAGCTTGAGCGCAGTGAGATCGCCCAGCGGCTCGATCGTGGTGATTCCCGTCTCCGAAACGTCGAGCGTCTGGAGGTTCTCTGCCGCCGCAAGTGGCTGCAGGTCCTTCAAGGGAGTGTCTTTCGCGTAGAGAGAGGTCAGGCGCCTGTAACTGCCGATCTGCCAGACATTGACCAGCGGCAGATGGTCGACACTCAAGGCCTGCAGCTCGGAGAAGTCCCTGAGCTGCGACGGATTCACCTTCGTTCCGGATAGATGAAGGGAAATCAGATCCGACAGCGCCAACAGCGGCTGTAGGTCCGTTACCTGCGTGTACCGAACATCCAACCTCGAAAGATGACGCAGCTTCTTCGCCGGAGCGAGATCCTGGACCGCGGTGCGCGCAATCGACAACTGCACGAGCTCGGAGAGCATCGTCAGCTCGCGGAGATCGCGCACCGGAGATCCGTCGAGAATCAGGTATTGGACACTCTCGGGCAACCCCAGAGACCCCGCGGAAGGCATGCTCGAACAGTCGAGCAGCTTGATCTGTTCCGGCCGGAGGCGCTCCACGACATTCGAGAAGCCGTTCCAGACATCCGCAGCGAGATCAGGACCGACGGACCCGAATACACGAACGACGGCGCTGTTTTCCCGGCGGAAGAAGGAGTTGTTATCCGCAACCTGGACGCGGACCTCGCGCGTCCATGCCGCCTCGATCGCGGATCGCCTGGTCGCAGAGGGAAACCCCGAATGGGGATTAACCGTGATCGCCGCGATTACCGCGGCACTCTCGATGTCCGGCAGCTCGATGTCCTCGCCGAACAGCTCCGACAGAACCGTTTCAGACCAATCCGTCCTCGAGGCGAGGATCTCAAACAAAAGGACGAGAAGCTCGCGCCAGTCGGAGTCGGAGAAATACCGCAGAAGATCTTCTTTCGATGTTCCCGGCTCGCCGCCTCCGGTACGCAGCCACCGCGGCGAGGTGATCTGATCCGCTAGGTATAGGGCCGCAAAATACTCCTGGAACGAGAGGTGGGCAAAGGCAAAGTGATCGGGGCCGCGCTGTTGGAAGACTCCGCTGCGAACGCAGAGATACTCGATGAATGATTCAGCCTTATCGGGCGCCAGGTACTGGCCGATCAATGACCGCAGCCGCTTCCCGCTGATGAGAATCTCCCGTTTCTCCTCGCTGCCCCCGCCTGGGGAGCGCAGCATCTGGAACGCGACATGAGCCAAGATGCGTTTTTTGTCGGCGAGCGACAGCTCGCCGGTGGAGAGGCGCTTGGCGGCAGCGATGGTCTCCAGGTAGGCCTCGGCGATCTTGTCGTACAGCAGCGCACGGCCGTGCGGTAGCCGCAATTCCACGCGGTAGACCAGGGCCATGAGCGTGAGAAGGTTCGGCAGGCGGGCGAGCTGCCGCATGTGCGGATCGGCGTTGACCGCGGCCACGAAGTCCTTGGCCATTTCCGGCGCCGCTTCCCGTCCCTCGAACCAGCGGCGGGCGAACAGCTCCACCTGCGTGTCCGTGAGCGGCGCGATGTACCGCCGCTCCACTTTCCGTCCGCTCTCGGCGACGGTTTCGTCCCGCCTCTGAACCTCGATCGGATTGTCCTCGTACCCCACCAGACGTGAAGTGATGAGCCAGCGGCAGCGCGAGTACTGCTGCATCGCGTCGCGAACGGCGTCCACCACCGTTTTCCGATGCGTCGCGGGGATCTCGTCGAGACCGTCGAGGAGAAAATAGATCTGTCCGCGGTCGAGCAGATCGTTGACCAGTTTCGTCTCGGACTTCAGTCGCCGCAGCGACGCATGCTCCATGAGCGCGGCAAGGAAGGACTTCGCATTCCGAACGTCAGTGAGGTCGAGCTCGCGCATGACCACCGGCATCGGCACATAACCGCCGAGCGACGCCAGTTCGGCAATGGATGGACTGGTCAGTTGCCAGGCAACCCAGCTCACGATCGTCGACTTGCCCGCTCCCGGGTCGCCGAGAATGACCAGCCGTTCCCACTGTACGAGCTCCTGAGAGAGCGCCACGAGGTCGTCGGTATCGATGCTCGCCGGCGCATGACGAGCGGCCAGATTCGGCTCGACAAACAGCGCAGAGATAGGCACGTTGCCTTCATCCGTGTAGTACGGCAGCCCCACGAACCGGATGAAGCCGTGCCATCGATAGATGTCGTTGAAATAGCCGACCAGCGCCCTGTCATCGAATGGATCGATGAAATCGCCACGCGCGCGACCGACGATGGGCTGGCGAACAGTCATAGAACCTCGTTCGTCTCCTCGACTTCCCTGACCGTGAGGTCTTCGAGCTCGCGTGCCATGTTGTGCAGCCAGAACGTCGTGGGATCACCGGGATCGAGGAACATCTCCGTGAACGTGGGGTCGACGCCTGGAGTGATCGCACCGGTGGGCTTTCGGGGAAGGGAAAGGCGCGACAGGATCCCGTGCGTGGTCGTGGCGCCCGACGCCCACCGGCCGATGTCCACCGCGAAGCGCGGGTTCGCCTCCAGCACGCGGTACAGATCGGGATGAAAGTAGTAGAGCGCCGCGATGTAGACGAACACCTTCACCGCCCGGTCCACGTCCTTACCATCCTTCGTCTTCCTGGCAACGATCCGGGCCAGCCCGTCATCGCTTCTGCGGACGATGTTCGCGAACGCCTTGATCTTCCGCGGGTTCGCGGGAAGCGGGTTCGCCGCCGATACGACCTTCACGATCCGATCCCGTTCCTTCAGTCCCTCGAGATACGCCTCCAGGAGCTTATGCGGCTCGCGCAGAAGCGGCAGGTGAACGATGGTCTGACAGAGCTTCTCCAGGTACTCACGCGCGCGCAGGATGCGTGCGGTCTCTCCGCCTGTGCCTTCCGACTTCGGCAGATGCGCGGTGATCGCGTCTTCGATGACTTTCTGATTCATCCCCAGCACGAACACGCAAGAGGGAAGGTTCAGATAGATCTTGATCCCTTCCAGAAGCCGGTAAGCAGCATCGGAGGCGCAGCGATCCAGGTCGTCGACGATCACGACCAACCGAGAGCCCTTCTTGTCCCCAAGAAGGATTGCGATCTCCTTCTGCAGATGCTGGCGGATGACATGTGACGGCAGCGCCGCGGCGAGATTCTCCTTCTCCCACTTCTCTCCCGTCTCCTGGATCTTCGACGCCTGGACGAAGATTTTTTTGGTCAGATCCTCCATCGCCAGGAGAGCTGACCGGACCGCGACCTCGCCGAGCTTCGCGGACTCCCTCCGAAGCTGCGCGGACCAGGAGAGCTGGCTGCGGATCTCGTGCAGCAGCGCCACTACCGGAGCGCTCTCATGCTGATACCGCCATGCCTCGAACCAGACCACGGTCACGGTCTCTTTGTACTTTCCGGTCTTGGTGAAGATGAGATTTGCGGCGTCGACGTCCACGACGTTCGGCTGTTGCGGGCAGACGCCGGTGAGGTAGAGCTGGACCTGATGGAGAAAGCTGGTCTTGCCGGCACCCCAGTCGCCATGGACGCCGAAGACGTGCGGCATCTCGCAACGGGCGATCTGATTACCAACTCGCTCCACGAGAGTCCCGCGGCTCAGCTCGTCCCGTAACGTCGGCTCGTCACTCTTGAGGTTGAGCATCCGCAGCAGCACGATACACGACCGGCCTTTCGCTGGCATCCTCGTTGCTGAAGCCACCCACCGAGCAGCAGTCGCGCTCTCGTTCTTTCTCGCAGCAACAAGTCACACAAAAAAGGGGCGTATCGCCCCTTTTTTCTTGGGAGAAGGAGGCTACGCGGAGTGTTGATCGTCTGGTTGTTTCAGGCTCTCATCGGCGTAGCGGCGCTGCTGCTCTGCGGGTTCACGGCGCGTGCGGTCCTGAAAAGCGACCGCCGCGCCCCTTTCTGGCTCACCGTCACCGGCAGCCTCGGCCTGGTCTTCTTCGTCTCCGTCCCCGGCGTGGCCGTGGAGATGGTCGGCGTGGCCCTCCTGGCCATCGTCGCCGGCATCCTGATGACCCCGGCACCGAACCCGGCCCTGCTCGAGGAAACGTCACCCCGCCGCCCGCGGCAATAATGTTATTGTGATCGCGTGATCCGGTTCCCCTGGCTGTTTCTCACGCTCGTTCTCTGTCTGCCCGCGCTCGCCTCGGACCTCACCGTCGGCTGGATCAGCCGTTCTCCCGACATCGACTACGTCTGGAACAGCAGCAACCCCAAGGTCGAGGGCTGGCCGAAGGCAGGCGAGACGGTGATCTGGCGCGCGCACGTCCGGAGCTGGTTCGACGCGCCGAAGACCATTGCCTACGCGTGGCGGCTGAACGGCGTGGAGATCGCCCGCGGGACGGCCACTGTTCCCGCGAACGGATCCGCGACCATCGATCTGCCGCGGCCGTGGACGTTCACGCGCCAGCGGATCTCCATCGCCATCGACACGGGCAGTGCCGTCGCCGAGGAGTCCGAGGTCAACAACGCGCTGGAGGTATTCAGCGACGCCTTGGCGGTGGGCTTCTGGGTCGAGCAGGGCTTCTACGACTACTTCCGCGAGCACCAGCACGAGCTCGGGATCGGCTCGACCTCCTTCGAGAACTGGGCCCAGCGGATGATCGACTTCCACAACGACATGGCCGCGATGGCGGTCTATCCGGAGACGCCGCGCGGCGTCCTCGATCGCTGGCGCATCCAGAAGATCGTGGTCGTGCCGAACGGCGCGCTGCCGCTCGTCCCGCCCCACCACGAGCAGCGCGGCAACGAGCCGAACACCGCCTCCACCCAGCCCTACAGCACCGACCGCACCATCGATCTGCAGTGGGGCTTCCAGGCCTCGAAGGTCGGCGCGTACGGCAGTCGCAGCGTGTCCATCGAGAATCCGTTCTACATCAACCCCGCGATCATCCACGAGATCGGACACGCCCGCTATCTCACCGACGTCTACGCCTTCGACGTCCGCAGCCGGGCCCCGGCGAACGTGGTCGCCATCCGCGAGCTGATCGGGCCGAGCCTCCTCTACTCCACGCCCGAGCAGGGCCTGATGAACCGCAATCACACGTTCATCGACCGCTACAGCGCCGTGGCCCTCAACCTCATCGCCGGCCACCGGGCCATCCTCGGGAGCTACAACGACCCGGAGAACGTCGGCTCGTTCCTCAACGACCTGCCGGCCGAGAACCGCCTGACCATCCGCGACGCGAGCGGCAACCTGATGGCCGAGGCGGACGTGCAGATCTTCCAGTCCGTCCCCTACCAGTTCGACGCCTGGTACGCCACGAACTACGACGACACCCCGGACCTCACCCTGCGCACCGATGCCAACGGGCAGGTGCTCGTCGGCCGCAATCCCTTCGCCACCGACGGCCCGATCGTGAACGACTGGCGGGCCTCGAACGTCGTCGCCCTCGTGCGCGTGGAGCGCAGCGGCGTGGCCAAGTGGGGCTTCCTCGAGTCGCGCCTCTTCAACCTCGCCTTCTGGCGCGGCGACACCGCGCTCGCCGATCACGAGCTGGTCGTCGGCCGCAGCAAGCCGTGCGGCGCGACCGGCCCCGTGCTCACCTCGCCGGCCTGGGACACCGCGACGCGCACGCCGACGCTGACCTGGCTGCCGCTGACCGGCGCCGTCCGCTACAACGTCTACGCCGCCTCTCCCTCCCACCCAACGCCGCGCCTCCTCGGCACGACCACGGCGACGGAGCTGCCGGCGACACTCAGCGGCCGCACGTATTGGTGGGTGGCGGCCGTCTTCGCCGACTCCTGCCCGCCGCTGCGCTCGGACGCGTGGCGCGTCGACGCGCCGGCGATGACGAAGCGGCGCGCCGTGCGCTAGGCGAACTGCGCGAACACGATGACGTTCCCCGCGGCGTCGCGGAGGAATGTCTCCGTCGCGCCGTAGAACGTCGTCCGCCGCTCGACGAAGACGTCGGTGTCCGGCGGCAGCTTGGCAACGGTGGCGTCCAAGTTCTCGACCTGGATGAAGAGCATCCCCGGACCGGTGCCGCGCTCGAGCACCCGCGGCTCGTCCGCGCGGACGCTCTCCTCGATCTGGTACATGACCTCCACGCCTTCGCGGGCGAGGATGACGAAGCCGAGGGCCTCCCCATGCGGGACCTCGGCGGTACGGGTGAAGCCGAGGGCTTCCCAGAGAGGCAGCACCGGCTCGATGGAGGGAACGACGAGAACAGGCGTGATCTTCATTGGTCGATCTCGGCGTAGGCCATGCGCGGAGTGTACCCTTCGTCGCGCATGACCCGGCAGATCCTCCTCTACGGCCTCGTCGGAGGCATCCTCATCGCCGTCCTGAAGTTCATCGAGTACAAGCACTTCATCCAGGCCTACCCGACCCAGGTCTACGGCGGCCTGCTCGCGGTGATCTTCACCGCCGTCGGGATCTGGCTCGGCCTGAAGCTGACCCGGCAGAAAGAGGTTGTGGTCGTCAAAGAGGTGCGCGTGCGGGAGGACGGGCCGTTCACCCTCAACGCGGCCAAGCTGGCCGAGCTCGGGATCACCCCGCGCGAGCACGAGATCCTCGGCCTGATCGCCGAGGGGCTGAGCAACCGGGAGATCGGCGAGCGGCTGTTCGTCTCCGAGAACACCGTCAAGACCCACTCCTCGCGCCTCTTCGAGAAGATGAGCGTCAGCCGGCGGGTCCAGGCCGTCCAGAAGGGGCGGGAGATGGGGCTGATCCCGTGAAGCCGGGGGTCAACGAAAGTATGAATCGCGCCGCCGGCCCCGAAAATCACCCGAAAGTAGGCCGACAAGTCCCCGCCCCGGAGGCTACGTTGCTGCAAAAACCAGGAGGACTCACCAGATGAAACGAATCGTACTCACCTTCGGACTGATTGCCGGGGCCATCCTCTCGGCGTGGATGATCGCCTTCCTCCCCTTCATGAAGAGCGACAGCTTCGACCCCGACATCGGCATGGTCGTCGGCTACTCGACCATGCTCCTGGCCTTTCTGATGATCTTCTTCGGCATCCGCTCCTACCGCGACAACGTGGGAGGCGGCACCATGACCTTCGGCCGGGCCGTCGGGATCGGCCTGCTGATCACCGCCGTGGCGTCGCTCCTCTACGTCGTGACCTGGCAGATCCTCTACTACAACTTCGTCCCCGACTTCGCCGACAGATACGAGGCCTGCATCATGCGGGACCTGCGCGAGGACGGTGCGTCGCCGGCCGAGATCGAGAAGACCCGGCAGCAGATGGTGCAGATGAAGCGGTGGATGGCCAACCCGGTGACCAACGCCGCCCTGACCTTCCTCGAGCCGCTCCCGGTGGGCTTGGTCATGACGTTCGTCTGTGCCGGGATTCTGCGGAGGAAGACGCCGGCTTCGCCGGCGGAGGGGGCAGGTTCGGCCGCGAGGGTGGTGGCTTAGCCGGCGAAGGGAAATTGGCTAAAGATGGAAAGGTCGGACCTTCGGATTCGAGGGTCCGACCTTCCATTTTGAAGGTAGGTACCTTCCATTTTGAAGGTGGGTATCTTCCATTTTTAGGGTAGGTACCTTCCATTTTTAGAGTAGGTACCTTCCGTTCTTAAGGTGGGTACCTTCGGTTTGGAAGGGGGCACCTTTCGCTTCGAAAGGCCTAACCCATTGAATCCAAAGCGCTCTGCCGGCGGCGCCAGAAAAAGTACGAGAGTCCCCAGAGCACGCTGGTGCCCGCCGCCCAGCCCCACACCTCCGGGCCATCGCCCACCGCGAAGTGGGCGATGAGCGCGGAGCCCAGGATGAAGGCGAAGCCGGCGTAGGCCCACTCCTTGAGCCGCGCCGGCACCGGCGCGAGCAGCAGCGCCACGCCGAGGAGCTTGGCCCAGGAGAGCTCCACACGGAAATAGCCGGGGAAGCCGAGGTGGGTGAACATCTCCGCCACCTGCGGCAGGCGCAGCTGCGCGTAGGCGGTGAAGGTCATCTGCAGGCAGAAGAGCGCGGTGACGATCCAATAGATGATGGTCGTGGCTTTGGGGGTGGCGACGAGGGCCGGCTTCTGCAGGGTCGACTCCATGAGGTTTTCCTCCTAGTCCATTGACTCCACACCCAAGTACATCAGCGACGGCACCCTCCGCGAGAACACGATGGCGTTGACGTCGTCGCTGTCGTTGTGGGTCACGGTCAGCTCCCGGGTGGCCAGATCGTAGCGGAACAGGTCCGTGCCGTAGCCCTGAAAGAACGTGCCGAAGACGAAGTAGAAGACGTCGCGGTTCGTGGGGTGCGCGGCCATGGTCGGGCCGTTCACC
>JBIOTX010000443.1:0-15337 GCA_044866315.1 Thermoanaerobaculia bacterium | reverse complement strand
CCGCCTTCCTGGCGGCGCTACATGAACGCGCGCAGCATCTCCCCCTTCGTCGCCCCCGCCTTCGCCGCGATCGCCTTCTCCCTCACCCTCTCCATTTCCCCTAAGAGCGTCGGCCGCTCCTCCTCATGCAGCACCCCGATTTTGATCTCCCCGGCCTGGATCCTGGCCCGGATCTCCTTGTGCTGGTCGTCGCCGCGCCAGGTCACGCAGGGGGAGAGGATGTTGAGGAAGGCGAAGCCGCGGTGCTGCATGGCGGCCTTCATCAGCTCGGTGGTGCCCTTCACGTCGCCGGAGAAGGCGCGGGCGACCCAGGTGGCGCCGAAGGAGATGGCCAGGGCGCAGGGATCGACGCCGCCTTCGGGGTTGCCGTACATGGTCGACTTGGTCTTGTCGCCGAGGGGCGTGGTCGGGGCGGCCTGGCCCTTGGTGAGGCCGTAGATCTCGTTGTCCATGATGATGTAGGTGAGATCGGTGTTGCGGCGCGCGGCGTGGAGGAAGTGATTGCCGCCGATGGCGATGCCGTCGCCGTCGCCTCCCACGACCACCACATTCAGTTTCGGATTGGCGAGCTTGGCGCCGGTGGCGATCGGCAGGGCGCGGCCGTGCAGGGAGTTGAAGCCGTAGGCCTCGACGTAGCCCGGCAGGCGCGAGGAGCAGCCGATGCCGGAGACGACGACGGTCTCGTGCGGCTCGAGGCGCAGGTCGGCCATGGCCCGGTACAGGGCATTGAGCACGGCGAAGTCGCCGCAGCCGGGACACCACACCGGCTTGAGGTCGCTCTTGTACTCGAGCGGCGTGTAGTTGAACTCGCAGGTCATACCAGCACCTCTT
The DNA here is from genome assembly GCA_044866315.1 of Thermoanaerobaculia bacterium. Taxonomy (GTDB): domain Bacteria; phylum Acidobacteriota; class Thermoanaerobaculia; order Gp7-AA8; family Gp7-AA8; genus QHVT01. The sequence goes on along the minus strand of JBIOTX010000443.1, from coordinate 14,506 downwards.
CGCGCGCCAGCGCACGCCGCACTTCGGTCATGACTTCGGTGACGGTCAGGTTCTTCGCGCCCGAGCGGGCGAACACGCGCGTGGTGCGCGGCAGATCGAGCTCGCTGCGCAGGTACTTGTGGAACTGGGCCGCGTGCGAGAGCTCGATCACCAGCAGTTCCTTCGCCGCGGCGACGAAGCGCTCGATCTCGATCTTGGGCAGGGGCATGAGGATGCGCGGCGCGAACGCGGCCACGCGCAGTCCCAACGCGGTGAGCCGGTCGACGGCCTCGCGCACCACGCCCACCGACGAGCCCCAGCAGAGGATGCCGAGGTCGGGATTCTCGGGGCCGAAGCGGACGAAGAGGCGGTATTTCTCCGCGATCGCGTCCAGCTTCCGCCAGCGCTTCGCGTTCATGGTCTCGTGGGTCGAGTACATCGAGCTCGGGCGTCCGACTTCGTCGTGCTCCAGGCCGTTGGTCTGGTACTCGCCTCCGCGCATGCCGGGGATGCTCATCGGCGACACGCCGTCCTCGGTGACCTTGTAGCGGCGATAGTCCTCGAGATCGACGGCGATGCGGCGCTCGACAACCGCATGCTCGAGCGCCTCGGGCTCCAGGGTCTCGCGGCGCTGGGCGATCGACTGCTCGGAGAGGACGATGACCGGGAGCTGGTACTCCTCGGCGATGTTGAAGCCCTCCGCGGTGGTGTGGAACGAGTCGGCGACGTCGGTGCAGGCCAGGACGACGCGCGGCGTGTCGCCGTGGCCGCCGTACAGCGCGTGCCACAGGTCCGACTGCTCGCTCTTGGTGGGGATGCCGGTCGACGGGCCCCCGCGCTGCACGTTCACGATCACCGCCGGCACCTCGGCCATCGCGGAGAGGCCGAGCATCTCCGCCATCAGCGACAGCCCCGGGCCGGAGGTCGCGGTCATCGACTTCGCGCCGGCGAACGAGGCGCCGACGACCGCTCCGATGGCCGCGAGCTCGTCCTCGGTTTGCAGGCACGTGCCGCCGATGCGCGGCAGCCACTCGCTGAGGTAATGGAGGATCTCCGAGGACGGGGTGATCGGATAGCCGGCGAAGAAGCGGCAGCCCGCCTCGATCGCGCCGATGGCGCTGGCCTCGTTGCCGGACATGAGCAGCTTCGGCGCGGCCGGGACGTAGTCGAGACGCCTGGTCTCGATGCCGGCGAGCAGACCGGCGTCGAAGGCGGTGACGTTCGCCGCGATCACGGCCTCGGTTTTCTTGCGGAAGCGGCCGCGCACGGCGTCGCGGATGGCGTCGGCCGGCAGGCCGTACGTCGCGGCGAGGATGCCGAGAGCGAAGATGTTCTTGGAGGCCTTCTGCGCGGCGAACGGCCGCGGCTCGAGACGAAACGCCCGCATCTCTTCCGGCGGCGCGTCCTTCTCGTCGTGGAAGACCACCGCGTCCGGCGCGAGCGACAACTCGTCGCGGAAGCGGGCGTAATCCGACCAGCTGAGCACCACCAGCGCGTCGATCAGGTCCGCCTGGGCCTGGATCGGCGTGGCGCTGACGCGCACCGTACAGGACGACTCGCCGCCTCGGATTTGCGGCCCGTACGCCTCGGTTTTGATGACATGCAAGCCGTCGCGCGCGCAGCCGGCGGAGAGGATGTCCCCCGCCGCGACCGCGCCGTCACCGCCGGCGCCGACGATGGAGAGCGAGATCTCGTGACTCATGCCGGCCATTGTTCGCGGGCGGCGAACAATGGCCGATGCCGGGCGTCACGAGTTGGTGTGATTGCGGTCACTCACGTCCGCACGCGCACAGTCGCAATCAGGCTCGCGCTCCCCTTCTGCCCCAGTCCCGACCCGTTCTCGTGCTCCTCGTGGTGCGTCCGCACCAGCCGGTCGCCGAAACGGCCGAAGTGCCAGCTCCGCTTGGTCCGCCATTCGCCCCTGATGAAGAGGAAGGAGAACTTGGCGTTGCGCACGAGCTCGGCCGCGAGGGGGACGTCGTCCGCGCCGAGCCAGAGGGTGAGCTTGTTCTCCAGCACGGTCATCTTCCCGATGTCGTTGTCGCGCTTGTCGGCCAGCCGGAAGATCACGATCCGGGAGGGTTTGCCGCCCCACGTGCCGGCGCGGTCTTCGACTGTCTTCGCACCGTCGAGCAGGTGCAGGAGCGACGGCGCGTAGTCGATGGCGTCGGCGACGGAGAGCGCGCCCATCTGACTGACCGCGCTGACGGTCGGCGTCGGCTTCTTCGGCTCCTTGGCCTTGGCCTGCTGCTCGCGCTCCATCTCCTCGAGCAGCGGCCGGGAGTACGCCACGCGCAATCCGCTCGCGTCGGCCTCGAGGTCGATCGTCGCCTTCCCGGTGAACTTGTCGTTGCTGAACTTCCCCTTGTTGTCGACGATCCGCTGCACCTCGTAGGTGGCCCGGATCGGCTCGCGGCCGGTCAGCTTGCCGAGGGCGGTGCGGACGTCCGCGAGACCATCGGCGTAGAGGGGAAGGGCGACGACCAGCGAGACGAGAGCGATGCGCACGAATCCTCCTTGGGGTGACTGGGATCACACGTCCGTATGACGGAAGTCATGGGGCAACGTTTCGGCCGGGACGAAGATGCTATTGCGACTATGTCTCAATTAGCACTCGTACCGCACACCGACCGCAAGCTGCTCCTGATCGGAAACCCGAACGTCGGCAAGTCCTTGCTGTTCGGGTGCCTGACCAACCGGTACGTCACGGTCTCCAATTATCCGGGAACGACCGTCGAGATCACCACCGCCAAGGCCACCATCGCCGGACAGCCGCGTCTGGTGGTCGATACGCCGGGGACGAACGGCCTGATTCCGCAGTCGGACGACGAGCGCGTCGCCCGGGACATGCTCCTCACCTCGCCGGACGCGGACGTCGTCCAGATCGGCGACATGAGCAACCTGCGGCGGACGCTGCTGCTCTCGCTGCAACTGGCCGAGCACGCGATTCCCTTCACGCTCTGCCTGAACATGAGCGACGAGGCCCGCGAGCGCGACAGCGAGATCGATCCCGCGGTCGTCGCGGCCACGCTGCACGTACCGGTGGTGGCCACGTCCGCGCTGCGGCGCTGGAATCTGGAACGGCTCAAGCGCGAGGCCGTGCAGCCGAAGCGCGCCAGCGTGCAGGTCGCGTATCCCGATGCGATCGAGCAGGGGATCGCCACGATCCTCGATGCGATCGACGTCTCGCGCGGTCTCGCCCTGTCCATCCTCTCCGGCGACGAGACGCTCCGCGACCACCTCCCGCAGCACGCGCTCGCGGAGCTCGATCGCATCCGCGCCGACGTGCAGCGCACGATGGCCCAGCCGCTGAGCGTGGTCATCGCCAACGCCCGCGTGGGCGCGGTGGATCGCATTCTCGGCACCGCGGCCGAGAGGCAGAACGAAGCCAAGAGCACGTTCCGCGACTGGCTCGGCGTGAAGACCATGCACCCGGTCTGGGGCGTGCCGTTCCTGGCCCTGGTCCTCTACGTCGCCTGGCTGTTCGTCGGCAAGTTCGGCGCGGGCACGCTCGTCGATCTGGTGGAGACGAAGATCTTCGAGGAGCACGTCAACGTCTGGGCCAAGGCGGCCGTGGCCTGGATCGGACCGCCGCAGTTCATCAGCGACCTCCTGGTCGGGCAGTACGGCATCATCACGATGGCCCTCACCTACGCCATCGCCATCATCCTCCCCGTGGTCATCACCTTCTTCATCTTCTTCGGCGTGCTCGAGGACTCGGGCTATCTGCCGCGCCTGGCGGTGATGCTGAACCGGATCTTCCGGCGCATGGGTCTGAACGGCAAGGCCGTGCTGCCGATGGTCCTCGGCCTCGGCTGCGACACGATGGCCACGCTGACCACGCGCATCCTGGAGACGAAGAAGGAGGCCACCATCGTCACCCTCCTCCTCGCCCTCGGCGTCCCCTGCTCCGCGCAGCTCGGCGTGATCATGGCCATGCTCGGCCCGCTCGCGCCGGCGGCGACGATCCTCTGGCTGTCGGTCATCCTGGGCACGATCTTCCTCGTCGGCTGGGCCGCCTCGAAGGTCGTCCCCGGCCGCGCGGGCGACTTCATCCTGGAGATCCCGCCGGTGCGCGTGCCGAAGCTGTCGAACATCCTCATCAAAGTCGCCGCGCGGACGGAGTGGTATCTGAAGGAGGCCGTGCCGCTGTTCGTCGTCGGCACGCTGCTGCTCTACCTCCTCGATGCCCTCGACCTGCTCCGCGCGCTGCAGTCCGCGCTCGCCCCGGTCGTGGTCGGCGCGCTGGGACTGCCGGCCGAGGCGGCGGACGCATTCGTGATCGGGTTCCTGCGGCGCGACTACGGCGCGGCGGGCCTGTTCGTGATGCAGGAGAAGGGGCAGCTGGACGGCATCCAGACCGTCGTAGCCCTCACCACGATCACCCTGTTCATCCCCTGCGTGGCGAACTTCCTGGTCATCCTCAAGGAGCGCGGCCGCAAGGCCGGTCTGGCCACGGCGGGGTTCATCCTTCTCTTCTCGTTCGCCGTCGGCGCGCTCATGAACTTCGCCCTGCGCGCGCTCGGGGTGACGCTGTGACGTTCGACTGCCCGCTGTGCGGCCTCGAGTTCGAGGGCGCGCACTGCCACTCCTCGTGTCCCATGGCCAGAGGCTGCGCGATGGTGGCCTGCCCGCGCTGCGGCTACGAATTCGTGCAGGAAGGCATCATCACTCAGTTCATCCGCCGTCTCATCGGAAGGAGACCGCACCATGCAACACCCGGTCGTTGACGAAGTGCTCGAGCGCCTCTGGTACGCGCGCGAGGAGCAGCGTCCCGTCACCACCGTCGCCGAACTGAAGCTGAACGGCGACGGCGCGCGGGCGGTGGAGGAGCTGATCGCCGCGAAACAGGTCCGCCGCCTCGGCGCGGCGCTGGAGCTCACTGACGACGGCGCAGAGCGCGCCCGCGGCATCGTGCGCCGGCATCGCCTCGCGGAGATCCTCTTTACCCAGGTCCTCGACGTGGCCATGGCCGACGCGGAGAAGAGCGCCTGCGAGCTCGAGCACATCCTCGCCGAGCGCGTCGTCGACCGGGTCTGCACGTTCCTCGGCCACCCGCCGGCCTGCCCGCACGGCCAGCCCATCCCGCAAGGCAGCTGCTGCCAGGTCTATTCGAAGAAAGTCGATCCGCTGATCACGCGCCTGGTCGACCTCCCCCTCGGCGCGAGCGGATCCGTCGTCTTCATCGCTCCGAAGTCCGTCTCCCGCTTGAACCGCCTGGCCGCCTTCGGCGTCGTCCCCGGCTCGCAGATCCGCCTCGTGGAGCGCAAGCCGAGCGTCGTGCTCGCGTGCGGGCAGACTTCGATTGCGGTGGAAGATGAGATCGGACGGGAGATCTACGTGCGGCCTGCGGTTTAGCGCCTAGTCGAGGTCGTACAGAGGCTCGTCGATGCCGAGCTCGAGCTCGGGCCGATACCGCAACAGCTCGCCGGGTTCGAATCGACAGAAGTTCACGACGTGCCAGAAGTGACCCTGCACGGAGCCGCTGGATTTGTAGCGCCCGCGGCCGTCGTGCGCGATCCAGCCCTCGGCGAGGGAGCAGAACGCGGCCAATAGCCGGCCCGACGACACCTCCCACAGCCGGATGCCGTGGTCGTCTTCGGCCGCGCTGATGATTTTCCGGCCCTCGTCCAGGAACAGAAGACGATTCACCGAGGCCTCGTGCCGCCCCAGGCGGTGCAGCTCCTCGCCCGTGGACAGCCGGAAAATGCGAATGCGGCCGCCGAAGTCGCCTACGGCGATCGACGTTCCGTCGGGGCTGAAGGCCACGCTCCTGCCCACCATCCCCTGGAGGGGAGAGTCGATGAGCGCCTCCGCACGAACGTCCCACAGCTGCAGTCGATGCCCGGTGGCGATGAGAACGGAGCCGTCGGGGGAGAAGGCGAGGTCTCGGATGGGAACCTTCCCCGGCGGCAGGGTCAGAGACCGGCCGCCTTCACGCAGATACCAGAGCCGGGTCGTGTCATCGCTCGAGCCGCTGGCCAGCAGGGACCCGTCGGGAGCGTAGGCGAGCCTCCAGATGGTGTCCGTATGGCCGGAGAGCTCGGCGATCAGCTCGTTGTCGGTCACGCGCCGGACGCGGACATCGTGCTCGTGCGGGTAGGCGACCTGTGTGCCGTCCGGCGAGAAGGCGATGTCCCAGATGGTCGTCTCCCCATCGTCGATGACTTTGTCTCTGGTCGCGGAGGCCACGTCCCACAAGGCGGGCGGATTCAGTCCCCCGAGGGCAATCGCACGACCGTCGGCGCTGAAGGCGAGGCCGAGCGACAGGCGATGATCCGTCAGGCGCGCGACTTCCCGGCCCACTCGGAGATCCCAGATTGCCGTCGATCTGTCGCCGACCCCGGTGACGGCGAGTCGGTCGCCGTGGATGTCCACTCGCGGCGAAAAACCGCTGGCGTCGCGAAACACACGCGTTTGATAGGCGCGCGTCAAATCCCAGAATCCCACGGGCACCGATCCGCCGTCCGCGCCGGTGATCAACTGGTCCCCCAGCGGCGAAAACACCGCGCTGGAAAGCCGGTGATCATGCTGGAACCGTCGAATCTCCGTCGCCGTCTCCACACTCCAGACCCGTGCGGTCTCGTCCTGCGATACCGAGGCGAGCTGCGAGCCATCCCTGCTGAACGCCACGCCGCCCACCTTCCCGCCGTGCGTGCCGAGCAGCAGCAATTCGTCTTTTCCGATGTCCCACAACCACACCTGCCCGTTTGCGGTCGCCACCGCCGCCAACAGCATCCCGCCCGGACGGACGGCGGCTGCCGTCACCTCGGCATCGAAGGCCCGGGAGCGCCGCACGAGCTGCCGGGTCTCGAAGCTCCAGCACGCCACATGACGGTCGTCGGAACCCGTGACGAAGTGACCGCCGTCGGAGGTGAGGGCGAGGGCGCGGATTTCTTTCTGATGCGCTTCGAGGACATGGAGCGTCTCCCCCGTGTCGGCGTTCCAGATCCGGACGTTTCCATCCTCCGCGCCGCTGATCAGAAACTCGCCGCCGGGGTGGAAGGCGACGCGGTGGACGAACTTCCCGTGACCGCTCAGCTCCCGGACCGGCTCGCCGGTGTCGAGACTCCAGAGCCGGATGGTGCGGTCGTCGCTCGCCGACGCACAGACATGGCCCTGGGGATGGACGCTCACGTCGCGCACCCAGTCGTCGTGACCGCGGAGCCGCCGCAGCTCCACGCCGGCGGCCACATCCCAGACGCGAACGACGCTGCCCGCCGCGGCCAGGAGCAGCTCTCCGTCGGGGGTGAGGGCCAGCTTGCGCACGTACATCGACACGGGCAGAACCACGTCCAGCTCGTCCGGAAGCGAGAATGCCGCGCCTCGCGTGTCCGCCGGCTCGAGGACGCCGTCCGTGCGGGCGCCGAGGAGCTTGCATCGGCGGAACGACGCTCCGGCGGCCTTGGCCCCTCGCAGGTCTGCATCATAGAAGCGCGCCGAGGTGAACGTGGCGTTCCGCAGATCCGCGCCGGTGAGGGTGGCATCGGTGAAGTCGGCGCCCGTGGCATCGGCGCGCAGCAGACGGGCCTCGCTCAGAACGGCACGCCCGAGCGCCGCGCCGGAAAGGGTCGCGCCGGTGAGATCGGCGTCCACGAGCGCCTGGCCGGAGAGATCGTGGCCGCTCAGGTTCTGCCGCACCAGGTTCGCGCCCGACGCCCGGCACTCGCCGAGCTTCTGCAGGATCAGCAGAGCATTGGTCTTTGCAATCTCGTTCGGCCTGGGAGCGCCGAGAGTCTCGCTCGACCAGGCCACGGCCTCGTCGTGACCGAGCCTCTGCACGAGAAACAGGATCATGAGTGAGGAGAACTCGCGGGCAGCGAGCACGTCGGGGGAACGCCCGCTGCGGATGCTCTCCGCCGCGTCGGAGGCCACCAGCCACTCCATGACGGACGGATGAATGAAGGCGAAACGGCCCGCTTCATCGTGCACCAGCAGCGTCCCGGAGCCGACCTGAAAGGCGGTCTGCTCCGGCTCGAACTGGCGGCCGGCCAGCGCGCCCACGAGCTCCGCGGCGATGCCCGTCAGGTCGGAGATCTCGATCCAGGTCTCGCCGCGATGCCATAGCCGGACGGCAAGCGAGCGTACCGCCTCCCACCGCTCCGGAATGGTCAGCGCGTCGAGAGCTCCACGCGGCTGGACGCGCTCGTACTCGGCGGCGAGCCAGCGCTGAATCAATTTCTCGTAGATGTCGGCGAGCTTCGGATCTTTCGCATCGAGCGCCGTGCGCAGCTCCTCGGAGGGGATGTCCGCGATGAACGAGAGCATCCTCGGATTCGAAGCGAGGGCGGCCAGAGCCTCGCCGAGGGAGTCGAAAAACGCCTCCGCCGCCTGGGCGTCCTGAAAGCGCTTGGACAGGTAGGCCACGATCTGAACCGGATCGAACGGCTGGAGGTCGCAGATGCGGCGGCCGACCACCTGTTCCAGGCGGTGTCCGATCGCGGTCGCCCGCATCGCCGCCGCGACATCGGCGTCGGAACGGAAGAACTGGGTGCGGCTGGTCACGACGACCTTCGCTTCCCCGCCGGCGGCCTGAAGGATCGTTTCGAAATGCTCGGCGGCGCGCGCATAACTGCTGCGGAGAACGAGCTCGTCGAACCCGTCGAACAGGAGCGCCACTCGCCCGTGCTCGAGCATGTAGCGAAACGCCTTCAGCGGAATGACCGGCATTCCCGTGCGCGCGAAGTGCTGGGCGATCAACTCCTCCAGGGTGCGGGCCTTCTCCAGGTCTCTCAGCTCGACCAGGATCGGGGGGATGCCTTTCTCCGCGGTCAGCCGGCGCGTCACCTCGCGCAGCAGGAACGACTTCCCCGTCCCGAAGTCGCCGAGGATGAGCAGGAACTGTGCGCCGGGAGAGCGAAGCCACTCCACGAGCGTCAGCGCCGCATGGCTGGATTCGGCGGCGCTCAGGCCGCCGCAGCGCATGCGCTGCGGAATGTAGGTCGCCGGGGAATAGCGGCGGTCGGAGAGCAGGCGGCGGGTCTGCCACTGAAGGTACGGCTCCAGGTCGAACAGCCCCTGGTACTCGAGGAAGCTGGGCAGATCGATGCGCCGCCGCGTGGCCTCCAGCTTCAACTCCTCGGGCGCTGCCGGCCCGCCGTACACGAGTACCGAGATCAGCCCGCTGTCGTTGCGGCGGTATGCCGCGTCCACGTCATCGGCGAAGCGTCGGAGCGCTTCCGGAGAGATCGTCGCCACCGCGCCGACCGGGTAGAAACGGACGATCTCGCCCCGCGGCTCGGACACGCGGAGATGCTCGCCGGTGCCCGCCGGATTGGGGACGCGCTCGACGAGCGCCTCGGGCGTTTTCACGCTCAACTTGATCCGGCAGACTGCCTCGACGTGAGCGAGGAAGTCGTGGTCGCGGAAAGGGAGGCGGTCGCGATCCCGGCGGTCGTCGTCCTTCTGTCCGCGAGAGCCGCCGACCAGCTCGGCGAGCAACGGCCGGTCATCGAAGAGAGAAGCGCCGTCGGGATGACAAAGGTCGACCACGAACCGCGCCGGACGCCGCGATCCCTGTCCGGGACGCCGGAACCGCAGGCGGTAGGCCAGCGAAGGCTCGAACGGGAAAACGCGGTCGGCGGCGGAATCGAGAAGATCGGCAAGATGCCCGCCGAACGCGTACATATTCACGGGCGCGCCCGGCAGCTTGCCCATGTCCGCAAGCGAGCGCTCGATCGCCGGCGGCGCTTCGGCCGTGGCGTGCTCCGCCACCTCGCGCACGAGCCGGGCCGTGAACTCGAGATCGGTCTCCGAGAGTCTGAGGTGACGGTTCTTTCTCTTCGACTCGGCGAAGAGCTCGCCCAGATCGCCTTTGACCCGCGTCGCGACGCGCTCGAGCTTCTCGCGTACCCAGCGCGTCGTCGCGTCCACGGTTGCGTCCACCACCGCGCCGAATTGTACGGGCCACGGACTTCTCCGCGGGTCTCCGCACCTCGTCGCATCTCGTCGCGCCTTCCGCCGCGGCGACGACGGGAATGGCCCGGATTCGCGAAATCCCCCACCGTTTCGGCGCCGTTGCGACCGGGCAACTGGAGCGACCGATGACACCTTTTCTACTGGATCACTTCCTCTTGCTCGTCACCACCGCGATCCGGGCCATCGAACATTTCGGCGCGGGTGTGTTTCTCACCATCGCCGTCTGGTGCGGGTTCATGGAGGCGGTCATCATCACCGCCACCGTGGTGCGCGTCCTCATCGATTTCGCCCGCAAGCGGACGAAGCACGCGATCGAAGCCGTGCGTGCCATCACCGGGCCACCGCGACGAAGCCATGCCGCGCCTACCGATGGGTAGGAGGAGGAGAGCCAGGGGTACGAGAGGAACCGCTGCGCGAAGCTGCAGCGTTGGTTCTCGGATCTGAGCGCCCGATCCGAGAACCAGCACGGATGCTGTTTTTACCTCTCGCTCTTCCGCTCCAGCAGCGCCACCACCCGCGTCGGGTTCCCCTGCGAGACGGTCAGCTCCCGGCGCCAGGACTGGTAGCCCTCGCGGCGGATCTCGATGGTGTGCACGCCCGGCGAGAGGCGCTGCTCGACGTCGGTCGAGCCGACGAACTTGCCGTCCAGGTAGATGTCCGCGGCCTCGGGCCGGGAAAGGATGCTGACCGGGACGCGCACGAGCGGCGTGTTCGGCTCGGTGTGGTCGCCGGCGATCGATGCGCCGGCGATGAGGGTGAGGAGCAGCAGCGCAGCGGCGAGCGCGCGCCAGTGATTCTTGATCATCGGTGTTTCTCCTTGTTCGTTCATGCGCGCAACCTGTTGGACGCGCCTCGCCGGACAAAGGTCACACGCCGAACTGCCGCAGGTGATGATCGAAGTGCCGGTACGTCAGCACGCCCCAGCCGCGGCGGGTGAGGCGCCCGAACGCGGGATGTTCCGGCCACCCCTCCTCGGCGCTGTTCGCCGCGATCAGCCGAAGCAGCCGCACCAGCTCTTCCTTGCTCCGCTCCACCGTCGTCGGGTTCGAGGGCAGGAGCTCGCGCGCGGTGGGCGCGCTCTTCGGCGTCGGCAGGACGTAGACGAACAGCTGCTTGAGCGGAAAGAAGCGGAGGGGGAGGTTCTTCGGCTTGCAGGCCAGCTCCCCCGCGGTCATGCGGCCGGAGTTCACGAGATGGGTGAGCATCTCCTCCGCGTTCATCTTTCCCCACTTCGGCTTCGCACCGGCGGCGACGCGATCGATGCGGGAGAGGATGTCGCTCAGCGACGGCTCATCGAAAATCGTTTTCATGCGTCACTCCAGAGAGACGCCGACCAGACGGCCGACGCCGAAGGTGAGGGCGGCCGCGGCGAGCCCGAACAGGACCTGACGCGCGCCGGAAAAGAGCACGGAGCGGCCGGTGAAGAGGGTGATCGCCGCGCCGACGATGAAGAGGGCGAGCATGCTGAAGGCGACGCTGAGCGCGATCGCCTGCGTGCCCGAGGTGAAGAGGAACGGGACCACCGGCACGATCGCGCCGAGGGAGAAGAGGACGAAGGACGTGAACGCGGCGACCCAGGCCGATCCGCCGAGCTCCTCGGGATCGATGCCCAGCTCCTCGCGCGCCAGCGTGTCCAGGGCCGTGTCCGGGTTGCGCATCACGCCCGCGGCGAACTCGCGCGCTTGGCTCTCGTCCAGCCCGCGCGACTGGTAGATGAGCGCGAGCTCCTCTTCCTCCTCCTCGGGCATGGTCATCAGCTCCTCTTCCTCGGCCTCGATCTGATGGCGATAGAGCTCGCGGGAGCTCTGCACGGACAGCCATTCGCCGAGGGCCATCGAGCCGGCGCCGGCGAGGAGGCCGGCGATGCCGGTCACGAGGATCGTGCGCTGGCTCATGGCCGCGCCGGCCACGCCCATGACCAGGCTGAGATTCGAGACCAGCCCGTCGTTCGCGCCGAGGACGGCGGCGCGGAGGGCGTTGCCGCCGGCGGTGCGGTGGCGGCCCTCGAGGCGGGCGACGTCCACGCCGGCGAAGCCGCCGCGCATCGAGGACATGAGCTGGATGACCCGCGCGTGCGAGCGCTCGTCGCCGTGGAAGTCGCGGGCGTCGGCCTGGGAGGCGTACTTGTTGGTGTCCGCCTGCTCCAGCGACTGCACCGACGGCAGTACGACTCCCGTGCCGAAGCGGCGCGCGAACCAGCCCAGCGTGCGCGTGCGCCACGACGGCCGGAACGACGGCAGCGCCTCGCCGGCGTCTTCGAGCTTCCTGCGCCAGCGATCGGCGTGGCGCCGCTCGACGCTCGCCAGCCGCCGATAGACCTCGGCGAGGCGGGAGTCCTTCTCCGCGACGGACAGGGAGTCGTAGAGCGCGGCGCCGTTCAGCTCATCGATGAGGTTCTCGACGAGGCGAGCGCGCTCGCGAGGGGACAACGCCATGGAACAAGCATAAGGGAGCTACAACTGGTTCGCGAACCCGATCAGGAGCGAGGCGTTCGTGGCGGTGATGTTCCGGTCGCTCTCATGATTGACCTGGGTGATGAACGAGTCGATCAGCCTCTGCTTCCGGGCCAGGTCCCCCTGTGCTTCCGCTTGCGCGGCCCGGTCGAGCTTCCGGGTCAGGCCGCGCGCCGTGCTCTCCTTGGTGACGAACTGGTTCGTGAGCGCCTTCACCCCTTCGTAGGTCACGACGACGGTGAAGGAGGTCGAGCCGGACCCCGTGTTGCCGGCGTTGTCGGTCGCCTCGGCCGAGAGGGTGTTCAGACCGATCGGCTCCAGGTAGGCGACGGTGTGGAGGTCCATGCAGGTGGTGGAGGCGACGCCCGACTCGGCGTCGAAGGCATTGCAGAAAATGTCGATGTTCTCGTGCAGCTCATAGCTGCCTTCGTTGCCGGTGTAGATCACCACCGGCGGAGTGGTATCGGTCTGGGCAAACGCGGGCAAAGCTGCCGCCACCATGAGGGCGACCACACGAAAAACACGTGCGACCATGGGTGAATCTCCTGCTTGTTCGGACCTGCGAGAGAGAGCTTGCTGAGAGCTGAACGGATAACTTAAGGCCAAACGGTCATTTACGCAAGTCGGGCTGCCTTATGATCCGGGCCATGCAGAACCGGTGGGCGGACACGCCCGATGATGAGATCGAACAGCTCGTCCAGCAGTCGCGCCTGGTGGGGATGGAAGAGGACCTGGTCCTCTGGGGCGGCGGCAACAACAGCGTGAAGTCGTCCGCGACCGACCTCCTCGGCCGCTCGATCGAGGTCATGTACATCAAATCCAGCGGCAGCGACATGAAGTCGATCGTGCCGAAGCAGTTCCCGGGCGTGCGGCTCGACTACATCGCCCCGCTGCGGCAGCGCGACGAGGACATGACCGACCAGGAGATGGTCGACTACTTGGCCAGGTGCCTGATCGACCCCGCCAGCGCGCGGCCGTCGATCGAGACCCTGCTCCACGCCTTCCTGCCGGCCAAGGCGGTGCTGCACACGCACGCCGACGCCATCCTGGCGCTCACGAACACGCGTGGCCGCGAGGAGACCGTGCGCGCCTGCTTCGGCGACTCGGTGATCCTCGTCCCCTACCGCCGCCCCGGCTTCCGCCTGAGCCGCGACGTGGCGGACCGCTTCGACGCCCAGCCGGACGCCGAGGGGCTGGTGCTGATGAACCACGGGCTGATCACGTGGGGGGACTCGGTGCGGGAGGCGTACGAGCGGCATATTGAGCTGGTGAGCAAAGCGGAACGCCGGCTTCAAGCCGGCCGCTCCGCCGGCATCCTGCCGGCTGGAAGCCGGCGGGGCGGCCGACAGGATGTCGGCGCTCCGGCGAAGCTTCGTCGGGGGCGCATTCTCGAATTCGATGACTCCGCCGAGGTGCTCGAGTTCCTCGACCGGCCGGACGCGAGGCGGGTCACCCAGATCGGGGCGGCCACGCCGGATCATCTGCTGTACACGAAACGCTATCCCCTCTTCCTCGAGCCCGGCGAGGACGTCGACGCGGCGCTGCACGCGTACATCGAGCGCGTCACCGCGCACTACGACGCCCATCCCAGCGAGTTCGCCATGCTCGATCCCAATCCGCGGATCGTGCTCATGCCGGGCGTGGGGATGTGGACGGCGGGCAAGGACGCGCGGGCGGCGCGGATCGTCCGGGACATCTACCGGCACACGATGAAGATCATCGCCGGGGCCGAGTCGGCGGGCGGATACGCGACGCTCGACGACCACGACGCCTTTCACGCCGAGTACTGGCCGCTGGAGCTGTACAAGCTCACCCTCCTGCCGAAGGAGAAGGAGCTGGCCTCGAAGGTGGCCGTGGTCACCGGCGCGGCGAGCGGCATCGGCCGGGCCGTCGCGGAGCGCTTCGCCGAGGAGGGCGCGCACGTGGTGGTCACGGACATCGACCTCGCCCTGGCCGAGGAGGTGGTGCAACGCATCGTCGCCAGGAACGGCCTACGCCGCGCCATCGCCGTGCGCCTGGACGTCTCCAACGAGGAAGACGTCGAGCGCGCGTTCGAGGCCGTCGTGCGCGCGTACGGCGGCGTGGACGTGGTGGTCAGCAACGCCGGCATCTCCTCGTTCGGCAGCCTGGACGTGCTGCCGGCCGCGGAGTGGGAC
>JBIOTX010000442.1:0-2161 GCA_044866315.1 Thermoanaerobaculia bacterium | reverse complement strand
TGACCACGAAGATCGAGGACGTGACCGCGCGGGTGACCGGAAACATCAAGCCGAAGAGCGCCGACGCCGAGCGCGCGCGCCTCATCGACCGCCGCGAGAAAGAGCTCGTCGCCGAGTGCGAGAAGGCCGGCGGCGTGCGCTGCCGCGTCTCGTCTTTCTTTGAAGGCTCGCAGTACCTGCGCACCACGCAAATGGAGATCACGGACGTGCGCCTGGTCTACGCGCCGTCGGTGAAGATCGGCGAGTACGGCGGCGAGATCGACAACTTCGAGTGGCCGCGCCACACCGGCGACTTCGCCTTCTACCGCGCCTACGTCGACGGCAAGCCGTTCCGCCCGCAGCACTGGCTGAAGGTGTCCGCCGAAGGCATCGACGAGGGCGATCCGGTGATCGTGGCCGGCTATCCCGGCCGCACGTTCCGCTACAAGACCGCGGACGAGGTGCGCAACTACGAAGAGTTCACCTACCCGGTGGGCATCCGCTACTTCTCCGATGTCATTCACCTGCTCGAGGAGGCCGGCAAGAGCAGCCGCGAGGTGCAGATCCGCAACGCCTCGCGTATCAAGGGCTACGCCAACACGCTGAAGAACTACACCAGCGTGCGCGAAGGCTTCGTCAAGGATCGGATCGCCGCCGCGCGCGTGGCCCGGGAGGCGAAGATGCGCGAGGTTGTGAGCGGCGGTCTCATGGAGGACATCGCCCGCCTCAATGCGGAGAAGCAGCGCACCCGCGAGCGCGATCTCGTCCTCGACTGGCTCGTCGGCCGGGCCTCGCCGATGCTCGCCCAGGCCTACAACGCCGTGCGCTTGGCGTCGGAGAAGACGAAGAAGGACATCGACCGCCTGCCGAAGTACCAGGAGCGGGAGTGGCCGACCCTCAAGAACGCCTCCGACCGGGCCCAGAAGACCATCGAGGTCTCCAGCGACCGGGCCGTGCTGCGCTACTTCCTCGAGGAGGCGGCCAAGCTCCCGGCCGGCCAGCGCATCCAGGCCGTCGACGACGCCGTTGCCGCGGCCGGCTCGATCGACGCGCTGCTGGACCGCCTCTACGCCGGCACGAAGATCGGCGACCAGGGCGAGCGCACGAAGATGCTCGGCGAGACCAGCGCGCAGCTCTCCAGGCGCGGCGACGCCATGCTCGACTTCGCCGCGTCGCTCATGCCGGTGATGGACGAGCGCGAAGAGCGCGACCTCGCCTGGACCGGCGCCATGGCCCGCCTCCGCCCCGGCTACTTCGAGATCCTGCGCAAGGTCAGCGGCGGCACGCTCTATCCCGACGCCAACTCCACCCTCCGCCTCACCTTCGGCCGCGTCGAAGGCTACCGGCCCAAGGACGCGACCTGGTACACCCCGCAGACGACGCTCCGTGGCGTCGTCGAGAAGGAGACCGGCAAAGAGCCGTTCGAGAGCCCGAAGGCCCTTCTCGCCGCGGCCGCCGACCCGGCGAAGACGCGACCGTACGTCGACGCCGAGGTGAAGGACGTCCCGGTCAACTTCCTTTCGACGTGCGACACCACCGGCGGCAACTCCGGCTCGCCGACCCTCAACGCCAAGGGCGAGCTGGTGGGCCTGCTCTTCGACGGCAACTACGAGTCCATCGACAGCGACTTCCTCTTCAACCCGGCCATGACCCGCTCGATCCACGTCGACGCGCAGTACATGCTCTGGGTGATGGACGCGGTGGACGGGGCGGACAATTTGATTCGGGAGCTGGGGTTCGAGCCGCGGGTGTGAGTAGCCAGTAGCCAGTAGCCGGTTGCCAGTGGGCGCACTGGCTACTGGCTACTGGCTACTGGCCACTCAGCAACTCAGCTCCTCCACCCTCCCTCCCCGCATCCGCAGGCTTACCGTCCGGTCGAACGCGTCCCGCACCCACACCCGGTTGCGGGGGTCAGTCGAGTCGATCGAGTCCACGCGCTCGATCAGCTCGTCGGGCGAGGCGATCACCTCGCACTCGCCGTCATCCGTTATGATCCGCAAAGGAAATTCCGGCGCCATACGCCCAGTTTCGCCCGAAACCTACCGAGGAGCGACTTCCATGTCCGGCCACAGCAAATGGAGCACGATCAAGCACAAAAAAGGTGCTGCCGACGCGAAGCGCGGCAAGATCTTCACGCGCATTCTCAAGGAAATGACCGTCGCCGCACGACTCGGCGGCGGTG
>JBIOTX010000441.1:0-24815 GCA_044866315.1 Thermoanaerobaculia bacterium | reverse complement strand
GCCTGAGCGGCACCACGCCGTAGGCCACCGCCGCCCGCCCGCGGTTGCCGTCGAAGTACTTCCGGTGGCTGACCTCAGCTGCGCCGATCCAGCCGCGCTCCCGGCTCCAGCGCAGCGCGGTCGTCGTGGACGCCGCATGCGTGCGCAGCGCCGTCGCGCTGGCGATCTCCTCGCGCCGGTCGACGCGCAGGGTCAGCTCGCGCCAGCGCAGGAGAGCGCCCCCGATCGGACGGCGCAGCCCGTCGGGAAAGGTGAACACGCCGATCGAGCCACCCACGGTCAGCGCCCCGAAGCGGGTCTCGTTCTCCAGAGCGGCGTACGCGCCGCTCGTCTCTTCGATGTCGTACGCGCCCGTGACGACGGTCCAGCGCGTGAGCGGATCGGAGAAGAACTCCGCCGCGACCTCGCCGCGAAGGACGTCCAGCGGCTGATCGTCGTGCGCGCCGCGGATGACGACGCGCTGCGACGGCACGGCCAGCGACGCGATCTCCGCCAGCATCCGCCGCGCGTCCCCCCGCTTCGGATCGAGCGCCAGCACGCGCCGCAGGTCGCGCGCCGCCGCGCGCAGGTCGCCGCTCCAGTACTCGGCGGTGGCCCGCCCCTCCAGCGCCTCCACCCCCTCCAGCTCCCGGAACCGGGCGATGGCCTCGGCGTACCTCCCCCGCCACATCACCACCCGCGCCAGCCCGAGGCGCGCCGCGTGCGATCGCGGATCCTCGGCGACGATGCGGCGGTAGAGCGCCTCCGACTCGGCGAACTGTTTGTCCCAGGCCAGCTGCTGGGCGCGGCGGAGGTCGGCTTCGCTCGCGGCGAGGAGCAGTGCTGCGAGCGCCAGGGCCTTCATGCGCGGCCAGTATAGGAGTGCGGTGGCGGAGCCACCGCTTCAAAGCGGCGGCTGCGGCCGCCGCACTCCTATACTTCCCCCCGCTCTCATGTCCACCAAGGTCCGCCGCTACACCCTCAAAGCCCCCGCCAAGCCGCAGAAGCAGTACCGCGTCGCCTACGAGGACCAGCTCAACGCCGAGCAGCTGGAAGTGGTCATGGCCGGCGAGGGGCCGATGCTGGTCATCGCCGGAGCCGGGTCGGGGAAGACGCGGACCCTCACCTACCGCGTGTCGCGCCTCATCGAGGACGGCGTCGATCCGGCCGACATCCTCCTGGTCACGTTCACCAACAAGGCCGCGCGGGAGATGCTCTCCCGCGTCGAGCAGCTGGTCACCATCGACACCCGGCGGATCTGGGGCGGGACGTTCCATTCGATCGGCAATCGCCTGCTCCGCCGCTACGCCGACGCCATCGGCTACCGCTCGAACTTCTCCATCCTCGACGACGAGGACTCCAAGGAGATGATGGAGTCCGCGGTCTCCTCCCTCGGCATCAAGACCCTGGAGAAGCGCTTTCCCAAGGGCGACGTGCTCCTCGACGTCTACTCGTTCCTGCTCAACACCCGCACCCCGCTGGAGCTGCACCTGGAGCAGAACTACCCGCACTTCGCGATGTACCGCGACGAGATCGTGAACGTCTTCCGCCGCTACAAGGAGCGGAAGCGCGACGCCAACGCCATGGACTTCGACGACCTGCTCGTGTTCTGGAAGGTCCTGCTCGAGGACCATCCGGAGATCTCCGCCGCGCTCAAGCGTCGCTACCGCTACATCCTGGTCGACGAGTACCAGGACACGAACAAGCTCCAGGCGGAGATCATCGACGCCATGGCCTCCGAGCGGCGGAACGTCATGGTCGTCGGCGACGACGCGCAGTCGATCTACTCCTTCCGCGGCGCGTCGTTCGAGAACATCCTCACCTTCCCGCTGCGCTTCCCGGAGACGACGATCTACAAGCTGGAGACGAACTACCGCTCCACGCGCCAGATCCTGAACCTCGCCAACGCATCGATCGCGAAGAATCGCTTCCAGTTCCGCAAGGAGCTGCAGGCCGTGCGCGGCGACGGCCCCGATCCCGCGGTGGTCGGCGTCGACGACGTCTTCGAGCAGGCCGCGTTCGTGGCCCAGCGCATCCTGGAGCTGCGCGACGAGGGCGAGAAGCTGAGCGACATCGCCGTGCTCTACCGCTCCCACTACCAGTCGCTGGAGCTGCAGATGGAGCTCTCCCGGCGGCTGATCCCGTACGAGATCCGCTCCGGCGTGCGCTTCTTCGAGCAGGCCCACATCAAGGACGTCATCGCCTACCTGAAGATCGTCACCAACCCCCGCGACGAGCTGTCGTGGAAGCGCGTGCTCAAGCTCTACCCGAAGATCGGCGAGAAGACGGCGTCCGAGGTGTGGTCGCGGATCGGGACGGCGGCGAATCCGTTGGATGTGTTCGTGCGGGGCACGAGCGCGCCGGCGGGGCGCGGCGTCGCGGAGAGCCTCAAGAGCCTGCGCTCCGTGCTCCAGCTGATCGGCGGCGACGCCATGAAGCGCAACCCTTCCGAGTCCATCCGCCTCGTGGTCGAGCGCGGCTACGCCGACTACGCGCGGGCGCGCTTCCCCAACGCCCAGGCCCGGCTCGACGATCTCGAGCAGCTCTCCCAGTACGCCCTGCGCTACGACGACGTGGAGCGCTTCCTCGACGAGGTCGCCCTGGCCAACCCCATCGCCGGCGAGGACGTCGCCGTGGTCGGCCCCGAGGACGAGAAGATCGTCCTGTCCTCGGTGCACCAGGCCAAGGGTCTGGAGTGGCGGGTGGTGTTCGTGATCTGGCTCGCCGACGGCCGCTTCCCCTCTCAGCGCGCGCTGCGCGTCCCGGGCGGCATCATCCGCGTCGAGCCGAATCGCGTGCACGAGTCCCTGCCCCTCCTCGAAGGCGCGACCGAGGACGCGCCGGTGGTCGACGAGGCCACCGGCACGCGCGAGATCGTCATCCCCGGCGAGGAGGAAGAGCGCCGCCTCTTCTACGTCGCCGTGACCCGGGCCATGCAGGAGCTCTATCTGGTCTTCCCGGTCATGGCCCGCGACCGCGGGGGTATGGACGTGCTCATGGAGCCCTCGCGCTTCGTGCGCGAGCTGCCGGGGGATGTGTATGAAAAGTGGGTGATCGGGAGCGAGTGAGGCGTCACTGCCGCGGCGACTTCGCTTTGGCGGCGGCCTCGTTGTTCTTCCACATTTCGTAATAGGCGTCGGGCATGACGGCTGCCGTCACGGTGACGGAATGCTTGCGGCCGGAACGAACGATCACCAGCTTCAGGCGGTCGCCCGGACGCACGCTGGAAAACGCGCGAACGGCCTCGAGCTTGTCTTTGTAGCGCGGCGCTTTTCCGTTGACCGACACGATCAGATCCTGCGGCTTCAGCCCGGCCACTCCCGCGGGGCTGCCCGCCAGAACGTGCCGGACGTGGAACGACCCGGGCTGTCCGGCCGCTCCGGGCTCATACTGCAATCCGAGTCCGAGCCAACCGGGACGCTCCGTGTGCGCGGGAGCGGCGTTCAACACGTTTATTGTGAGCAGCAGGAGTGCGGCTGTTCGGACGGCGATCTTCATTACGGCTCCTCGGTGATTGGACGAACGGCGGACCTGATGGACATTCCCGGAGCGAGCACTTGCCGTTCACAATGGGCGGAGAAAGCCGCCGTGGGGCAGATCGTGTAGGTTCCAGGCTCGAATTCCGGCGCGAATCCCGAGGCCGTGAATCCGTACGGAGGCGCACCGGCATTCGGCGTGAAAAAGAGCGAGGCCACCGGAAAGAACGACCCGCTCTCCGGCGCAATGAACGGCCAGCGCGTCTCGGTGCCATGGAATTGAATGCGGCCGCCGGCCGGCTGCAGCACGACTGCGAGACCGTTCTTCACATCCCGGCCGAGCGACAGCAGCTTGAGCGGGAATCCCGCGGCGAAAACGGCGGCATCGACGCTGCCGGCGTCCGGCACCCGAAGCTCGACCGTCCCGTCGCGCTTCGATAGTTTCTCGACGCGTCTCCAATACGGCGGCAGCAACTGCCACACGACGGCGCCCGAGACGGGACGCCCGTCGGGCGTCAATAGACGTACGGCGACGTTGCGCCGCTTCGCAATCACTCGGATTTCTTCTTCTTCGTTCGACTGTCCACTCAAATCGCGGGATACGCTGCCGGAGCCATAGTCACGGGCGTCCGCCTCGATCGTGACGCGTTCCGCGGGAAGTGCGACCATCGAGAATTTTCCGTCCGCACCGGTCTCTACATACGCTTTGACGCTCGCCCCGACCGACACGCGGACCATTGCGGCGCGCGGACGTCCCTCTTCATCCACGACCACGCCGGCCAGGCGGCCGCCGGGCAGCGAAATCGTCAGCGTCTCCGGCTCGCCGTCGTCGGTGGCGTTTACCCGGACCTGACGTGTCCGCAGAATCGTGCCGCTGGGGAGCCTCAAGTCCACGCTCCACGTTCCGGCGTGCGGCAGCGAGCCGGCGAATCTCCCGTCATGATCCGCA
The DNA here is from genome assembly GCA_044866315.1 of Thermoanaerobaculia bacterium. Lineage (GTDB taxonomy): Bacteria > Acidobacteriota > Thermoanaerobaculia > Gp7-AA8 > Gp7-AA8 > QHVT01. The sequence continues at coordinate 20,411 of JBIOTX010000441.1, read as the reverse complement.
TCCATCTTCACGCGGAAGCCGCTGTCGGAGAACGACAGCGTTGCCCGCACGGGATCGTCGCCGGCAACGACGCGGCCTGTAATGCGCACGGCGTGGATGGTGACGTACTCCGACCAGGACGGCGGGCGCACGTCCACGTCGCGCGTGGCGAAGACGGACCCGGAGCTGTCCCGGACCGTGAGCCGATAGGTCTCCGCCTCGAGATCGTGACCGGTCCAGAAACCGGACTCGTGGACGGGCTCCTGGCGCATGACTCGAAACGAACTCGAGAGCGGCAAAGGCCGGCTGAGGGTGATGTTCCAGGGCGCATTGTCGGGAGCCACCGGCGGCACGATGGTCACGGAAAGCGACGCGAGCGCTTGCAGCGCCAGCGGCTCCTTCAGGACGTGCTCTTCGTCGCTGCGGACTCTCACATCCCTGACCAATGCCGGCGACCATCCGGCCGCGCGCGCCTTCACGTCATAGGTGCCCGGCTCGATTCCGGCAACCTGAAAGAAGCCGCGCTCGTTGACCCGCGTCACCGTGCCACCCGCCCCATCTTTCGGCACGAGCTCCACGCTCGTTTCCGCTTTCGTCTTCGACGGAATGGTGACCCACCCCGCGATCGACGCGCCGCGCGCGAAGTGAATGGCGCCGGCATCGAGCGGCGCATTCCGGGCCGGCTTCAAATCCCAGAGATACACGGGCGCAAATCCGTCGCGCTGCAGCCGCACGTCGATGACGGTCGCCGGAATGGGACACGTCCACCGGCCGCGCGCGACCGGACAATCAATGTCCGCCGCTACAATGCGGCCGCTGCCGGGCGGCGCCGACAGGTGGGCCCGCAGCATTTTCGGCGGAATCGTTTTCTCCACCGATTCCGCGATCGAGCCTTCCATCGCGGCACGCGGCCAGAGATCGATTTCCCTCCGCGGATTCGTATCCGGCTGAATGTCGACCGGCGCGGCCCAGCAATTCTCCGACTCCAGCGTCACGGACCACTTGTGCTCTTTGACGTCGAGCGTCTGTGGGCCGGACAATGGAAAACGACGCGTGATCGCACAATGACCGTCCGCGCAACCGCTCTGGGCGAGGAACTGCCCGCGACAGTCGAGGCCGGGCTCCATGACACGCGGCGCGATCTCCACCGGCGCGGCCGGCGTTGGCAGCGCCTGTAAAGAGAGAATCGCTCCCAACAGCGCGGCGCGACCGGTCATACCCACATACACATCTCGCCTTCGCAATTGTAGGGCGTGCACTGCCTCGACAGCCGCCCGTCCGGGCCGACGGCCATATAGCACCAACGAATGATGTTGCACGACACCCACATCCCGGTCATCGTCTCGGAACAATACGGATCGGACTGGCCGTATTCGGTCACGGTCTGTTCGCAGATATATTTCTCACACTCGTTCCCGAGTACCAACGGGCCGGAGAGAAGACACAAGACCGCCAACGTCGCTGCCACGGCGCGTGTACGCATAGTTCAACTGCTCCTTTAATGGACAGGGTAGCACGCGCCAACGGAAGCGACGTTCACACATTTGACATGACTTCCGGGCCGGCCGGGAGTACGTTTTTCTCGTGCTGCAGCTTTTGATTCAACTGCTCCTGCTCGCGTGCACGCCGCCGCCCGCGGCGCCCGCGCCCGCCGCGGTGTCCTTCGAGAAAGACGTGCGCCCGATCCTGGAGAAGCGCTGTCAGCCCTGCCACTTCCCCGGCGGGAAGATGTACGCGAAGCTCCCCTTCGACAAGCCCGACACGATCACCCACCTCGGCACGCGTCTCTTCTCCCGGATCAAGGACGAGAAGGAGCAGGCGGTCATCACCGCCTTTCTGAAGACGAAGGAGCCGGCCCGATGATGCGGGCGCCGCACGAGACGAAGCTGGCCATGTTCTGGGTCGCTGCCGTCGTCCACTGCGCGGGTGAGACCCACGTGACCGCCAATCGCATCGTCGCTTCGCTCCTGCGCACGAATGCGCTCCGCGATCTCTGTGCCCGCGCCGGGATCGACTTCGCCGGCCTCCTCCGCGCGGTCGACGAACTGGAGACGCCGTCGTTCGCGGAGTGCGAGCGCAGGGTGTGGAAAGACCTCGCCGATCAGGGCATCCCGTTTCTCTCCAAGGAAAACGAGGCCCGCATCGAGCGCCGCCCTCTCGATCCGGCCCTGAAGCCCGTGTTCGACGCCGTCTTCGAACGGTACAACGCGATGACGATCTCGCCGGCGCAGCTGCTCCTGGACATGATCCGCGCCGACCCCGCTCTCGCCGAGCGCCTCGCCGCGCACGGCCTGACCGCCGGCGCGATCAGCGCAGGCGCGGCCGCTGCGGATCGCTGAGATCCAGCTCCTGCCACGGAACCCGCCGCGAGTGCTTCCAGGACGACTTCTGCGCGCCGAGCTGATGGAGGACGAACACGATCAGATCGCTGATGTGCAGGCGTCCCGTGGCCAGCACCCACTCGGTGATCTCCCCTTTCTCGTTCGCGTGCACCTCCTCGATCCGGCCGGCGCGCTTGCCGTCCGCGTCGAGGACTTCGCGTCCGATGAGCAGCTCGAGATGGACGATCACTCCTCGCGCTCCTGCTTTCCGCTGCTCGCGCCGGGGATGCGCCCGATGACCTTCTCGGCCAGCCAGCGCTCGACCGCGTACAGGCCTTCCTCCGACGCGTCAAAGTCCGCCTCCACGGACAGGTCGACCTTGGTCACCTTCGACCACGGCACCTGAAACGGCTTCAGCGGCTTGCGGCCGAGGCGCTTGCGCCAGCGCTGCAGCCAGCGCTCGACGCGCGGGGAGACCCGCCGCGCCAGGACGTCCGTGCCCATGTCCAGGTAGGCCACGCGCGGCGGCCCCTTCTCGGGCACCTCGATGCCGATGCCGTCCACCTTCCCCGCGTGGCGACCCTCACGATCGAGGAGTTGCTGGTCGAGCACGTCGCGCACGAGATTCATCTCAGCCTCCCAGGATCTGCAACGGGATGGCCACGATGCTGAGGATGATGGTCACGATCACCACGATCGCCCCGACGGTGTTGCTCAGCCAGCCGTTGCGGTGGTCGCCGAGGAACTTCTCGTCGTTCATCAGCACGATCATCGGCAAGAGCAGGATCGGCAGGATGACCACCGTCAGCACCATGGTGAACAAGGTCAGCTTCAGCGGCTCGATGCCGGTGAACGTCACCGCCGCCGCCAGGAGCACGAATCCCGTGTACACGGCCGCGAAGCGCGCGTTCTTCTTCGGCGCCAGGTCCTCCCCCCACTCCCACCCGAACGACTGCGCGACCACGTAGGCCACGCTGAGCGTCCCCTCCACGGCGGCGCCGAAGCAGGCGATGCCGAGAGAGGCGGCGAAGAGGTAGAAGCCGGGACGGCCGAAGACGCGCTCGAGCATCTGCGGCGCCTCTTCGTAGCTCTCCATGGCGATGCCGGCCGGAAGCAGCGTTCCCGCGGCCACGATCATCACCCCCATGGCCACGATGCTGCCGAAGCCCATCCCCACCGTGGCGATGGCTCGGTTCACGTTCAGCTTCCGCTCGTCGAGCTTGTCCTCCACCACGCCCGCCGAATAGAAGTAGAGCAGGTATGGGCTGATGATCGCCCCGAGGATGCTGGTGGCCAGATACCAATACTGGGCCGCATCGCGCGGCGGCGAGCGCGGCACCAGGCCGCTGGCGAGCTCGCCCAGGTCCGGCTTCAGCTTCACCGCGGCCACGACGAAGCAGAGCGTGACCAGGCCGAGAAACGCGGTCGTGTCCTCGACGAACTTGAACGTGCCGCTCCAGATGAACAGCCACACCGCCAGCGCCACCGGAAAGGCCCACCAGCGGAACGGCACGCCGGTAACGAACTGCAGCGCCAGCGAGACCCCGCCGATCTGCGCGGCGATGACCAGGAGGTCGACGATCAGCTCCGAGATCAGGGGGATGAGGTAGAAGCGAAAGCCGAAGCGCTCGCGCAGGGCATCGGCCAGCGTGTGCTTCGACACCGCCGCCAGCCGCCCGGCCATCTCCACGAGAAAGATGATGCAGAGCGTGCCGAAGGCCGTGGCCCAGAGCAGGCGGTAGCCGAACCGCGCGCCCGCCTGGGCGTTCGTGGCGATGGCGGCGACGTCGAGGAAGCCGCCGATGCTCGTCAGGATGCCGAGGGCGACTTTCAGGATGTCTTTCATAGGGCGCAGGGGGCAGGGGGCAGGGCGCAGGAAATGTGAGGCATCCTTCCATTCTAAAATTGCGCCGATGCCCATCGTGCGCGTCGATCCGGCGCAGGCGCAGCTCGTCGCCGGGCTCGCATCGCAGGGACGCTCTGCCCCCTGCCCCCTGCGCCCTGCCCCCCTGATCTACGGCCGTTCGATCCGCACCACCAGGAACGGGTTGAGCGCCGTCGCCGCCATCCAGCGCAGCGGTGGCAGCCGCATCGCCCCGAAGAACACGTTCCCCACCGGCGCGAGGACGCGTCCGTGCAGATGCCTCCCCGCCTGCTTGAACTGCAGCCGCCGGTACGGGCTGAGGGCGGACACCTTGGCGCCGGGCATGGCCCGCAGGGCGAGCTGCTGGATCTCGCGGTAGCGCGGCAGGAACGGCTCGCGCGGGGAGTGGAAGCGCGGCCGGCCGGCGGCGTCGCCGTGCCAGAAGTCGATCGGAAAGGCGCCGTTCGGGCAGTCCAGGAAGAGCCGCCCGCCGCGCGCGAGCACGCGCCCGAGCTCGCGCAGGAAGGCCACCCGGCGCAGGTCGCGGTCAGGCAGCGCGCGCACGGTGTAGCGCGGCACGGCCGACTCCTCGACGCCGATGTGCTCGATCACGCCCGAGGAGATCACCACGTCGAAGTAGCTGTCCGGAAAGGGCAGCTTGAGCGCGTTCGCCACCACCAGGCGCTCCCGCACCGCCCGCTGCCGCCACTGCCAGGCCCGCAGCTCGGAGAGGTCGTTGCCCCAGGCGTCGTAGCCGTGGGCGAGGAGCGCCTCGACCGAGACGCCGTTCCCACAGCCGCAGTCGAGGACGCGCCGGGCCCCGCGCTCGAGGATCAGCGGCAGGTAAAAGTCCTCGATGCGCCGCCGCGAGCCCTCCACCTCCAGTTCCAGGCCGCGCAGGTGCTCCTCGCTGAGCGTGTCCGTCGGGGTGAAGCGGTCGTAGTGCTCGTCCGGCGCGAAGTCGACGATCCCGTCCTGCACGCCGTATTCGGCCAGGCACCCGGTGCAGCGCATGGCCGCCGCGCTCTCGGTCAGAGGAGCGTGGCAGCGCGGGCAGACCAGCGCCGTTTTCTTCCAAGCCAAGGGACGGAATTGTAGCGATAATTCGCGCTCGCAATGAGCACTCGCCTTCTCCTCATCTCCAGCTCGCTTGTGCACGGCTACGGCTTCCTCGACCATCCGGAGCCGGAGATCCGGCGCGTCCTCGAGGGGCGCACGCGCGTCTCCTTCGTCCCCTACGCCGCGCACGACCACGACGCCTACGTCGCCAAGGTCCGCGACCGCCTCGGCCGCATGGGCTTCGAGGTCACCGGCGTCCGCGACGCCCGCGACGTCGAGACTGCCGAGGCGATCTTCATCGGCGGCGGGAACACGTTTCGCCTCCTCAAGACGCTCTACGAGCGCCAGCTGCTGGATCCCATCCGCGCCCGTGTGCGCTCCGGCATCCCCTACATCGGCTCCAGCGCCGGCACGATGGTCGCCAACCCGACCATCCGCACCACCAACGACATGCCCATCGTCTGGCCCCCCTCCCTCGACGCCCTCGGCTTCCTCCCCTTCCAGACCAACCCCCACTACCTCGACCCCGACCCGAATTCGACGCACAAGGGCGAGACCCGCGAGGATCGCCTGCGCGAGTTCCACGAGGAGAACGAGACCATGGTGGTGGGCCTGCGCGAGGGATCGATGCTCTGGGTGGAGGACGGGACGGTCACGCTGCTGGGGATGAAGCCGGCGCGGATCTTCCGGCGGGGGGAGGCGCCGTTCGAGGTGCCGGTCGCCAGTGTCATCCCGAGCGTTTAGCGAGGGACCTGGGCGGGCGGGTGGCGCGCGTCTCGTGCCTCCCGCTCGGGATGACACTCTGGCTACAACCGCACCGATTTCGGCAGCTCCCACTCCCCCGCCACCACGTCGAACTCGATCACCCCGATGGCCGCGCCGCTCTCCGACTCCGCGGTCACGCGCCAGCGCCCGGGGGCGATGTTCTGCTTGAACGAGTAGCCGCGGAAGCCGCCCTCCCGCCCGCCGCGGATGCGGATCGGGACGAGGCCCAGGTCGCGCCACTCGTCGCTCTGCGGGTCGAGGTACTCCCAGCGGTGGCGGATGGTGGTCTCGATCCCGGTGGGCACGAACACCGAGGTGAAGCAGTAGACGCGCTCGCTGCCGCGGCGGTGGAACGTCGGCGCGGACGAGCGCCAGAATCGCGACCCGGGCGACTCGACCGTGCCCACGTACGTGCGGCCGGTCCGGCGCAGGTCGTGGGCGACGAGCATCTGCTTCTTCACCAGCGGCACGGGCGGGATGACGTTGAGCGCGTGCAGGACGAGCATCGCCAGGGCCACGCCCATGGCCGGCAGGATGGACGCGGAGGCCCGCTTCGACGTCCGCCACAGCACGACCACCAGCAGCGCCGCGATGAGCGTGCCGAGGTAGAACCAGAACGTGCTGATGCTCCGGAAGAGATGGGCCAGGGCGAAGTTGAAGAACATGACCGCGCAGAGCGCGAACAGGGCCCAGGACAGGGTCAGCTCGCTGTAGCGGCTGTGCAGGAGCTCGTTCCCGATCAGCGCCGCCGCCAGCGCGAGGACCACCAGGTATCCGCCGAGACTGCTCGAGCTGAGGAAGTAGAAGATGAACAGGGCGCTGAAGATCCCGCCGAAGAAGAACTGCAGCACGGCGATGAGGTACTGCGACCCTCGGAACTTCACCTCCCGGCCGACGGCCACCAGGATCGCCGCCGCGCCGGTCAGGTAGCCGAGCAGGATCCACAGGTCGACGGACTTGATCCGGCGGCCGAGGGTGAAGGCGTCCCAGAGGAAGCCGGCGATGAAGAACGCCGCCGGAACCCAAACACGCAAGACGGAACGGGCGGCCGGGCCTGGCATTCGCAGGCATCATTCTGCGTTAAGAGAGCCGCTGGATGTTGCCGCCGCAGACCGATTTCGAAGAGGCCGCGCTGGCCGAGAGCCGGGAAAAGGTCGAAGAGCCGCCGCTGTACAAAGTGCTCCTTCACAACGACGACTACACGACCATGGAGTTCGTGGTCTGGGTCCTGGAGTCGGTCTTCAACATGCCCGAGGAGCAGGCCATTCAGGTGATGCTGAACGTCCACCTGCGCGGCATCGGCGTGGCCGGCATCTACACGTACGAAGTCGCCGAGACGAAGGTCGAGAAGACGACCTCGCTGGCGAGAGAGCAGGAGTACCCGTTGTTGGTTACGATGGAACAGATTCAATGATCGCGAAAGCACTCCAGGCCAGTTTCGAATTCGCGGTGAACGAGGCCGCTCGCCGGCGGCACGAGTACGTCACGCTCGAGCATCTGCTCTTCGCGCTGCTGCACGACCGGGACGTGTCGCACGTGGTGCGCGCGTGCGGCGCGGACGTCGAGCAGCTGAAGAAAGAGCTCGACGAGTTCGTCGAGAAGACCTATGACCAGCTCGAGGACGGCACGGACATCCAACCCGTGCTCACGTCCATGCTCCAGCGCGTCATCCAGTACGCGCAGCTGCACGCGCAGTCGGCGGGGCGGAAGGAAGTGGACACCGGGCAGATGCTCGCCGCGATCTATCAAGCCGAGAAGTCGCAGGCGGTGTTCCTCCTCCGCAAGCACGGCGTCAACAAGCTGGACGTCCTCAACTACCTCTCCCACGGCATCCCCAAGGACGCGCCGGGGCGCGAGCCGGCCTTCGCCACGCCGGACGAGGACGAGGGGCGCAGCGGCGATCCGCTGAAGAGCTTCACCGTGAACCTCATCGAGCGGGCCAAGAAAGGCGAGATCGATCCTCTCATCGGCCGCACGCCCGAGCTCGAGCGGACCATCCAGATCCTCTGCCGGCGGCGGAAGAACAACCCGCTCTTCGTCGGCGAGCCGGGAGTGGGCAAGACAGCGATCGCCGAGGGGCTGGCGCTCAAGATCCACAAGGACGACGTGCCGGCCGTGCTCAAGAACGTGGAGGTGTTCTCGCTGGACATGGGCGCCGTCCTGGCCGGGACGAAGTACCGCGGCGAGTTCGAGCAGCGCCTCAAGGCCGTCATCGCCGCGCTGACCGAGAAGAAGGACGCCATCCTCTTCATCGACGAGATCCACACCATCGTCGGCGCGGGCGCGGTGAGCGGCGGGACCATGGACGCCTCGAACCTGCTCAAGCCCGCCATCGCCTCGGGGAAGCTGCGCGTGATCGGCTCGACCACCTACGGCGAGTACAAGCAGTCCTTCGAGCGCGATCGCGCGCTGGCCCGGCGCTTCCAGAAGATCGAGATCGGCGAGCCGACGGTCGAGGAGACCATCCAGATCCTAGAGGGTCTCAAGGGCTACTACGAGGAGCACCACGGCGTGACCTTCACCGAGGAGGCCATCCGCCTCGCGGCGGAGCTCTCGGCCAAGTACATCCACGACCGGCATCTGCCGGACAAGGCCATCGACGTGCTGGACGAGGCGGGCGCGCGGATGCGCATGCTCGACATCAAGGGCTCCCCGATCGGCGTTCACGAAGTCGAGACCGTCGTCGCGCGCATGGCCAAAATCCCGCCGCGCACGGTCGCGGTGTCGGAGAAGGAGCGCCTGCACGATCTCGACGGCGACCTGCGCCGGGTCATCTACGGCCAGGACCACGCCATCCAGCAGATCGTCAGTGCGATCAAGCTCTCCCGCTCCGGCCTCGGCAACCCCGACAAGCCGATCGGCTCGTTCCTCTTCTCCGGCCCGACCGGCGTGGGCAAGACCGAGCTGGCCAAGCAGCTGGCCCACTCCCTCGGCGTGGAGTTCATCCGCTTCGACATGAGCGAGTACATGGAACCGCACACCGTCTCGCGGCTCATCGGCGCGCCCCCGGGATACGTCGGCTTCGACCAGGGCGGTCTCCTCACCGACGCCGTCATCCGCACGCCCTACGCGGTGCTCGTCCTGGACGAGATCGAGAAGGCCCACCCCAACCTCTTCTCCATCCTGCTGCAGGTGATGGATCACGCCACCCTCACCGACAACAACGGCAAGAAGGCCGACTTCCGCAACGTGATCCTGATCATGACCACCAACGCGGGCGGGCGCGAGATGACCGACGCCGGCGTCGGCTTCCGCAACAACCCAGCGAGCGGCCGCGGGCGCGGCGTGATCGAGCGGACCTTCGCCCCCGAGTTCCGCAACCGCCTCGACGCCTGGATCGCCTTCGACCCCCTCGGCTTCGAGACCATGCAGCAGGTCGTCGACAAGTTCATCGGCGAGCTGCGCACCCAGCTCACCGCCAAGAACGTGACCCTCGCGCTCACCGACGCCGGCCGGGCCTGGCTGGCCACCCACGGCTACGACAAGTCCTTCGGGGCGCGGCCGATGGCGCGCCTGATCTCCACGAAGATCAAGGAGCCCCTGGTCGACGCGATCCTGTTCGGGTCGCTGGCGGGTGGGGGGGAGGTGGTCGTGGACGCGGAAGGCGACGAGCTGAAGCTCGATCTAGGCTGCTAGATTAGTTAGATGAGCATGTCGGTCGAACAAACGCTGGCCTTAGAAGAGCTCAAGCTCATTCAGACCGTAATCTCGCGACAGGAGTCGCTACGATTGACCCTTCGCGGCTGGGCTATTGGCCTAGTGTCGATCCTGACGGTATCCTTCCTGTCGAGTAAGTTACTTCTTCCTCGTGCGCAGTACGTCGCCGGCGTAGTGTTCTTATGCGTATTGTTCTTCTGGCTCGAGGTCGTCCATCGCGTGGCCGAAAACAGAGCGATGGAGCGTTGTGAAAATATCGAGCTCTTTCTGCGGGGCGGAACTCCGACCTACGGCGGTCCACTCATTGGAAAATCGCTCGCGCGGCCTAATTCACTTCGCGACCAGCTCAAGGCCGCTGACAATCTCCGTATCTACCTGCCGTACCTCGTGTTAATCATCGGTGCAATATCGATCGCTGTTCTCGCGCCGGTGAGAGCCAGCGATGCCATAACCAGCGGCATCACACCTAACTAACTTCGGTGCGAAGCTGTCGCGGCCCGGCGTTGGCCCAACAGCCGAGCTGCCTTCGATCCATGCAGCCACCCTCGAGCTCACCGACGCCGGCCGGGCCTGGCTGGCCACCCACAGCTCGTCGTTAAGCTCCGGGACCTTGTGCATAAGCTCCGGGACCTTGTGCATAAGCTCCGGGACTTTGTTCATAAGGTCCGGGACCTTGTTCATAACGTCCGCGACCTTGTGCGCAAGGTCCGGGAGCTTATGCGTAAGGTCCGGGAGCTTGTGCGTAAGGTCCGGGAGCTTGTCGTTGAGCTCAGGAAGCTTGTGCTTCAGCTTCTTTAATCCATTGACGTGGTGGGTCTTAGCTCCCCACCGCCCTCCCAAAGCGGCAGCTGGCGCTGCCGCACTCCAAAAAAGAGCTTGCGTTCTGCTTAGGTGTTGTAGTTAACTATAACACCAGAGGGCGGGAGCGCGGGAAACCCGGAACGAGAATGGATCGAGAGTGGAATGACAGCCAGCCGATTTACCGACAGCTTCGCGATCGGATCGTGGCGATGATCCTCGAAGGCCTGCTCCACGAGGGAGACCCGCTGCCGTCCGTGCGTACGGTGGCCGCCGAGTACCGGGTCAATCCCATCACCGTCCTCAAGGGCTATCAACAACTCGTCGACGAGCAGCTCGTCGAGACGAAGCGAGGTCGCGGCATGTTCATCAACTCCGGCGCGCGGGACCTGCTGCTGCAGGGCGAACGCCAGAAGTTCCTCGAGGAGCAGTGGCCACGGATTCAGGCGACCATCCAGCGCCTGGGCCTGTCGGCGGAAGAGCTTCTGTCGAAGAACGGCAACGGGGAGGACCGCTGATGGCAGTCATCGAAGCCCGCGGCCTCCGCAAGTCCTTCGGCAGCACGATCGCCCTGGACGGGGTCGACCTGCGCGTGGAAGAGGGCCGCATCCTCGGCATCATCGGTCCCAACGGCGCCGGCAAAACGACCGCCCTCAACGCCATCCTCGGCCTCACCCCCTACCAGGGCGAGCTGCGGGTCCTGGATCGCGATCCCTGGACCGAGCGCGATCGCGTGGCCAGCGACGTCTGCTTCATCGCCGACGTGGCCGTGCTGCCGCGCTGGATCCGGGTGACCCAGCTGCTCGACTACGTGGCCGGCATCCATCCGCGCTTCGACCGCAGCAAGGCCGAGGGGTTCCTCTCCAAGACGGAGATCAAGCGGACGAGCAGGGTGCGCGAGCTCTCGAAGGGCATGGTCACCCAGCTCCACCTGGCCGTGATCATGGCCATCGACGCGCGCCTCCTGGTCCTCGACGAGCCCACCCTCGGCCTGGACATCCTCTACCGCAAGCGCTTCTACGACTCGCTGCTGAACGACTACTTCGACCGCACCCGCACCATCGTCGTGACCACGCACCAGATCGAGGAGATCCAGGACGTCCTCACCGACTTCGTCTTCCTCGATCGCGGCCGGATCGTGCTGGAGTCGAGCATGGACACCTTCGAGTCGCGCTACCTGGAGGTGCTGGTGCGCCCGGAGAACGCCGACGCGGCCCGGGCCCTCGGCCCGATCCACGAGCGCCAGGTCTTCGGCCGCAGCATCTTCCTCTTCGACGGCGCCGACCGCCAGCAGCTCGCCGCCCTGGGCGACCTCCGCACGCCGAGCATCGCCGATCTCTTCGTGGCCGTGATGGGCCGGGAGACCCGGGTATGACCGAGCCTCGCCCGCTGTACTGGTCGCTGCGCCGGGAGCTGTGGGAGAACCGCTCGGTCTATCTGGCGCCTCTCATCGTCGCCGCCATCGTGCTGTTCGCCTCGCTCATCGGCACGATCGGCCAGGCCAAGCGGGTCCGCAACGCGGCAGGCGATCCGGTGAAGCAGCGCACGGCGATGGTCAGCCATCTCGAGATGGCCCCCGCGCCGATCATGCTGACCACGTTCATCGTCGCCTTCTTCTACTGCCTCGACGCGCTGTACGGCGAGCGCCGCGACCGCAGCATCCTGTTCTGGAAGTCGCTGCCGGTCTCCGACCGCACCACCGTGCTCTCCAAGGCCGCCATCCCCCTGGTGGTGCTGCCGGCGATCGCCCTGGTCCTCGGCATCGCCGCCCAGGTGATCCTCCTCTTCCCCACCACCCTCGCGGTGATGGCCGCGGGGGTACCTCCCGCCCGCTTCTTCCACGAGCTCGCGTTCTTCGAGGGGCTGGTGATCATGGTCTACGGCCTGACCGCGCACGTGCTCTGGTTCGCGCCGATCTACGGCTGGCTGCTGCTGGTCTCGGCCTGGGCCAAGCGCGCGCCCATCCTCTGGGCCGTGCTCCCGCCGCTGGCCATCTCCGCCGTCGAGCGCGCCGCGTTCGGAACCATGTCCTTCCTGTACATGCTCCAGTACCGCATGGGCGGAGCGATGAAGGAGGCCTTCACCTTCCGCAAGGGCGCCTTCGGACACGTCGACACGCTGTCCCAGCTGGAGCTGGGGAGATTCCTGAGCCGGCCCGGCCTGTGGGTCGGACTGCTCTTCGCCGCACTCTGCCTCGTCCTCGCGGTGCGCCTGCGCCGCAATCGAGAGCCCATCTAACGGAACCGGAGACCTCCATGGACCGCGCCAGAACGAAATCGAAAGCCTCCCAGCTCAAGCGCCCCGCCATCATCGCCGTGATCGCGGTGACGCTCGTCAGCGGCGGGGTGATGCTCGCCAACATCGACTTCAGCACCAAGCGCGTCGACCGGACGACGCTCAGCATCGAGACCGTCCGCCAGGGCACGATGGAGATCAAGGTCGCCGCGAACGGACAGCTCCTGTCGCGGGACATCGAGCAGCTCGCGGCGCGCGTGTCCGGCCGGGTGGTGAAGGCGGACCTCAAGCCCGGCGCGGTCGTCGAGGTCGGCCAGGTCCTGGTGGAGCTGGCGAACCCGCAGCTCACCGCCGCCGCCGACGAGGCGCAGTCGGAGTACGAGGGCGCGGTGGCGGAGCTGCAGTCGGCCGAGGCGGAGCTCGAGAGCAGTTTGATGAACCAGGAGGTCGTGCTCACCCAGGTCCGCTTCAATGCCGAGAAGGCGAAGGCGAAAGCCGAAGCGGACGAGGCCCTGGCCCGGAACCAACTGATCTCCCAGATCGAGCTGCGCCGCTCCCAGCTCGACCTGGCCCAGCTGCGGGAGACCGCGAAGATCGAGGCCGGCCGGATCAAGAAGCTGCGCGAGAACATCCCCGTGCAGCTCTCGGTCAGGAAAGCGCGCGTGTCCCAGCTCGCGCGGGCGCTGGAGCGCGCCCGGACCGAGGCCGCGGACCTCAGAGTCGTCGCCGGCATCGGCGGCATCGTCCAGGCCATCGACGTCGAGGTCGGGCAGCAGCTGCAGCCCGGCAGCCCGATCGGCCGCATCGCCCGCCAGGAGCAGCTCTACGCGGAGCTGAAGGTTCCCGCGCGCGAGGCCACCCAGGTGCGCTCCGGACAGAAGGTCGTCGTCGACACGCGCAACGGAACGGTCGACGGCGTGGTGACGCGCGTCGATCCCGGCGTCACCGACGGCACGGTGGTCGTCGACGTCGACCTCCAGGGCGCGCTGCCCGCCGGCACGCGCCCGCAGCTGCCGGTGGAAGGCATCGTCTACATCGCCCGGCTGCCGAACACGCTTTTCGTGGGCAAGCCCGCCTACGTGAAGAACGACTCCGACCTCGCCGTCTACAAGCTCGATCCGGCCGGCCGCTACGCCACGCGCGTGCGCATCCGGGCCGGCCAGGTCTCACTCAATTACCTGCAGGTGCTCCAGGGTCTCCAGGCCGGCGATCAGATCATCACCTCGGAGATCGGCGCGTGGCAGGACCAGCAACGGATCCTCATCAAGTAAGGGAACGTGGAGCGGCGGGCTCTCAGCCCGCCGGGCGGTGGGCTAAGAGCCCACCGCTCCACGTGATGAAAAGGACTGACCTATGAATCTCTGGTTCGATCTCAAGTACGCATCGCGTCTTCTCCGCAAGTCGTGGGGCTATGCGCTGATGTGCGCCAGCATCGTCGCCCTCAGCGTGGGCCTGGCCGTCTGGACGTACGCCCTCACCTACAGCCAGATGTGGAAGCCCCTCGGCTTCCCCGGCTCGGAGGAGTGGTACAGCGTGCAGATCGCCGCCGAGGCGGGCGACCGCGCCCGGCCGGGCGTCGATGCCTACACCTGGCAGGAGCTGCGGAAGCACAACCGCTCCGCCGACGTCCTCGGCGCCTACGCCATCCGCTCCATGGTCCTGAGCGAGGGACAGGCCACGACCAGCCTGCGCGGGGCGGACATCAGCCCGCGCCTCCTCGCCGCCACGCGCGTCGCTCCACACCTGGGCCGCGTGTTCGAGGAGCGGGACGGGCACCCCCAGGCCGCGCCGGTGGTCATCCTCAGCTTCGATGCCTGGCAGAACTACTTCGCCGGCGATCCGGCCATCATCGGCAAGACCGCCCGCATCGACGCCAAGCCGGTGCAGATCGTCGGGGTCATGCCCAAAGACTTCGTGATGCTGCGGTACTTCGAGGCCTGGCAGCCGCTGCAGCTCCCGCAGCTGGCGCGCCCGGGCGACTCGACGCAGACGGTCTACCCGATCGTCGTGCCGCGCGGCGACCAGGGCGCCGAGGGCGTCGCCGGCGAGATGAAGACCGCCATCGATCGCGTGAATCGCGACTATCCACAGCTCTTCAATGCCGCGCGCCGGGTCGGCCTGATTCCCGCGGCCCGGACGTTCACCTCGGGCTCGAAGCCGATCGTGACCATGATGAGTCTCATGAGTCTGGCGGTGCTGCTCCTCGGCGGCGTGAACATCAGCATGATCTTCCTGGCCCGCCTGCTCGAGCGCAGCCGCGAGCTGGCCCTGCGCACGGCCCTCGGCGGCACGCGCTTCCGTATCTTGCGGCAATGCCTGCTCGAGACCGGCCTGGTCGTGCTGCCGGGCATGGTCGTCGGGTACGTGATCGCCTACCTGGGCATGGAGTGGACGCAAGGCATCGACAGGTTCATGCGGAAGGTCATGGCCACCGGCGGCTCGGTCAATCTCCCGCAGGTGCGGGCGGTCGACTTCCTGGTCGCGGTGATCGCCGCCGCGGCGGTGTGGCTGCTCAGCACCCTCGTGCCCGCGTGGCGCATCTCCAAGCAGGACGCCGCCGTGCTGCTGGCCGCCGGCGGCAAGGGAGCGACCGTGCGCGGCAGCAACAAGAGCGTCGGGCTCCTGGTCGGATTGCAGGTGATCATCTCCTGCGTCGTCCTCGTGGCCTGCGGGAACGTCGTCCTGGCGGTGTACGAGGAGACCAGCAAGCCCACGGGGCTGACCACGGCCGGGGCGCTGTTCTCGGTCTATCCGACGACGTTCGGCGCCCGCTACTCCGAGCCGGCGCAGCGCCTGCGCTACTGGGAGGACCTGACCGCAGCCATCCAGCGCAGAGTGCCCGGCGCGCAGGTGTCGTTCACGTCCGCGCCTCCGTCGCGGCCGATCCGCGTCCCCGCGGCGATCGAAAACCGGCAGGGCGCGAACGACAAGGGCACGCTCATGCTCCCGCTCACCGCCGTCTCCGACGACTACTTCCAGCTCCTCGGCGTCCGCCTGCGCGCCGGCCGGTTGTTCGACAGCACCGACGCCCACACTTCCCTCCCCGTGGCCATCGTCGACGAGGAGCTGGCCGCGCGCTTCTGGCCCGATCAGGACGCGATCGGCAAGCGCGTGCAGCTCAGCTCCTCCGACAAGGCCTCCTGGCTGACGATCGTCGGCGTCGTCTCCTCGGTGCCCGGCTCGCCGTATCGCATCGACGCCGAGCTCGGGGCCATCTATCGCCCGTTGCGCCAGGCCCTGCCCGCGGACTTCCACGTGCTGGTGAAACTGCCGAATTCCGCGGAGGACAAGCGGCCGGCGCTGCGCGCGGCGGCCTTCGCCGTCGATCGCGATCTGCCGCTGCACAACCTGCAGACCCTGGACGACTACCTGGCCGCGCTGAGCCTCGGCACCAGCGCCATGATCCCCGTCTTCCTGACCATCGCCTTCATCACCGCTCTCCTCGCGGCGTCGGGCCTCTTCGGCCTCATCAGCCGCTCCGTCGCCCAGCGCACGCAGGACGTGGGCATCCGCCGCGCCCTCGGCGCGACGGCGTGGCGGGCCGCGTCGATGTTCCTGCGCCAGGGTGCCGTGTACCTCTCCGTCGCCGTCGTCGGCCTGGGGCTGGGAATGCTGCTCATGCCCGCCCTGAGCCGGGCCATCCCCAACGTCCTCGACTCCGCCGTCCCGGTCACGCTGCTGGTCGTCCTGCTGATGACCTCCGTGATTTCCACCGCCTCGTATCTGCCCACCCGCCGCGCCGTGGCCCTCGAACCGGGCGACGCGCTGCGCTACGAATAGGAGAACGTCCCATGAGCACACAACACCTCATCGATCTGCAGGGCATCAGCAAAGTCTTTTATACCGAGGAGATGGAGACCGCCGCGCTGGACGCCATCGGGCTCACCATCGACGAGGGTGAGTACGTCTCCATCAGCGGCCCGTCGGGCTGCGGGAAGTCGACCCTCCTCGGCGTGATGGGACTGCTCAACTCCGCCACCGCCGGCAAGTACTACCTCAATGGCGCGGAGGTGACCGCGTTGTCGCCGAGAGAGCAGGCCCACGTGCGCAACCGCGAGATCGGCTTCATCTTCCAGGCCTTCAACCTGATCTCCGACCTGAGCGCCTTCGAGAACGTCGAGCTCCCGCTCACCTTCCGCAACGATCTCACCCGCATCCAGCGGCGCGAGCTCGTCACCGCGGCGCTCGAGCAGGTCAACATCCCCGAGCGCCAGAAGCACTACCCCGCGCAGCTCTCCGGCGGCCAGCAGCAGCGCGTCGCCATCGCCCGGGCGCTGGTAGGCAGGCCGAAGGTGCTCCTCGCCGACGAGCCCACGGGCAACCTCGACTCGAAGAACGCGCAGCTGGTCATGGACCTGCTCGACAGCCTGCACGCGCAAGGCAGCACGATCGTGATGGTCACCCACGACCCGCGCTTCGCCGAGCGCGCCGCCCGGCAGATCTCGCTCTTCGACGGCAAGATCGTCGACGACCGGCGCCTGCGCAACGTGGCGTGACCGCCTATCGATTGTTCACGTAGACCTTCCGATCCGCGATCCCCTTCGCGAAGAGCGCGCGGTTCGTGGCCGCCAGGCCGGCGTCGGTGACCCCGCCGCCGGCCACCTCGGCCCACGTCGTCCAGGCTCCCCCGCGGGCGCGCGACTCGTAGATGCGCCGGCTGCCGATGTCCACGGCATACACGTGGGCGACGCCGTCGATGGTCGTTGCCGCGGGCGCCAGAGCGGTTCGCCCGCCGGCCACGCTCTTCCACGCGCCCCACGCGCCGTTGCGCAGGACGTTCACGTACACGCCCTGATCGGCGATTCCCTTGCCGAAGAGGTAGAGATTGCCACCCGCGGACGTCGCCGCGAGGCCGACGTCGGTGACGCCGCCGCCCGGCACCTCGCTCCACCCGCTCCAGGCAGTGCCGAGGACGTTCACGTACACCTTGCGGTCGGCGAGGCCCTTGCCGAACAGATAGAGCTTGCCGCCGTGCGACGCCGCCGCGAGCGCGACGTCGGTCGTCCCGTTGCCTGGCACTTCGCTCCACCCCGTCCAGGCCCGCTTCGCATTCATCCGGTTCACGTACACCTTGCGGTCGCCGAGTCCCTTGCCGAAGAGGTACAGATACCCGCCGTGCGATGCCGCCGCCAGCGCCACGTCCGTGAGGCCGCCGCCCGGCACCTCGGACCAGTTGCCGAAGTACGCCCCGGCCGCGTTGCCGCGGTTCTTGTACACCTTGTTGTCCAGCCCCTTGGCGAACAGGAACGTCGAGCCCTCGTAGACCGTGGCGGCCGGCGCGGCGTCGGTGATCCCGCCGCCTTCGACGAGGTTCCAGCTCATCCAGGCGGCGGCGTGCGGCGCGATGGCGAAGAGAAGGGCAAGGGAGACGACGAGGATGGTCCGGGCGTTCCGCATGATCGACCTCCTTCGGCAGGTGAAACTGTTATGGTCTCCGAGTTGCGATGACCGTCTTTCCCGACCCGCGGTACGCCCCCAGCGACGTGGTCGCGATGGGCGAGGACTTGCGCGTGCCGGTGTTGCGCGAAGCCTATCGCAAAGGCATCTTCCCGTGGCCCCACGACGGCCTGCCCCTCCCCTGGTTCTCCCCCCGGCGGCGCACGGTGCTCTTCTTCGACGAGCTGCACGTGGGCCGCTCCCTGCGCAAGACCATGAATCGCGCGCCGTACACCTTCACCATCGACCGCGACTTCCCGGCCGTGATCCGCGCCTGCGCCGCCGCCGACCGCCCCGACCAGGACGGCACCTGGATCGCCCCGTCGATCATGGAGGCCTACACGCGCTTCCACCAGGCCGGCGACGCCCACAGCGTCGAGGCCTGGGAAGGCGACACCCTCGCCGGAGGCCTCTACGGCGTCGACGCCGGCGGCGTCTTCACCGGCGAGAGCATGTTCCACCTCCGCCCCGACGCCTCCAAGCTGGCCCTGGTCTTCCTGATCGACCACCTCCGCACCCGCGGCGCGACCTTCATCGACTGCCAGGTCATGACCCCGCACATGCGCTACCTCGGCGCGCGGGACATCGCGCGGGGGAAGTTCCTCGACTTGCTGGCGGAGACGCAGGCGAAGGGGTTGCGATTGTTTTAGGAGATGAAGGCAGAGGGCAGAGGGCAGAAGGCAGAAGGCAGAAACGGTCGCCCGAGACCGGAATGAAGAATTTCGAATGAAGAGGGAAGAATGAAGAAGCACACCCATCCGCATCACCGGTGGGTGTGAGGGTTTCTTCCCTCTTCATTCTTCATTCGAACCTCTTCATTCATCTGCCTTCTGCCTTCTGCCTTCTGCCTTCATCCGCCTAAATCAAACCCACGTTCGCGCTCCCGGCAGCAGCCCCAGCGGCCGCTCGCGGATGCGGTCCGCGTACTCGCCGTGGTTGGCCTCGAGGAGCAGCGTCAGCTCGTAGAGGCGCGCCAGGCGGTCGACCCAGCCGCGCGCGTCGTGCTCGTCGAGCGAGGCGAAGGTGTATGCCAGCGCGTCCGCCTCGCGCGGGTAGTGCTTGCGGATCCGGGCGATCAGCAGCTCGTGCGTACCATCCTTGTTCATCACCCGCAGCGCGTCGAGGACGAGGATGTTCGTGGTCCCTTCCCAGATCGGCAGCACCTGCGCGTCGCGCAAGAGGCGCGGCAGCGGACTCTCTTCGATGTAGCCGTTCCCTCCGATGAGCTCCATGGCCTCGGAGACGCACGGCACCGCCAGCTTGCCTGTGACCGCCTTGACGATCGGCGTGAGCACGCGCACCAGCCGCGCGGCCTCGGCGTCGCCGGCGTCGGCGCGGCCGAGGGCATCGACGGCCTCGAACGTCAAGAGGAGCGCGCCGACGTGCTCCGCCTCCAGGTCGAAGAACGTCTCCTGCGCCAGCGGCCACTCCAGGATCGGCCGCCCGAAGGCCTGCCGCTTCTCGATGTAGTGCCGGGCCTCGTACACCGCGCGGCCGAGGACGGCGCAGGCGGCGACGGAGTTGTAGAGCCGGGAGAGGTTGAGCATCTCGGCGATGGCCTCGAAGCCGCCGACTTCCTCCGCCCGCGCGCCATCGAGCGTCACCTCGCCCGTGGCCATCGAGCGCACGCCCAGCTTCGCCTTCAGGCGCTCGATGGTCACTCCGGGGTTGTCGCGCGTGAGGAGCAGGAACGTGCGCAGGCCCTTGGTCCCGGCGGGCGCGCCCTCCGGCCGCGCCGTGACGAGCACCGCCTCGGCATCCACGTTCGAGCAGAACCACTTGTGTCCCGTGAGCCGCCAGCCGTCGCCGTCTTTCGTTGCGATGGTCTGATTCGCGCCGACATCCGACCCGCCGGCGCGCTCGGTGAGGAACATCCCGCCGGTCCAGAGCGTCTGTGGATCGGTGGAGCTGAGATGCGGCACGACGCGCATCACCTGGTCCTCCGTGCCGTGGCGGGTGAGCACGCGCGCCACCCCGTCGGTCATGCACACCGGGCAGTACAGCCCGCACTCGGCCATGGCGAAGAGGTACCCGAGACCGAAGCCCACCAGCTGCGCGGCCTGGGAGTGCTCGTGGGTCTGGTACTTCATCGCGATCATGCCCGAGCCGTAGGCCACGCGCTCCATCTCGCGATAGGCGGGGTGATACTCCACGCGGCTCACGCGCTCGCCGCGCGGATCGTGGGTGATGAGCCGCGGCTGCTCCCGGTCGGCGATCGCCGCGCGCGGCGCCACCTCGCGCAACGCCGCCTCCCCCATCGCCGCAAGCTGCGGCTCCGCCCATGCGTAAGCGGAGTC
>JBIOTX010000440.1:0-13189 GCA_044866315.1 Thermoanaerobaculia bacterium | reverse complement strand
GCGCGCAGCGCGGCCTCGCTCGTGGTCACGTCGAACGGCTCCGCGTTCGCGAACGCGTCGTGCAGCTCCGTGAGCCGCGCGCCGAGGTCGTCGCCCTTGAGGTGTTTCTTCACCGCCTCCGGCTCGTACTCGATGGTCTCGTCCGCGACCAGGAACGGCTCCATGTGCGCGGCTACCTCGCGCAGCGTGCGCCCGCGGCCCTTGGTCAGCTCGATGATCGGCCGGAGCTCCTCCAGCGGACGCGCCCTGTCGCCCAAGAAGGGCACGAGGTGCGGATAGACCTCGTCGACGGACATCTTCATCAGGTACTGCCCGTTCATCCAGAGCAGCTTCTCCGGATCGAACACCGCCGGGGCTGTGTTGACATCGGACAGGTCGAAGATCTGTGCCGCCTCTTCCTTGCCGATGATCTCCCGGTCGCCTCCCGGGTTCCATCCCAGGAGGGTGAGGAAGTTGAAGAGCGCCTGCGGGACCACGCCCATGTCCCGGTACTCCTCGGCCGACGTCGCGCCGGTGCGCTTGGAGAGGCGCTTGCGGTCGCTGCCGAGGATGAGCGGGAGGTGGGCGAAGGTGGGGGCGTTGGCGCCAAACGCGCGGAAGAGCAGGATGTGCTTCGGCGTGTTCGAGAGGTGGTCGTCGCCGCGGGCGACGTGGGTGATGGCCATGTCGACGTCGTCGACGACGACGGAGAGGTGATAGGTCGGATAGCCGTCCGAGCGGATCAGGACGAAGTCGTCGATCAGCTCTCCCTCGAACTGCACGTCGCCGCGAATGAGGTCGTGAAACTGGATCGCCCCGGGCGGAACCCGGAAGCGGATGACGTGCGGCCCGTCCGGCGCGTCGCCGCGCGTGCGGCAGCGGCCGGAGTAGCGATAGGGGATCTCCGCCTTCTCCGCGGCCGCGCGCTCCGCCTCCAGCTCCTCGACGGTGCAGTAGCAGCGGTAGGCCTTCCCGCCCGTCACGAGCTCCTCGGCGCGCTGGCGGTAGCGCTCCAGGCGGTCGCTCTGGTAGACCGGGCCCTCGTCCCACTCCACCCCCAGCCACTGCAGCGAGCTGACGATCTGCTCGGCGTGATGCTGCTTGGAGCGCTCTACGTCCGTGTCCTCGATGCGCAGGAGCATGGTCCCGCCGTAATGGCGCGCGTGCAGGAGGTTGAAGATGGCCGTGCGCGCGCCGCCGACGTGGAGGAAGCCGGTCGGAGAAGGAGCAAACCGGAGTTTCATCGGGCGCGGAGTCTACAATCACGCGATGCGTCCGGACCAGCGCGGCTACTCGTTGCCCGAGGTTCTGGTGGCGCTGGTGATCCTCGGCCTGGTCATCACCATCTCCCTGGCGGCCTTCGTCGAGCGCAACCGCCGCCTGCAGCAGGCCAGCGAGATCATCCTGGCCTGGCAGGTGCTGTCCAACGAGGCCGAGTACTGGCGCCGCGTCGACTACGGCGAGCTGAAGGGCACGGCCGATTTCCGGAGCAAGCTCGATCTGCTCGAGCCGCTCGGGTCGTACGCGGCGACGGTCGCCGTCGCCGATGTCGAGCCGAACGTGAAGTCCGTCACCCTGACCATCCGCTGGCGCGAGGGCAAGCGCCACGAGCGCCTCACGCTCGTGCGCGTCCACACCGGAGGCTCGACGCTGTGGTGACGCGCCGCCGGCAGGCCGGCTACTCGCTGATGGAGATCATGGTCGCGATGACGATCTTCGGCGTGTTCCTGGCCATCCTCTTCATCCTCACCGCGGAGATGCGCGCCTACCAGAAGCGGCTGCCGGTGAACATGATGCGCCACCCGCAGGTCTCCGCCGTGGTGAGCCGCCTGCGCCGCGACGTCCTCGACGCCTACGGAAAGAACCCCTATCACCGCACCGAGTTCGACGGATACACGCAGTCGAAGAAGACCCTCATCGTCGACACCCTCGATCCCGACGACTGGTCGTCGCTGACGGTGGTCTGGGACTTCAGCACGCCGGGCGAGGTCAAGCGGCGCGAGTACCGCGTCGGCAAGGCCACCGAGTGGGTCGCCCGCGGCCTCCCCGAGGACTTCGAGCATCTGGAAATCGACGCCGTGAAGATCGACGCTCCCTATGCCGTCGAGCTGGTCGCGCGCGACAGGAAAGGACGACTTGCGATCGATCTCATCTTTCAGCCGCGCTCGGAAGAGTGAGCGCGGCTTCGCGCTCATGGCCGCGGTCGGCCTGGCTATCCTCTACTTCGCGCTGGTGGAGCTGATGCTCATCGACTCCGCGCGCGAGCTGAAGGAGGCCCGCCGTTTCCGCGCCAAAGTCGTCGCTGCGACGCTGGCCGAGAACGGCGCGGAGTACGCGGCCGTGGAGATGACCAGCCGTCCCGGCGGCGTCAAGCGCGGCGAGAACGACCAGGGAAGCTACTCCGGCCGGCTCACGAAGATCGTGGGAGGGGACGAGTTCATCCTCTCCGGGGAAGGGACCGCCGAGGGCACGGACCGCACCCGCGCGCGCGTGGAGCTCCGCGGCGTGATCAGCGGCGGGAACGTCACCATCCGCTACGCCGTGCACTCCTACTGAAGATGGAGGACAGGCAATCCTGCCTGTCCTCCTTGCGAAACTGCGAGAGATTACCGCCCCATCGAACGCTTGCGCATCAGACCCGCGCCGATGGCCAGGGCAGCGAGGCCGCCGAGGACCATGCCGGGGTTGTTGCGCGCCATCGTGCGGGCTTGGTTCAGGCCGCCGCTGACATTCGTGTTGCGAAGTTTGCCGCCCAGCGCATCGATCTTGCTCTGGTCGAGCCCGAACCTGCTGAGGAGACCGCCGAGGCCGGTATTGCTGCCGGTCTGCGGGATCGCCTCCTGCGGCTGGTACGGATGGAACTGACTGGTAGGATTCAGCTTGTCAACCATGAAGCTCCTCCTTTTCACGGTTATTTGAATTGCGATTGAGGTGCCAATTCCTTTACGATCAACGACTTGACTGCGGCTGAGGTGAAAGAAATGGCTGGCAATCCCCGCGAGAACGTGAAAGACAAGGGATTCTGGGACGGCGGCTCCGGAAGGCACGGCGAGAACGGCCAGAGCGGCGGCCGGCCGAGCGGCTTTCCCGGCTCGCGCAAGCCCGGACGCGAGGGCGTGAAGACCGACATCGAGTTTCCGGAGCAGGAACCTACATCCGATTCGCGCTCCGGCTCGTAGACTGTTACGCACAGCGTAACGCGATGAGCTCCACCGCTCCCAGCACCACAGCAGCGCTTTTGCCGGCGGTCGCGCGCGGCGACGCCAGCGCCTTCGAGGCGCTCTACGACCGCTACTCCTCCACCATCTACGCGCTCCTGCTGCGCATCCTCTGCAACGCCGACGACGCCCAGGAGGTGCTGCAGGAGACATTCGTGAAGGCCTGGACGAACGCCAGGATGTTCGACGTCGTCCGCGGCAGCGAGATCGCCTGGCTGATCTCCATCGCCCGCAGCCGGGGCATCGACCGCCTGCGCTCCCGGAAGATCCGCGTCGAGCGCGAGGACGAGGCCGGGCGGGAGATCTCCGTGCACTCGGCGTTCGTGGACAAGACCACCGGCGCCGACAACGCCATTCAGGCCGAGGAGCGAAGCGCGGTGCACGGGGCCCTCGCCGAGCTGCCCGAGGCGCAGCGCATCGCCCTCGAGCTGGCCTACTTCGAGGGACTCTCCCAATCCGAGATCGCCGAGCGCCTCGGCGAGCCCCTCGGCACCATCAAGACCCGCATGCAGCTAGGCATGAAGAAGCTGCGTGGGGCGCTGCAGGCATACCAGTGATGACGCACGAACACTTCGAATCGATCGCGGCGCTCGACGCCATCGGTGCGGCGACGCCGGACGAAGCCGGAGCGCTTCGCGCGCATGTGGCGGGGTGCTTCCCCTGCCGCCGGGCCCGCGACGAGTATGCCGAGGCCGCGCTGCTCCTGGCCATGAGCCTCGAGCCGGTGCTGCCTCCGCGGGCGGTGCGCGAGAAGATCGCCGCCGCGATCGAGGGCAAGCGTTTCAATCCCTGGTGGCTCTCCGTGGCCGCCACGGTCTTCCTCGCTCTCTGGGGCTGGCGCGAGATGGGGATCCGTGTCGCCCGGGAGCACGACTCGTCCCAGCGCGCCGTCATCGAGCAGCTTCAGAACGAGAACGCCCGCCTCACCCAGCAGTCGGACAAGCTGTCCGCGGAGATCGCCGCCCTGGCCTCACCCGGGACGCGGGCCATCGCCCTGGCCGGCCAGGAAGTCGCCCCCGCGGCCTCGGCGAAGGTCTTCCTGGAGCCCCACCGCAGGCGGGCCGTCGTCTTCTTCCACGATCTGCCCGCCAACCCCGCCGATAAGTCCTACCAGCTCTGGATCATCCGCGCCGACCAGCCCCGGCCCATGAGCGCCGGCGTCTTCGACGTCACCGAGACCGGCAGTGCCTCCATCGCCATCGAGAACCTGCCCGTGGAGACGGAGATCAAGGGTCTCGCCGTGACCCTGGAGCCTCGGGGCGGCGTCGAGCAGCCGACCAACACGCGGTTCTACGTGGCGGGAAATATGTAACAGCGATAGCGCAACATTGGAGTCCGAGACCGCGGCGTTGAGGTCCCGGGAGCGCGACGTTACTGCCAGCTAGTTCGCCGGCTGCTCGAGCTTGCCGTCAATCCATCTCTTGCGGCCGGCCAGATCGATCTCGTCGACTTTCCGTATCCGCCATCCGGCGGGCGTGCGGATCCAGGTCTCGCGCTGCCGCACCTCGTGCTCGACGCGCCGCAGCTTCCCCTCCCGCTCCTGGTACCGGCTCGCGCGCTGCAGCACGCGCACCGCGGCCTCGTTCGGCGAGACCAGCTCCAGCGACTCGATCACGAACTCGGACTGGATGGGAGGCTTGTTCATGGCGAACCACCGCCGCGTGTACTCCGCCATGCGCTCGTAGTCGTCATGCTGCCCCTGTGGCCCGAACGTCTCGAACGCGGGATCGCGCATGGCCAGGATCGTTGGGATGTCCTGCGCCTCGTAGGCCCGCGCGAGGCGGTCGTATTGCGCACGAATCTCTCGTTGTGCCCTGGTGACATCGGACGCGCACGCGGACAACAGCAGAAGAGCGGTGAAGGTGGCGAGCTGGCGCATGAACGTTCGACTGCGCGCCAGCAAAGGCGGTTAGGCCGGAGCCTCACAACCCCACGATGTTGTACCCGCAATCCACGTACATCACCTCACCCGTGATCCCCGCCCCCATCGAAGAGACCAGAAACAGCGCCGCGTTGCCGATCTCCTCCAGCTCCACGTTCCTCCGCAGCGGCGCGCGCTCGGCGTGGTGCTTGAGCATCGAGGTGAAGCCCTTGATGCCGCGCGCGGCGAGGGTGTTCACGGGGCCGGCGGAGATGGCGTTGACGCGGATGTTCCGGCGGCCGAGGTTGGCGGCGAGGTAGCGGACGCTGGCCTCGAGGGAGGCCTTGGCCACACCCATGACGTTGTAGCCCTCCACGGCCTTGACCGCGCCGTGGTAGCTCATGGCCACGACGGAGCCGCCGCCGGACTTTTCGAAGAGCGGCAGCGCGCCGCGGGTGAGGGCGACCAGGGAGTAGGCGGAGATGTCGTGGGCGATCCGGAAGCCCTCGCGGGACGTATTGACGAAGTCGTTCTCGAGGTCCTCGCGCGGGGCGTAGGCGACGGAGTGCACGAGCGTGTCGAGGCGGCCGAGCTGTTCGTCGACGGCCTGGTAGACGGCGTCGATCTCGGCGTCGACGGTCACGTCGCAGGGCAGGATCACCGAGTCGGGGAGGGTCGAGGCCAGCGACTCCACGCCCTCCTTGAGCCGCTCGCCCTGGTAGGTGAAGGCCAGGCGCATCCCCTCGCGGGAGAGGGCCTGGGCGATCGCCCAGGCGATGGAGCGCTTGTTGGCGACACCGAAGACGATTCCCGTTTTCCCATCGAGAAGACCCATGAGCGAAAGACTCCTTTTCAACCGACGTATTTCTGCACTTCGGCGCCCATCCGCCCGGTGATCATCTTCCAGACCATCACGTAGTCGGCCGCCAGGGAGTAGAAGGGGTGGCCGAACGTGGCCGGCTTGTTGTGCTCGACGAAGAAGTGGCCGTACCAGGCGAAGGCGTAGCCGATCAGCGGCGCGGCGAGGAAGAACCAGGGGCTCACGGCGATGCCGAGCACGATACACACCAGGGCGAGCGTGGAGCCGACGGCGTGGAGCGCGCGCGTGCGGGGGCGGGAGTGGGCGCGCACGTAGTAGGGCCAGAAATCGCGAAACGACTGGATTTCCATGGGCGGGCGTGATTTTCGCACGACTTCGCCTCTCGTTATGCCGCAGGATTTCGAACAGCTTCTGAAGGACATCTTCGGCGAGCCCCTGAGCCGCCTCACCCAGTTCCAGTCCGACCAGCTCGCGAAGCTCACCGCCCGGCTTCAGGAGATCGCCCGCGAGGCCGTGAAGGACGATCTGACGAAGCTGCACACCGAGATCGGCGAGCTGCGCTCCCGCCTGGCCCGGCTGGAGCAGGAGCGCGCCCAGGCGGCCGCGGACTCGCTCCAGGATTCCTTTTAGGAGTGCGGTAGCGACGGCTACCGCTTTGCGATCCGGATAGAAAAGCGGTGGCTACGCCACCGCACTCCTAAAACGCGTACCCCAGCGTGATGAACCAGGTGAACGAGTCCTCGTAGCTCCGGCGGCTGAGTGGCCAGCCCAGGTCGATCCGCAGCGGTCCCACCGGTGAGAGATACCGCACGCCGAAGCCGAGGCCGTAGCGCAGCTTGTTGAAGCGGATCGTGGAGTCGCGATAGACGTTGCCCGCGTCCGCGAAGAGCGCGCCGCCGACCGGGCCGAAGACGGGGAAGCGGTACTCGGCGTTGACGAGGAACAGGCCGCTGCCTCCCAGCGGCAGGACCGGTCCCACGAGCTCGCCCGCGTCGTTGCGGCGCTGGAAGAGGGTCTGCTGGCAGCTGCCGTCCGGCTCGAAGTCCTTCGGGTCCTGGCAGAGGTTGCCCAGGCGGTCGAGGCCGAAGGCGCGGTGGGAGTTCTCGCCGCCGGCGGTGAAGCGCTCGGAGAGCGGGATGTCGCCGTGCTCCATGTCGCGGATCGTGCCGTCCTCCTCGATCACCCGCCCGAGCGGCTGAATGAGGCCGATGCGGCCGGAGAAGGCGAAGACGCTGCGCCGCGAGACCGGGAGGTAGTAGGCGCCCTGGATGTACTCCTTGAGGAAGTTCGCGTCGGCGGAGAACAGCGGGAAGGCGTACTCGACCGACGCGCTGGCGAAGAAGCCGCGGTGCGGATCGAGAATGTCGTCGCGGCGGTCCCAGAAGAACGTCGGGGCGATGGACGAGATCTGGATGTCCAGGAGGGAGCGGTCGAGGCCCTCGACCGGGACCTCCTCTCCTTCCGGCGTCCGCAGCGCCAGGCAGACGCCGCCGTCGATGCACTCGGAGATCTTGTACTCGTAGCGCACCGACCAGCGCGTCTGCAGGCCGGCCACGCGCGTGGCCTCGATGGACGTGCCGCGCTGGAGGATGTGCGTTCCCGGCCGAGTGTTGTCGTCGCTCTGGAAGATCTGCAGCTGCACGGGCACGTTCCAGCGGCTGATGAACGGCTCGCGGTAGGTGATGAAGTACTCCTGCTCGTTGCGGCTGACTACCGCTTCGAGGCCGAGGTAGCGGCCGGTGCCGAAGAGGTTCCGGTGCGCGGCGGCGATGGCCAGGCGCTCCTCGAGACGCGACCCGCCGTTGCCGCCCTGCTGCTCGTCCGCTTCCGGGGTCCCTTCGCCGCCGCCGTCCACGGTGTCGTCGCTCAGGTTCGTCTCCTGCGCGCCGCGCTCGAGGCGCAGACCGACCGAGCCGCTGAGGGTGAGGTTCTTCCCCTCCTCGACCTGGATGACCACGTCGCGGTCGCCGACGGTGGTGCCGGCCTGCTCGGGCTGGATGTCCACGCGCTGGAAGATGCCCAGGCGGTAGAGCTCGCGCTGGGCCTCGAGGATGGAGCGGTAGCTGAACGGCTCGCCCTTCGTCAGCTCGGCCTTGCGCAGCACGACCTCGCTGTCGGTGTAGGTGTTGCCGCGCACGGTCACCTCGTCGATGTCGACCTGCGGCCCCTCGGTGATCACGTAGGCGATGTTCGCCCCGGTCTTGTCGGCGGTCATGTCGATGCGCGGCGCGACCTGCACCTCGACGTTGCCGCGGTCGGCGTAGAAGGTCTGCAGGGCCACGACGTCGTCGTGCAGCAGCTGCGGGCTGAGCGGCCCGCCGGCCTTCAGCTGAATCTCCGGCAGCGCATCGATGGGCACCTGCTTCACGCCTTCCACGCCGACGGCGAGGACGACCGTCTGCGGGCCCTCGGTGACCGGAAAGTCGACCACCATCGTCCCCGCCGCATCGTTCGTCGTGACCACCGGCGTGGCCACCGCCGCCTCGGAGAATCCTTCCAGCCGGTAGTGGGCCTCGAGGGAGTCGCGGTCGTCGCCGAGCTGCTCGCGCGTCACGCCCTGCGGGCGGCGGAAGAGGGTCATCAGCGCGCGCCGCCAGCCGCCGCGCGGGCTGGTGGTGACGACTTCGTGCAGGTGCTCGTCCGGCTCCTTGATGTTTCCGCTGAAGGTCACGTCGACGAGGCGGTAGCGCGGGCCCGGGCTCACATGGAACGTGGTCGTCCAGACGTTGTTCTCGAGATTGCTCTCCGTGTCCACGGCGGCATTGAAGTGCCCGCGCTGCTGCAGCCCCTGAACGATGCGATCCGCGGCCTGGTCGATGACGTCCTCGCTGTACTCCTGGTTGCGGGCGAAGGGCAGCCAGCGCCGCACCGCGCTGCGCGGCACGCCCGTGACCGCAACCTGCACGATCGGCCCGACGTTCACGCGATAGTGCAGCACCACGCCGTGCGTGGCCCGGTCGTAGTCGTGGCGGAGGAGCTCCACCTCCGCGCGGCGATAGTTGCGGCGGACCAGGAAGTTGCGGATGCGGTCGGCGTCCTCGCGGGCCTCGTTCACCTGGAACGTGCGGCCGGGGCGGCGCTTCATCGCCCCGAGGATCTCCGGCGCGCTGAACGGGGCGAGGTTGCCTTCCAGGACGACGTTGGCGATCTCGGCCTGCTCTCCGGCGCTCACGTGGAACGTGACGTCGGCCAGGCTGCGCGGGCGGTCGAACGTCGTCTCCGGATCGACCGTGGCGTCGAGATAGCCCTGCTTCTGCAGCTCCTCCTGAATCGCCACTGCGCTGTCGTCGACGTCGTCGAGAGAGAGGACCTCCCCGCTGCGGATGGTGAGCTCGCGCAGCGCGCGCGAGCGGTCGCGGCCGCCCAGGCCGGCGAGGGAGATGTCGTCGATGCGGTAGTGGAGATAGAGCGAGAAGGTGAGCACCAGCCCGCCGTCCACGGGGGCGGCGTCGACCCGGATGTCGCGGAAGTTGCCGGTGGCGAAGAGGTTCTTGATCGACGACTGCAGCTCGCGGATGGAGACGCGCTGGCCGGGCTGCAGGGTCACCTCGCGCGCGAGCGTGGAGGTGTCGAAGCGCGCGTCCGCCCGGAAGTTGATCTGGGTGATGGGGAGGCTCTGCGCGGCCGTGGGGTTCACCGTCGTCACCGGCGGGGGAGGAGTCACGGGTGCAGCGGGTGTGGATCCCGCCATCACCGCCGTGGTGGCGAGATCCTCTTCGTCCCGTGCAAAGCCCCAGTGCGCCTCGTAGCGCCGGCGGAAGCGCGCGTCGAGACGGTACTCGTCGGTCTCGTCGCGCGTGAGCTGCAGCGTCCAGTCGCGATTGACCAGCCACTCCACGACCTGCCGGCTCTCGTCGTTGTCGAGGTTGTAGACCAGGAGGAAGCGGATGCGGTCGGAGAGGCGCTTCTCGAACGTCACCTTCGGCCCCGCGCCGCTGCCGGTGTCGAGCGTGCCCGGGTCGTAGGCGAAGGAGTCGACGAACGGGAGCACCCGCGAGCCGATGAGATTGATCACGCTCTGGTAGAGCAGGCCCTGTCCGATCACGCCGGCGCCCGGCTGCTGCGCGCCGCCCGTACCGCCGGTGAGACCGCCGAAGCCGAGGATGGAGAAGAGGGTGATGTCGCTGGCCGGCGGATCGCTGGTGATCGACGGGGTGATCCGGTCGATCGTGCCGGTGATGTTCACCGTCACCTCCAGCGGTCCGCTCTCGATCTCGGAGACGCCGCCGCTGACCGTGCCCTCGATGGTGACGTCGAAGAAGGGATCGATGCGGAACGGGTTCTGGAAGGCGATCGTGCCGCGGACGACGCGGTAGTCGACGCCCTGGATGCGCACGCGCCCGCCCTCATCGAGCGTGACCTCGCCGAGGATCACCGGGTTGGCCAGCGTGCCGGTGACCTCGAGCTCCGCGCTCCCGGTCACCTCGGCGATGTTGTTGCGCACCGCCAGCGTCTCCGGCGCGGTGAGGTGGATGCGCAGGCCGATGCGGTCCTGCCACGTCGCGGCCGTGGTCGGCGCGACGCGGCTGCGCGAGAGCACGATGTTGAGCAGCGTCTGCTGGATGTCGAAGTCGCGGAAGTAGAGCGCGCGCGTGACCTGCACGTCGCCGGCGAGCACGGCCTGATTGACGTCGCCGCTGAGCAGCAGCGCGAAGTCGCCCTGCAGCGAGAGGCCTTCGTAGTAGCGCAGGGCGACGTTGCTTCCCTGCAGGGTGATGCGCACGCTCTTCGGCATCATCCCTTCCATGGCGATGAGGCCGCCGACGACGACGCGGCCGCCGCCGACGACCGCGCCGATCCGCTCGATCTCGATGCGGTCGCCGCGGAAGCGCAGCGTGCCGTTGATCTGGTCGATCAGCTGCGGGAAGCCGGCGAACTTCACCTCCGCGTCCTCGAGCGTGGCCGTGCCGGTGATGCGCGGGTCGCTCAGCGCGCCGTCGACGCTCATCTCCACGTCCATGTGCCCCTCGGCCCGCATGTCGGGCACGAACAGCTGGAGCAGCGCGGCCTCGATGCGCCCGCGCAGATCGACGTCCATCCGCTTGTCGCCGGTGATGCCGGCGAAGCCGGTGGCGGTGAAGCTCGTGTCGGGGCTCGTCAGGACGACCGAGTCGAGCTCGATGCGGCCGTTGCGCAGGGCCACGCGCAGCGGCTCGGGCGTGGTGAAGGCGTGGTCGGCGATCTTGACGTTGAACACCGGCGCCGTGGCCTCGACGATCAGGGCCTCGATCGGCGTGAGTTTGCCGCCGAGCTTCAGGTCGAGGACGATGTTTCCGGACGCCGGCAGCGAGGACGTCATCGGCGAGAGAGCGAGGGCCTTCGTGAGATCGGTGATCGTCACCCGCACGTTGCCGTCGACGGCCATGTTCTCGCCGACCGTGCCTTCGCCTTCGATGGTGAGGATGTCCGCGACCGCGCCCCGAACGATGAGCCGTCCGCCGCGGATGGCCACGTAGAGCGACGGTGGCGGCGTGCCCTCGGGGAGAGCGAGGCCGCGCATGGTGGGGTTGTTGAGGACGATCTCGACCACCAGCTCCGGCTGGGTGAACGTGCCTGCGCCGGTCGAGCGGATGGTCAGCGTGCCGCCGAAGAGGTCGGCCAGCGCCGCGGCGATCTTCAGCTTCGACGGATCGATGGCCGACGAGGTGATCGTGTAGCTGAACTTTTCCGTGCCCAGATCGAGCTCAGCCTCGCCGCGGATCTCCCCGGCCGGCGAGCGCACGACCACGTTCGTCGCCCGCATGCGCCCCTCGGTGAAGGCGATGTCCGCGCTGGCGACGTCGATCGGCTCGCCGAAGATCGTGCCGCGCCGCACCGTCACCGTGCCGGTGCCCTCGAGCTTCGCCTTCGGGCCGCGGATGTTCAGCGTGCCGGTGAGCTCGCCCGCGACCGGCACGCCGCTGAAGTCGAGGAACGCGGCGATGTCGGCGATCGGGAAGTTCGTCGCCGTGACGGCGAGATCGAAGACGGCGTTGCCTTCGCCGGGTAGCCAGTTGATCGTGCCATTGAGCAGCAGCGTGGCGTCGGCGCGGCGCACGACCAGGTTCACGAACGTCGCTCTGCCGGTCTCCGGCGTGCCGGCGACGAGCATCTTTCCGGTCGCCAGCCCCGGCCCGATCTTCAGGTCGAGGCCGACCGCGTCGATGGCTCGCTGGGCGGGATAGCCGTTCGACTCGACGGCGATGTCGAAGCGCGGGCCGCCTTGGTCGAGGAAAGCGACCGTGCCGCTGAGCGCGAGCCGTCCGCCCCCCTCGCGGAACGCGGCGCGCTCGAACGTGAGCAGGGAGCGATTGCCGTCGTAGCGCAGGTCGATGTCCGCGTCGCCGAGGAGCACTTCGTTGTAGCGCGTCTGCGAGGCGACGATGTGCGCGGCGACCTGCGGCTTGTCGATCGGGCCGCTCACGGTCCCGGTGATCGTTCCCGCGCCGCCGAGGCCGAGGAGCTCGTAGTCGCGCTTGTCGGCGGCGTGGGCGAAGTTGTAGCCGATGCGATCGAGCTCGGAGAAGTCGGTGCTGCGGATGGCCATCGCCAGATCGGTGACCACCCCTTCGATCTTCAGCTTGCCGGTGAGGCTCACATGCGAGGCGGCGGTGTCGAGCTCCGCGCGGCGGAAGGTCACCGTGCCGCGGTCGAGCGCGTAGTCGAGCGTGCCGGCGACGGGAATCGGATAGCGCGCGTTCGAGAACGCGGTCGTGCTCTTCGACAGCTGTGCCGTTCCCTCGCCCGCGCCTTCGAGTATCTTGTCCTTGTTCCAGCGATAGCGGAGGTTTCCGGTGGCCGCGCCGCGCAGGCCGGTGTTCTCGATCGTCCAGTCGCTGAAGAGCTGCTCGATGGAGATCCCGTAATGGCGGAGGTCGAGCGTCATCGGGTACGGCTCGGCGTACTGGGCGAGCTTGTAGTCCGCGCTGATGCGTCCACCGCCGTAACCGGCCTTCTCCACCTTCATCACCAGGTTCTGGCCGTTGACATCGAGTGTCCCCTTGGCGTCGGACAGCTCGTACGTGTCGGCGACGATGGACGGAGAGACCCAGCCGCCGGCGAGACGGAAGTCGCCCTGCTTGCCGCGGAGGGTCGTGTCGAGGAGCAGCGTGCCGGCGAGCGTCTTCTCGACGCGGAAGATCTCCCGGATGCGCGCGAGCTCGATGTTCGAGTCGAGCTTGAGGTCGTACACGCCCTCGGTGAGCGGATCGAGCTTGCCGGAGAGGAAGGCCTGGATGCCGCGGCCGCGCAGCGCCACCGACTGCAGCGCGAGCACGCCCGGCGTGTAGCGGAAGCCGCCGCGCAGGTTCACGTCGAACGGCTCGTACTCCT
>JBIOTX010000439.1:0-3144 GCA_044866315.1 Thermoanaerobaculia bacterium | reverse complement strand
CCGGCAAACGGATCCGCGCCGGCCAGCCCGGAGACACCCATCAGCCTTTCCGCGTCCGCGTAGTACGGCTCGAGCTCCGCGTACCCGTACGGCCAGTCGGCGATCTCGAGGTACTCGCCAAACCGCGAGCGCATCCGGAAGTCCTCGGGGTGGAAGCGGTAAAAGTACCCGCCCATGTGCACCGTCCCGCCGCCGACGCAGGTGGCGATCCAGCCGAGACTCGTGCGGACGGGCGTGGTCGTGCGCAGCGTGACGACCGTGTGCGGATCGACGTCGAGCGAAGGGATGAACTGCCCGGGCTTCAGGCCACCGTCGTGGCGATAGTCCTCGCGAGAGTACCGAGGCCCCTTTTCGAGGACAAGCACGCGCCAGCCGGCGGAGGCGAGCCGCCAGGCGACGGCGCCACCGCCGGCGCCGCTGCCGATGATGAGGGCGTCGTGCGCTTCCCCCTTCATCCTTCCATGCTATCTTCCCGCCGCCCATGCCACTTCACGAGAAAAAGGTCATTGCCGTGTTGCCCGCGTACAACGCCGAGCGCACGCTCGAGGCCACGTACGACGACATTCCCCAGGACTGGGTGGACGAGATCCTCCTGGTCGACGACTGCTCGAAAGATCGCACGGTGGAGATCTCGCGGCGGCTGGGAATCCGCACCGTGGTCCACCAGAAGAACCGCGGGTACGGCGGGAACCAGAAGACCTGCTACCGGACGGCGATGGAGGAGATGGGCGGGGAGATCATGGTCATGGTCCACCCGGACCATCAGTACGACCCGAAGATCATCCCGGAGCTGGTCAAGCCGCTTCTGCGCGAGGAGGCCGACGCGGTGTTCGGGTCGCGCATGCTCGGCGGGCGGCCGATCGAGGGAGGGATGCCGAAGTGGAAGTACTTCGCGAATCTCTTCCTGACCATGGTCGAGAACGCGACGTTCTACGTCTACCTCTCCGAATATCACTCCGGCTTCCGGGCCTACTCGAAGAAGTACCTCCAGACGGTGAACTTCGAGGCCAACTCGGATGACTTCGTGTTCGACACGGAGATCATCGCCCAGGGGGTGGCCAAGGGGATGAGCATCCGGGAGGTGCCGATCCGGACGCGTTATTTCGACGAAGCCTCCCAGGTCGGCTTCTGGCGCGGGGTGCGCTACGGACTGGCGATCCTCAAGACCATGTTCTTCTACAAGTTGCACAAGAAGGCGATCTGGTCGCACCCGATCTTCCGGGACCGGTAGCGGTCGAGCAATAATCGCTGCCCGACGTGACGTCCCGCCGGTCCGATCTTCTCGCGCTGACTCTCCTCGCAGCGCTGGCCACTCTTCTCTTCATCGACGTCCTTGCAGGGTTGAACAGCTTCTACATCCGCGATGTCACGCACTACTACCACCCTGCCAAGAAGGTCTTGCGCGAGATCGTGCGCGATGGCGAGTTCCCTTACTGGAATCCGTACTTTTCTGCCGGCCAGCCGCTGGCGGCCAATCCGGAGCACGAGGTCTTCTACCCGCCGACCTGGCTGATCCTCCTGCCGAGCTTCGAGACCGGCTTCCGCCTGCTGCTCGTCCTGCACGTCTATCTCGCTCTCTTTTCCATGTACGCCTTCCTGCGCTCTCTGGAGTGCGGCCCGCCCGCCGCCTTCATCGGCGCGCTCTCCTTCGGCCTCGGCGGCCTGACGCTGTCGATGCTGAACCTCCTGCCGTACCTGTTCTGCACGGCCTGGCTGCCGCTGACCTGCCTGTACACGCGCACGTTCCTCCAAACCGGTGCGCTGCGGCACTTCGGGCTGGCGTCCCTCTTTCTCGGATTGCAGGTCCTGGTCGGCGAGCCGACGACCATCTTCCAGACCGGACTCCTGCTCGGCATGTACGCGATCTACGCCGGTCGCTCCGTACGGGCGGTCCTGAGAGTCGGCCTGATCACGCTCGCGGCCGTGCTCCTCGCGGCGGTGCAGATCCTGCCCCTCCTCGATCACTTCGGTGACTCCGTCCGCGCCCGCGGGCTGGAGTTCTCCTTCGTCAGCCACTGGAGCATGCCCCTCATCCGGGTCGGCGAGCTCGTCTACCCGCATCTCCTGGGTACGAATCCGCTGGAGTCGGCGCGCGCGCCGTTCTTCTTCAGCATCTACGCCGGCCTGGCCGTGGCCGCGCTCGCGGCGGGCGGCATCCTGGCCCGGGCCCGCGGCGCGGGACTCACCGTTGCCGTGCTCGCGGTCTCGATCGTCCTGGCCCTCGGCGGCAACACGCCCCTCCTGCGGTGGCTGTACGACGCCGGGATCGCCCGCGCCACGCGCTATCCGGAGAAGTTCATCATCATCGGCGTCTTCGCCTTGGTAGTGTTCGGCGCGCGCATGCTCGAGGAGGTCCTGCGCGGGAACGAGCGCGTGCGGAAGACGACCCTCGGCTTCCTGCTGGCGATTGCGCTCGTGGCCATCCTGGCGACCGCTCTGCGAGGCGGCGATCGCGTGTGGATCGTCGCCGCCGCGCGCGCGCTGCTCCTCGTGCTCCTCCTGCGCAATCTCGCGCGCGTGCGCCGCCCGGTCTGGGTCGCCGTCCTCGGCCTCTTCGTCCTCCTCGACCTCGGCGGGGTCGTGCCCCAGCTCGCGCCGCGCGTATCGTCGTCGTACTTCGAAGAGCCGCCGCCCATCGTCCGCCAGTTCCCCGCCGAGCGCGAGCAGTTCCGCATCTTCCACCGCGCCGGCTGGACGATGGGCCAGAACGTCTACTTCCGCCCCCATCCCGAGCGCTGGTGGATGCTGCGCAACGGCCTCTTCCCGATGACCCCCGCCGAGCACGGGCTGCGGCTGGCGATGGAGATCGACCACGACCTGACCGCGCTGCAGCCGACCGAGGATTTCGTGCGGTCGATGGCGGAGATCGCGCTGGCGCGGCCGAACGCGTGGGAGGAGATCGCCGCGTCGATGTCCAACGTCTGGTACCGCGGCGTCTACCGCGAGCCGAACGAGGCCCTCCGCCGCGCCGGC
This sequence comes from Thermoanaerobaculia bacterium, assembly GCA_044866315.1. GTDB lineage: Bacteria > Acidobacteriota > Thermoanaerobaculia > Gp7-AA8 > Gp7-AA8 > QHVT01. Next base: position 171 of record JBIOTX010000439.1, on the reverse strand, counting down.
GGCGTGGTCCGCAACGTCGAGCCGGTCCGGTTCCTCCCCCACGAGCGCTACCCGCGCTACTACTTCGCCGACCAGATCGTCACCATCCGCGATCGCCAGGATTTCGTCCGGAAGCTCTCCGGCGCCGCGTACAGCAAGCGCGTCGCGTTCATCACGTGGAGCGGCGGGCTC
>JBIOTX010000438.1:0-4214 GCA_044866315.1 Thermoanaerobaculia bacterium | reverse complement strand
CCAAAGACATCGCTCACCACCGATCCCAGCTTGACTCCGCAAGCCTCCAGAACCTTCTGCACGCGGTTCTCCACGCGTGAGGTCATCTGCACGGTCTTCCTTCTCATCCGGGTCAGATCGCGAAGATCGCGGATCGGTCGCGAGGGAACAAAGCTCGCCCCGAGCAGTCCGTGCCGGAGCAGCCGCGCCAGCCATGCCGCATCCTCCGGATCCGTCTTCCGTCCGGGCACGTTCTTCACGTGCTGGGCGTTGGCCACCACCAGCTCGAAGCAGCCTTCCAGCACCTCATAAACCGGCTTCCAGTACTCGCCGGTCGCCTCCATCGCCACGTGGGTCACCTTCATTTCCGCCAGCCACTCCCGCAGCGCCACCAGCTCCCGATGAAACGTCGAGCATCGATGCAACGTCTTGCGAGCCGTTCGCCCTTCGGTCGCTAATACGCACACCGTCACCGACTTCTTGTGAACATCTATCCCTGCTCCTCGGTCGACCAGAACTTCCATTCCTACGCCTCCTCGAATGATGTCTTGAGGACGCGTACGCCGCAGGTCAGCATCAGATTCTGCTGCGCGTGCTTCCGCTGGCGCGGAGCAACAAAAGGTGGTACCTCTATGCGGCGCGGGTCAGCCTTCATTGCGGGGTTCAAACCTCCACAGAAGCAGCGATCTCTACGCGTCTTCAAGCAACGCCAGAGATAGCGCAGGCTGACCCGCCCTCACAACCCCCGTTTGGTCAACGGTGGTCGTCAGCCGCCGGTGGGGCCTTCATTCATCATCCTTCTGCCTTCTGCCTTCTGCCTTCTGCCTTCGCCCTCATACAATCCTCTCCCATGACCGCAGCCGCCCTCGAGCCCAACCCTCTGCGCGAGGGTCTCGACCAGGAGCGCGTGCCCGAGCCGTCGTGCCTGGTCATCTTCGGCGCGTCGGGAGATCTCACCCAGCGCAAGCTCGTGCCCGCCTTGTACTCGCTCGCGCACGATGGCCTCCTGCCGTCGGGGCAGACCATCGTCGGGATCTCCCGCGCGGCCATGTCGGACGAGGAGTTCCGGGCGGCCATGCGCGAGTCGTGCGAGGAGCACGCGCGCACGCGGCCGGTGGAGGACGCGATCTGGGAGTCGTTCGCGCGCGGGCTGTTCTACTTGCAGGGGGAGTTCAGCGATCCCGAGGCCTACGACCGTCTCAAGCGCCGGCTGGCGGAGCTCGACCGCACGCGCGGGACGGGCGGGCGGCGGATCTATTACCTGGCCGTGCCGCCGCAGTTCTTCGGCCAGGTCATCGACTTCCTCGGCGCCGAGGGGATGGTCAGCGATCCGGAGCGCGACGAGCCGTTCACGCGGGTGATCATCGAGAAGCCGTTCGGCCGCGATCTGCGCTCCGCGCGCGAGCTGAACCGCGTCGCCGTCTCCACCTTCCGGGAGCGGCAGATCTTCCGCATCGATCACTACCTCGGCAAGGAGACCGTGCAGAACCTGCTCGTGCTCCGCTTCGCCAACGGCATCTTCGAGCCGTTCTGGAACCGCCAGTACATCGATCACGTGCAGTTCACCGTGGCCGAGTCCATCGGCGTGGAGAAGCGCGGCGGCTACTTCGACACGGCCGGGATCACCCGGGACATCATCCAGAACCACATGCTGCAGCTGGTCTCGCTGGTGGGGATGGAGCCGCCGGTCGCGTTCGAGGCCAACTCCGTGCGCGACGAGAAGGTGAAGGTGCTCCGCGCGCTGCGCCCGATCGAGGAGGCCGTGCGCGGCCAGTACGCCGAAGGCTCGGTCCTCGCCGAGCACGCCGCGGCCTATCGCCAGGAGGAGAAGGTCGATCCGCAGTCGCGCACCGAGACCTACGCCGTGCTCAAGGTCTTCGTCGACAACTGGCGCTGGGCGGACGTGCCGTTCTACGTCCGCGCCGGCAAGCGCCTGCCGAAGCGCGTCACCGACATCTCCATCCACTTCCGCCCCGCGCCGTATCCGCTGTTCTCCCGCCTCGGCCTGAAGACCCAGCCGAACGTGCTGGCCATCCGCATCCAGCCGGACGAGGGCATCTCCCTCAAGTTCGACTCGAAGGTGCCCGGGCCCGCCGTTCGCAGCGCCCCGGTGACGATGGAGTTCCGCTACGCCACGTCGTTCGGCGCCGAGCCGCCGGAGGCCTACGAGCGATTGCTGCTCGACACCATGCTCGGAGACGCCACCCTCTTCGCCCGCCGCGACGAGATCGAGACCGCCTGGGCCTGGCTCGACCCGCTGCTCGAGCGCTGGCAGAAGGATCCGAATCCGCCGGAGCTCTACCCCGCGGGAACGTGGGGGCCGGAGGGGGCGGACCGGCTGATCGAGAAGGATGGTCGCAAATGGCGAAGGCCGTAGACGGCGAGGATGTGCGCGTCAACGCCCACACCATCGAGAAGCGCCTCGCCGACATCTGGCGCGAGGAGCAGGAGAAGGAGGAGCGCGCGGTCACGCGCGCGGCGCTGTGGAACGTGGTCGCCCACACCTGGACGGCCGAGCAGCACGCGCACGCCGCGAACATTCTCGGCCGCGCCAGCGCGTCCGTGCCGCAGCGCACGATCGTCGTCCGCGCGAATCCCGGCGGGGCCGACGAGCTGTCGTCGTGGATCTCCGCGAACTGCCATCTCGTGAGCGACGGGCGGCAGGTGTGCTCGGAGGAGGTGGCCATCTCCGCGGCGGGGGAGCGCGTGCATCACGTGCCGCCGCTGGTGGCGTCGCTGCTGCTGCCGGACATGCCGGTCGCGGTGTGGTGGTTGGGCGACCTGCCGGGCGATCATCGCTTGTATGCGGAGACGCTGCTCGACCCCGCGGACCGGCTGATCGTCGACTCCTCGCAGTTCGACAGCGCGTCCGATCTCGACCTGGTCTGGCGCATCTCCGGCCAGACCACCACCGCGCCGGCGGACCTGAACTGGACGCGCATGGAGGAGTGGCGCGTGGCCACGGCCGCGCTGTTCGATCCGCCGTCCATGCGCAAGCGGATGCGCGCGCTCGGCAAGGTCCGCGTCTTCTCCGGCGGCGGCGCGTCGCTGGGCGATCTCTCCGAGGCTTTGCTGTACGTGTCGTGGCTGACGGCGCAGCTCGGAGCCGACGTCGCGTTCGACTTCGTCCCTCGGGGGAATGAGCGCGGCATCGGCGCGGTAGAGCTGCGGTTCGGCGACGACACGGCCGCCGTGATCCGCAGCGACCGCGAGCGCGGGGTGGTGGTCTCTTCCGAAGGCACCGAGACCGCCCTGGACTGCGTGATTCCGCTCCTCGGCCGCGACGACGAGGACCTGGTGGTGCGCATGCTCAAGCGCCCCGAGGCAGACAAGGTTTACCTCCGCACGCTGAACATCGCCCGCGAGCTGGCGGAACGGATCGCATGAGTGGTGTGGTGCACGCCTCCGGCGTGCCTCCCGTTCCCCCCGCCCGGGGCGCGCCGGAGGCGCGCACCACACCATGAACCTGCGGGTCTTCGACGACACGGCCGATCTGGCCCGCGCCGCCGCGCGCATGATCCTCCAGCGCGCGCAACCCGGCGCGAGCGTCGCTCTCTCCGGCGGCTCGACGCCGAAGCCGGTGTACGAGCTGCTCGGACAGGCAGGATTGCCTGTCCTCCACGAGGTTACGTGGGTGCTCGTCGATGAGCGGTATGTTCCGCACGACGACCCACAGTCGAATGCGGCGATGATCGAGCGGACGCTCTTCCCTTCGCGCTGGCTGTCCTTCGATACGTCGCTGAACGACCCCGCCGCGACCGCGCGCAAGTTCGAGGAGGACTGGAAGGCCTTGCGGCTGGAGCAGCTCGATCTCGTCCTCCTCGGCTGCGGCGACGACGGACATACCGCGTCGCTCTTCCCGGGCACGCCCGTGCTGGAGGTGCAGGACCGCATCGCCGCGGAGGTGTTCGTGCCCAGGCTCGACCAGTGGCGGGTGACGATCACGTTGCCGGTCATCCGCGCGGCGAAGCTGCGCATCGTCCTCGCGGCGGGGGCGTCGAAGGCGACGGTGATCCGCGAAGTGCGCGAAGGAGTGCCGCACCCGGTTGCGCTGGCAACCGGGGGCGGCATCGAGACGTGGTGGTTCGTGGATCGCGAGGCGGCGGACTACTGACTCGGCACGTAGGTCGGGTCTTCCGTCAAGTTGTCGATGACGGAGCCGTACCCCGCCACCCGGCCCGTCCCGCTGATCACCTTCACGCTGACCCGGCCGTTGTAGACGTTCTGCGGGAAGG
>JBIOTX010000437.1:0-12932 GCA_044866315.1 Thermoanaerobaculia bacterium | reverse complement strand
CGCGTAAACGATCACAAAACCGCGAAAGTCCCAGCGCGCTAGGGCCCACGGCCCGAGGGCCACGGCGGCGGCGAGTAGAATCAGCGCCAGTCCATGAACGCTGCGGAAACCGGTGTCCTGACGCTGTATTACCTCGTCCTCAGCGTCCTCGCCGTCTACAGCCTGCATCGGTTCTATCTTGTCAGATTGCGCCGCAGGTCGCCGGAGCCGCCGCGGGTCACGGCGAGCGTCTTTCCGCCGCTCACCGTTCAGCTCCCGCTGTACAACGAGCCGAACGTCGCCGCGCGCCTCCTCGACGCCGTCGCGGCGATCGAGTATCCCGGCGCGCTGACCATCCAGGTGCTCGACGACTCCACCGACGACACGCCGGCCATCGTCGCCGAGCGCGTCGCCTCGATGCGCGCACGCGGCATTGCCGTCGAGCACGTCCGCCGCCCGTCGCGCGAGGGCTTCAAGGCCGGTGCACTCGCTCACGGAATGGAGCTCTCGGACGCCGAGCTGTTCGCCGTCTTCGACGCCGACTTCGTCCCCCCGCCCGACGTCCTCCTGCGCACGGTCCCGTACTTTGCCGACCCGCGCGTGGGCATGGTCCAGGCCCGATGGACGCATCTCAACCGCGAGCGCTCCCTGCTCACGCGCGTGCAGGCGCTCTTTCTCGACGCCCACTTCGCCGTCGAGTCGGCAGCGCGCAACTTCGGCGGGCGCTTCTTCAACTTCAACGGCACGGCCGGGATCTGGCGGCGCGCGGCGATCGAAGGGGCAGGCGGTTGGTCGTCGTCGACGCTCACCGAGGATCTGGACCTGTCGTATCGCGCCCAGCTGGCGGGATGGGACTTCGTCTTCCTGCCGGACGTGGAAGTGCCGGCCGAGCTGCCCGCCGCGCTGAGCGGGTTCCAGCAGCAGCAGCATCGCTGGGCCAAGGGCTCGATCCAGACCGCGCGGAAGCTGCTGCCGTCGATCGTGCGCGGCGATCTCGACGCGCGGGTCAAGTCCGAGGCCGCGTTCCATCTCACCAACAACTCCGCCTACTTTCTGAGCGTGCTCCTGGCGCTGCTGATCGTGCCGAGCATGGTCATCCGCTACCGCCACGATCTGGTGTGGAGCTTCCTCATCGACCTCGCCCTCTTCGCCGCCTCCAGCGGCTCGGTGCTGCTGTTCTACCGCGAGGGACAGCGCTGGGCGGGGCGGGAGCAGCCGCGATGGCGCGAGCTGCTCCCGGTGCTGCCGGTCGGCCTCGGCATCTCCATCCGCAACGCCTCCGCGGTGCTGGAGGGCGCATTCGAGAACGGCGGGTATTTTCATCGGACCCCCAAAGAAGGAGACCGTGGAGCGGCCGGCGGGCTAAAGCCCGCCGCTTCACGCGTCCCCTGGGGCGAGCTCGTCCTCACGCTCTTCTTCGCCGGCGTTTTCGTCGTGTTCGCCATGGCCGGCCGATGGCTGTCTCTGCCCTTCCTGATGCTCTTCGTCACCGGCTACGGATACGTCGCCTTTTTCGCTCTGAAAGAGCGACTAAGTCACGTCACATCAGGCGTTTAGTGCTGGCTTTGCGATTGCACCTGATAGGGGGTGTGAACGGAGGCTCTATGTGGAACTTCATCAAGAAGATGCTGCTGTTCCGGATGGGCCAGAAGTCGGCTCGCGGAGCGGCCCGGATGCTCGGCTTCGGGCGGCTCGGCCTCGTCCTGGGACTCATCGGTGGCTGGCGCGCCATGCGTCGCCATCGTCACGCCTGACGCTGAAAACACGGGGACGGCGGGCTTCAGGCTCGCCGCTCCACGTCTCTGCAATACGATTAGCCGATGCATCGGCAGAACCTCGGCGACATGCTCATCGCGGCGAACCTGATCGACGAGGTGCAGATGCAGATCGCCCTCTCCGAGCAGAAGCAGACCGGCAAGCGCTTCGGCTCCACGCTCGTCGATCTGAAGTTCATCGACGAGAACGTCCTGGCTGCCTTCCTCTCCAAGCAGTTCGACGTTCCGTGCATCAGCCTCCTCCACGTCGACATCCCGAAGAAAGTGCTGCGCCGCATTTCCCGCACGGTCGCCGTCGAGTGCAAGGTCATTCCCGTACGCATGGACGGCGACCGCATCGAGGTGGCCATGGTCGATCCCACCGACCTGGAGGTGCTGGACCGGATCGAGAAGGCGGCGGGCATCACCGTCATCCCCCTGATCGCGCCGGAGAGCTCGATCGAGACCATGATCGAGCGCTGTTATCCGGAGGAGTTTTCCGCCGACGACACGCTCAGCGCGCGGCAGAAGCCGCAGCGCAACGTCTCGAACGATCCGATCTTCTGGGACATCCTCTCCGAGCTGGAAACGAGCGATCTCGACGAGCGGCTCTCGCGGATGGAGGAGAAGCTCGAGCGGATCTGGGTGCTGCTCGAGAAGGTGCTCCGGGCGCTCGAGATCCGGGAGGGGGCTCACCGCGGCGAGCGGTGAGCCGGAGCGTCAGAATTGCGGCGGTGGAGGAGGAGCCGACGGTGGATCCGGCGGGCCCGCCTTGGGCTGGTCGCCCTTGTAGCTCTCCGCATCCGCCTCGTAGCGCTCCTCGAGGCTCTCCTCGGCCATGCGCGCGCCGGTGTTGATCCGGTCCTGGCGCTCCGTCTCCGTCTTCTGCTTCGCCGCGGCCGCGGCTTCGGCCTTCTTCCGCTCGTCGGCGACCTTCTTCGCGGCGGCCATCTCCGGCGTGGGATTCGGCTCGGCGGCAGGCCCGGGGAGGACGATCGGCTTGTGCGGCGTGGCGGACGTGGTCACGTGGGCGGTGCCGCCCGACTTGGTGAGGGTCTCGTTGGTGATGACGTTCGTCGGCTTCTTGCCGAGGCGGTTCATCCGCTTGGCGGCGGCGACGAGGGGGGAGTCCTGCGGCGCGGGGGCGGTGGCCGGCGCGGCGGTGGTCGTGTCCGCCGGCTTCTGGGCGCCCGTGGTTTTGGTCTTCTCCTCGGCGAGGAGCGGCAGCGCGGCCAGCGCGATCGTCAGCGTCAGGACTCGTTTCATGGAGGGCCTCCGGGAAGGTGTAATGCGCCCGCGGAGGCCGCGCATTTCCGGCGAGTTACGAATCTTGCAGTGGGGAACTGCTGATGTCGCCGGAAGCCCTCCTCCAGCAATTCGGGTACCTCGCCGTCTTCGTCGGCACGTTCCTGGAGGGCGAGGCCATCCTGATCGCCGCCGGCTTCTTTGCCTCCCGCGGCTACCTGGACGTCTTCCTGGTCGGCATCGTCGCCTTCGCCGGCGCCTACGCCGGCCACCTGTTCTGGTTCTGGCTCGGCCGCGCCCACGGCGTGCGCCTCCTGGAGCGCTTCCCGCGCATGAAGCGCCACTTCGGCAAAGGCATCCGCATCTTCGAGCGCTACGGCCCGGCCGCGATCATCATCACCCAGTGGATCTACGGCCTGCGCATCACCGCCGCGGTGATCATCGGTATGTCCCGCATCGCCATCCTGAAGTTCCTGGCCTACGAGGCCCTGAGCTGCGCGGTCTGGGCCGTGGTCATCACCGGCGCGGGCTACTACTTCGGCCGGGCCATCGAGGCGGTCCTCGGGAGGGTGGAGAACATCGAGAAATACGCCCTGGGGTTGATCATCCTGGTCGCCACCGGCATGTGGCTGTACCACCGGTGGAAGGAGAAGCGGGAGGCGGCGGGCTGAAGCCCGCCGCTCCACTTCGCTTCCGCCATGAGCTGATTCACGAACGCGACGACGTTGGGGTGGTAGCGCTCGCGGTACGTCGAGAACCACTGCACGGCGCGGCTGCGGGTCGCTGGATTGTTGTACAAGGCCTGATAGAGGCTCATCAGCCATCCGTTGCTGCCGCCGCGCGCGAGGACGCGCTCGACGGCGGCGAAGCCGGGCTGGTAATTCGACGCCGCGGAGTGATTCAGCCAGGCCAGCGGCGGCGTGTTCCGCGCACTCAGCTCCAGCGCCGCGTCGACCTCGGACATCCGCGAGCGGATCCGGCTCGACGCGATCTGCACGAACAGCTCGGTCTCGAGGCTCGTCCAGCTCGCGACGTCGAGAGACTGCATCGGCGCGCCGCCGCTGAAGAGCGTCGCCCGCTCGAAAACGCGCTCGTAGATTTCCGACGTGCGCGGGGCGGTGATGTTCGACGGCACTCCCGCCGCGTACAGCCACTCTTCCAGCATCAGATCGTCGTCGTTCCGGGCGGCGCGGCGAAGGAGGCTCAGGAACGAGCGGTCGTCGACCCAGCGGAAGGAGAACATCTCGAAGTACTCGATGAGGAAGGCGTCGAGCGCGGGGCGGCCCATGCGGTCCTCGAGCATCCTCAGGAACAGCTCGCCCTTGGTGTAGCTCGTGGCGTCGAAGCCCTCGCCGGGCCACTCGACCTGGCGGTGGAGGATCGTCAGCCGCGGATCGGGCACCGCTGCCGCGTAACCCTCGTAGGAGCGGCGGTCATTGAAGAAGTGAAACTCCGCCCGCTCCATGCCGGACATCTGCTCGATGATGCGTAGCGCGAGATACGAGGTGATCCCCTCGTTGAGCCAAACGTCGTTCCAGTGGGCGAGCGTCGTCGCGTCGCCCGCCCACGAATGTGCGAGCTCGTGGGCGATCAGCAGCGACGGCTCCGGCTTTCCTGGCCGGTTTCCGGTGACCGCGCCGAATGGATTGATGAAGTTCAGCATCGGATGCTCCATCCCGCCGATCACCGAGGTCGGCGGCAGGAGCAGCAGGTCGTGGCGCGGGAAGGGGTGTGGACCGAGGATCCGCTCCGCGGCGGCCATCATCGCCGGGAGGTATTGCAGCTCCCAGGCAGCGTCGGGCATCAGCTCCGGCTCGGCATAGACGCCGGTGCGCTCGTCGAAGGCGTGGTACTCCAACCGGCCGGCGGCGAGGGCGATGAGATAGGCCGGGATCGGCTGGGTCATCGTGAACGTGTAGACGCCCGACGGACTCGTGCTGCGCGGGTTGTCGCCGGCGGACATCAGCGCCAGGAAACCGGGCGGCACGTGGATCGTGGCCGAGTAGGTCATCCGCGTTGCCGGCGTGTCCTGGATCGGGATCCAGCCTCGCGCGCCGATCGGCTCGTTGAGCGAATAGAGGTAGGGCATCACCCGCCCGAGACTCTGCGCGGCGGTGTTCCAGTGCAGTCCGTCCGCGTCGGCGCTGGTGGTGTAGTCGATGCGCACGAAGCGCGTCGCCGGCTCGATGGCGATGGAGAGCGGCCGGCCCCAGTCGCCGGCCGCGCCGAGGCTGAACGAGGCCGGCTCGCCCTCCCGCGTCACGCCGTGGATGTCGAGGCCGCTGGTGTCGAGGACGAGCGACCCGGCGCGGCTGAAGTTCTCGATCTCGAGCGTCGCCGATCCCGAGAGCCGCCGGGTATGGAAATCGACCGTGAGGTCCAGCGCCACGTGCTTCGTGGCCACCTTCCACGGCTCGGAGTAGGTGAAGACATCGGGAGGCGGGGGGTTGGCGGGGTGGCGGACGGAGCGGGACTTCGCTCCGGTGAGGAGGAGGAAGGCCAGCAGCGCGAATGCGATTCGCCGGGAGAGACTCATGGCGCTGATGCCCATTCTCATCGCCTCGGTCTTCGGCAGCGGAAACGCTTCCGTGGCGATTCACCGTGTGGAGCAGGCCTGAGGCCTGCCCCACACCATTCACTCACTTCTTGATCTCGGGCAGTCCCGTTCCCCAGAAGTTCTCTTCGAAGTACGGGTTGAAGTCCTTCTTCGTCACGAAGTTCAGCATGCCCGCCACGTGCTCGGTCGAGCCGAACTTCCAGCGGAAGGTCTTCTGGTACGACTTCATGAAGGTGAGGAACTGGTCGTCGCCGATCTCCTTGTGGATCTGGGAGAGCAGGAAGGCGCCCTTGTCGTAGACCAGGTAGCTGCGGCGCTGTCCGGAGCGATCGCCCGCGCCGAAGAGACGATTGGCCATCGGGATCGACGAGTCTTCCGTCGCCTTTGCGGCATCGGCCCGCCAGTTCTTGACTAGGCTGTCGAAGTGGCGCTGGCCCTTGTGCTTCTTCATCAGCAGGCCGGCCGTGTACTCGGCGAACGATTCGGTCAGCCACTGCTCCTCGCCGGAGGGCATCTTCACCACGTGGGCCCAGTACTGGTGGGCGATCTCGTGGGCGAAGACGTGGTTGATGAACTTCGAGCCGAACTGGCTCATCAGGTCGTCGTGCGGGTTGAAGGCCTCCTTGGTGATGAACATCGTCGCCGGAGGGGCCTGGCCGTAGCCGTACTGGTTCTTCTCGATGATGTTGAACTCGGAGAAGGGGAACGGCCCGAGGAAGAAGGACATGTACTCGATCATCTGGTGAGCGAGGTTGCCCAGCTTCTTGAACGCGATCTGATCGTTCTGCGCGTACGAGGCCACGCGCACGGTGAGACCGTTGCGGGTGTCCTCGCCGAAGTAGTACCGGCCGCCGAGGATCGAGGCGAACTGCACCGGCTGCTCGATCTTCGTCTCGACGACGTTGTAGTTGCCCTCTTCGCCGCGGCGGATGGTCACGCCCGGCGAGAGCGCGATCCAGGGCTTCTGGATCCGCACCACCGCGTGGAACGTGTAGTACTGCTCGCCCAGCTCCGGCTGCGGGAACCACGGCTTGGTGCCGAGCTCCCAGTAGCTGTCGCCCTGCGGATGATGGAGGAAGTCGCCCTCCACCTCGAACTTCATCGTCGCCGTGCTGCCCACGGGAACCGCCGACGGCAGGGCCACCAGGAGCTCGTTGTTGCGGTGGCTGTACTCGAGCGGCCGGCCCGCTCCGTCGGTCACGCTCTTGACCCGGTACGTGCGCAGGTCGCCCAGATCGACCAGCTCCTCGTTGTACATGTCGAAGCGGTAGATCCGGCGCGCCCGCCCGACCGGGGTGACGGTGTGGATGGTGGTGTGCTTCGCGTCCTTCTTGTCCGAGGCGGTGAGGTCGATGTCGACGTTCGTCAGCAGGAAGTTCTGCACCGCGTGCTTCTTGCGGTCCTTGTTGATCAGCTGATCGGAGAGGGTGAGGCGGAAGAGGAACTTCTTGTAGTAGGGCGGCGCGGCAGCCCCGGGGCTGCGCAGCTTGTACAGGGCCTCGCTGTTGCGCACCACGTCGTCGAAAATGTACATCACCGGCTCTTTGCCGCCGCGCATCTGCGCCAGCACCAGCGCGCCGGGGTGGTTGTCCACCTTCTTCATCGCGTACAGGTGGGCGGGCAGGCCCTCGTCCTTGGCGAAGAACTCCCGGTGCTGCTTCCACACCTCGTCGACCGTGATCGACGAGCCGGAGAGCTCGGGGAGCTTGCCGCCCGGGCTGACGAACAGCAGGGTCTCGAACGAGTCGGAGATGGTCAGCCCGTCCGGCCCCTCCGTCAGCGGGATGTCGCTACCGCGCTTGACGTTGTGGCGCACGATCGCGGCCTCGGTCTTGTCGTTGGTGACGTACGTGTACGTCCCCTTGCCGGAGAAAAAGAGGCCGATGGTCTCGCCCCCGCCGACGATCACCGGCGCGGCCGTGCCGGAGGTCAGGTGGAAGGTCATGTGACCCTGGGTGAGAGTCAGGTTCGAGACCGGAACGGTGGCGCCGAGGGTCGGCGACTCATAGGTGGAGATCGCGTCCTGGAGCGGGCCGGCGAGCGCGGCCGGGGACACGAGGAGCGCGAGCAGGAGAAAAGCCGAAGCGAGGTTCTTCACGGATGGACTCCCTGATTGGATTGTCTGGACGAAACTAGCCTTCGTAGGCTTTCTGTTCCAGCTCCGCCTGAGCGGCGGCGAGCCGTGCTACCGGTACTCGATACGGAGAACACGACACATAGTTCAACCCGACGGACCGGAAAAAGCGGATCGAGTCCGGATCGCCGCCGTGCTCGCCGCAGACGCCGACCTTGATCCCGGGGTTGGTCGCGCGGCCGCGCTCGGTTCCGATCCGCACCAGCTGGCCCACCCCTTCCTGGTCGATCGACTCGAACGGGTCCTTGGCCAGGATCTTCTTGTCCACGTACTCCGGGAGGAAGCTCCCGGCGTCGTCGCGGGAGTAGCCGAAGGTCATCTGGGTGAGGTCGTTCGTGCCGAAGGAGAAGAACTCGGCGGTCTCGGCCAGCTTGTCGGCGATGAGGGCGGCCCGGGGGATCTCGATCATCGTGCCGACCAGGTAGTCGATGCGGACGCCCTTCTCCTGGATCACCTCGGCGGCCACGCGCCGGGTCATCTCCGCCGTCAGCTGCAGCTCGCGCACCGTCCCGACCAGCGGGATCATGACCTCGGGATGCACGTCGAGTCCGTCCCGCTTCACCTCGCAGGCGGCCTCGAAGATGGCCCGCACCTGCATCTCGTAGATCTCAGGATAGGTGATCCCGAGGCGGCAGCCGCGGTGGCCGAGCATGGGATTGGTCTCGATGAGCTGATTGACCTTGTTGCGCAGCTCCACGAAGCCCCAGCTCATGTCCCGGGCGAGGGCCGAGATCTGGGCCTCGGTGTGCGGCAGGAACTCGTGCAGCGGCGGGTCGAGCAGGCGGATGGTCACCGGCAGCCCCGCCAGCTCGCGGAAGATCCCCTCGAAGTCGGCGCGCTGGAACGGCAGCAGCTCGTCCAGGGCCCGGCGGCGGCCCTGCTCGTTGCGGGCGAGGATCATCTCCCGCACCTTCAGGATCCGCTCCTCGGCGAAGAACATATGCTCGGTCCGGCAGAGGCCGATGCCGGCGGCGCCGAACAGCCGGGCCACGCGGGCGTCGTTCGGCGTGTCCGCGTTCGTGCGGATGCCCAGGGTGCGGATCTCGTCCGCCGCCTTCAGGAGGCGGTCGAAGTTCCGGTAGACCTCCGACTCCTCCGGCTTCATCGTTCCCTCGAGCAGCACCTGAACCACTTCCGACGGGCGGGTGGCCAGCTTGCCGCCGATGATCTCGCCGGTCGTGCCGTCGATGGAGACCCAGTCCCCTTCCTCGAGCGGCTCGTGCCCTTCGCTGCGCAGCTCGCCCTTCTGGTAGTCGACCTTCAGCGAGCCCGCGCCGACCACGCACGGGCGGCCCATGCCGCGGGCGACCACCGCCGCGTGCGACGTGAGGCCGCCGCGCGTCGTCAGAATGCCCGCCGCGCTGTGCATCCCGGCGATGTCCTCGGGGGACGTCTCGATGCGCACCAGAATCACCGGATCGTCCTTGGCCATCCGGATGGCGTTCTCCGCGGTGAAGGCGATCTTCCCCGCGGCAGCGCCGGGGCCGGCGGGCAGGCCTTTTCCGAGCACGCGGCCGCCGTTCAGGGCCTTCTCCTTCTCCTTGGCGTCGAACACCGGCGCGAGAAGCTGAATGATCTGGTTGGCCTCCACGCGCTCGACCGCTTCCTTCTGCGAGATCAGCCCCTCGTCGACCATGTCGCAGGCGATCTTCACCGCGGCGAAGCCGGTGCGCTTCCCCGTGCGTGTCTGCAGCAGGTACAGCTTCGACGACTGGATGGTGAACTCGATGTCCTGCATGTCGCGGTAGTGCGACTCGAGCTTCTTGTAGACGTCCACCAGCGACGCGTACGCGGCGGGCATGGTCTTCTCCAGCTCGGAGATCGGCATCGGCGTGCGGATGCCCGCCACCACGTCCTCGCCCTGCGCGTTCGGCAGGAACTCGCCGAAGAACTTCTTCTCGCCGTTCGACGGGTTGCGGGTGAAGGCCACGCCGGTCGCGCAGTCGTCGCCCATGTTCCCGAAGACCATCGACTGCACGTTGACCGCGGTCCCCCAGTCGTCGGGGATCTGGTTGAGCTTGCGGTAGGTGATGGCGCGCTGGTTGTTCCAGGAGCTGAACACCGCGCCGATCGCGCCCCAGAGCTGCTCGTTCACATCCTGGGGAAAGTCCTTGCCGAGCTTCTCCCGGACGATGCCCTTGTACGTGGCCACCAGGTCGCGCAGGTTCTCCGCGGGGATGGCCGCGTCCGTGGCCGCGCCGACGCGCTCGCGCAGCTCGTGCAGCTGGTGCTCGAAGTGCTCGCGGTCGATCTCCAGGACGACGTCCGAGTACATCTGGATGAAGCGGCGGTAGGAGTCGAGGGCGAACCGCTCGTCGCCGGACGACTCCGCCAGTCCTTTCACCGTCTCGTCGTTGAGGCCGAGGTTGAGGATCGTGTCCATCATCCCCGGCATCGAGGCGCGCGCGCCGCTGCGGACGGAGACCAGCAGCGGCTTCTTCCGGTCGCCGAACTTGCGGCCGACGGACTCTTCGACGCGGGCCAGGTTCTCGCCGACGGCGCGCTGCAGCTCCGGCGGATAGCTCCGGTCGTGCGCGTAAAAGTACGTGCACACGGCGGTGGAGATGGTGAAGCCGGGAGGAACGGGGACGCCGATGTTGGTCATCTCGGCCAGGCCCGCGCCCTTGCCGCCGAGGACGTCTTTCATCCTGGCGTTGCCCTCGGCGTGGCCATCGCCGAAGTAGTAGACGTACTTTTTTCCGGAGGCGGTTTCCGCGGCGGACTGCGCCTGCTGTTCGGTCGTCGCCATGACAGCCAGGATTATGTCATCGGACCGCGCGCAGCTCGACGACGCTTTCCATCACCCGCTGGGAGGTGGAGTCCACGGCGCTGGACGGGCGCAGGTCCCCCGCGGCCATGACCTCGATCCAATTCGGATTGATCCCGCGCGCGCGAAGGGCGTCGCGGACGGCCTTCACCCGGGCCGCGCTGCGCGCGTGATTCCGCTCCGGCGAGTTCATGAGGAACTCGTGGGCGACGAGCCGCCAGCGGATGGACGGCGAGGTGCGGATCAGGTGCGCGGCCAGGTCGAGGGCGACCTTGCTCTCCGCGGCGAGAACGCGGTCCGCGGCGTCGAAGCGGACGCCGTAAAGCGCCCAGCGTCCGGGATTGCGGAGGAGGGCGATCGCCGCCGCTTCATGTGTCATCCCGAGCGTAGCGAGGGACCTGGGTGGGTGGGGCGCGATGCTCGAGCCTCGTACCGCCCCCCCGCCCAGGTCCCTCGCTCCCGCTCGGGATGACACCATCTCGCACGGCACGCGCTCGCCGAGCCAGGCATCGCTGGCGTGCAGCGGGTTGACCTCCTCGTGCCAGCGCAGGCCGCTGAGCGTCTTGCCGTCCGGGCCGACGGTGAGCGTGGCGTACCCCCACATCGCCGCCTGCTTCCACATCATCCGGTAGACCCGGCCGTCGCTGCCGCCCTCGAACAGGACCGGATTCGGCGTGTCGATCCGGCCGACCACGCGCGCGCCGTAGCGGCGGAAGACCGCCGGGGCGCCGTTGATGCGCCAGCAGCCCTCGATCTCCGGTACCACCGGCGGCGCGCGCAGGACGCCCGCCGCATGGACCGTGGTCAGGCTGGAGTAGACCAGCTTGTCGTCGACGATCTCCACGCGCAGGTAGCGGCTGTCGAACGGCTGGACGTTCGCCACCTGGGCGGCGAGCGTCGGCTTGCAATGCACCGTGGCCACGTCGCGCCAGGTGCTGCCGTCCAGCGAGGACGTGAAGCGGACCTCGCGCGGCACCTCCTTCGCCGGCGTGAGCACGCCCACCTGGCGGATGCGCGCCGGCGCGGGGAAGGAGAAGACCGCGGTCTGGCTCGGCGCTCCCGGCGGCGAGACCCACTGCGTGAGCGGCGAGCCGTCGATGGCGTGGACCGGAGTGGTGTCGAGGTTCTGTTCGGCCGTGCGCGCGACCACCGAGGCGCCGTAGACGAGGTTGAGGAGGTTGTTGCCGTCGTAGGGGTGCTTCTTCGGCGGCGCGAAGACCGAGCCCTCGGGGACCGGAGCCTCGACCGGCCTCTGGCACCCGGACAGCGCGAGGAGCAGCAGGAGGAGGACCGCCGGCCGCTTCATCCCCGGTAGTCGCGGCGGTCGACGACGATCTTCGTCACGTCCGCGATCTTCATCGCCGCGCCGCCGACCTTGCGCAAGAGGGACATGCGGTTCCGGCGCACGCGCTCGTCGTCGACCATGACCATGACGTCCTTGAAGAACGTCTCCAGCTCCGGGGCCATGGCCGCGAAGGACTCCAACGCGCGCGGGTACTGCCGCTCCCGGATCATCTCGTCGATCTGCGAGGTGACCGTATCGGCCAGCTCATTGAGGCGCTTCTCCGTGTCGTTCTCCAGCAGCGCCGCGTCCACGCGCGTGGAGTCGTGCCCCGCGGTGATGTTGGCGATGCGCTTCGCCGAGTCGAGGATGGAGAGGAAGTCGGCCTGGTCGCGCATGGCCTTGACGGCCTGGATCCGGTCCACCAGATCGGACAGCTCGCCCTGCCAGCCCGCGGCCATCGCCGCCTGGATCTCGTCGTAGGCGAAGCCCCACGCCGAGGCCTCGAGGATGGTCTGAATCCGCTCGGCGAAGAACGCGACCAGCTCCTGCTTCACCTCCGGCCCGGCGCTGTGCTGGGCCAGGCCGAGGTCGAAGAGCTGGTCGGTCGTGATCCGGATCTGCCGCTTGTCGCGGTTGAGGAGAATCTGCACGACCCCCTGCGCGGCGCGGCGCAGGGCGAAGGGATCGCGCGAGCCGGTGGGCCTGAGGCCGATGCTGAAGAAGCCGGCCAGCGTGTCCATCTTGTCGGCGAGGGAGACGACGCACCCGGCACGCTCACGCGGCAGCGCGTCGTCGACGTTGACCGGCTGGTAGTGGTCGTAGATCGCCTGCCAGACCGTCTCCGGCTCCCCTTCCTCGCGCGCGTAGATGCCGCCGATGCGGCCCTGGAGATCGGTGAACTCCTTCACCATCTCCGTGACCAGGTCGGTCTTGCACAGCCGCGCCGCGGTCACGGCGTCGGTGGCGTCGACTCCGATGGCCTCGCAGATGCCGCGGGTGATGGCCTCGATGCGCCTGGTCTTCTGCAGGTAGTCGCCGAGCTTCTCCTGGAACTGGAGGTGGGAGAGTTGCTCGAGGCGCTCCTCGAGCCGCTTCCGGCGATCGGTCTCGTAGAAGAACTGCGCGTCGGCGAAGCGGGCGTTGGTGACGAAGGAGTTCCCGTACGCGGCGTTGCCGTCGGGATCGCCCTCGTTGTCGAGGACGGCCAGGAA
>JBIOTX010000436.1:0-19527 GCA_044866315.1 Thermoanaerobaculia bacterium | reverse complement strand
TCCGCCTTCACCTCCGGCACCGCGGTCGCCGCCTCGGCGCCGTCGCTGTAGAGATGCGCGCCGTAGCGGCGGTCGCCCTCGGCGAGCTTGCCGCGCAGCCATTCGGCGGGCTGAGAGCCCGCCGCTCCACGGATCACGGCGCCGGCGACGGCGCGGACCATGTCGCGGCGGAACGGCGCCTGCACTTTGCGCAGCTCCTCTTTGCCCGCGTCGTCGAGGAAGGCGAGCGCCTCCTGCATCTCGGCGTCGATCGGCGCGCGATAGGCGTCCCAGGCGCGGCGCTGGGCCTCGCGCACGAGGCGCGTGTCTTCCTTCTCGTACTGGTCGAGCTCCTGGGCCGTGGCGATGCCCTGGGCGATCATCCACTCGCGCATCTTGCGGATGCCGTCGAACTCGACCTCCCACTCCAGGCGCTCTTTCGACTTGTAGCGCTCGTGGCTGCCCGAGGTGGAGTGGCCCTGGGGCTGGGTCACCTCGGTGACGTGGAGGATGGCCGGCACATGCTCCTTGCGGGAGAGGTCCGCCGCGGCGAGGTAGGTCTCGCAGAGCGCGGCGTAGTCCCAGCCCTTGACGGTGTAGACGTCGAAGCCCTGCCTCGACTTCGACTCGCGCTGGAAGCCTTTGAGCAGCTCGGAGAGGTTGCCCTTGGTGATCTGGTACTCGTTCGGGACGGAGATGCCGTAGCCGTCGTCCCAGATGGAGACGACCATGGGGATGCCGAGGACGCCGGCGGCATTCAGCGACTCCCAGAACATCCCCTCGGCGCAGCTGGCGTTGCCGATCGAGCCCCAGGCGATCTCCTCGCCGCTCTTCGAGAACTGCGGCGCGTCGAGGCCGAGCTCGCGGTACAGGCGCGAGGCCCATCCGAGGCCGACCAGGCGCGGCATCTGCGAGCCGGTCGGCGAGAGGTCGGCGGAGACGTTGTAGGTCTCGGTCTGGCTCTTCCACGTGCCGTCGGGATTGAGCATGCGCGAGGCGAAGTGCGCGTTCATGGAGCGCCCGCCCGACCACGGATCGTGCGCGACGTCCGTGTCGGCGTAGAGCTGCCCGAAGAACTCCTCGAGCGTGGCCAGGCCGAGGGCGAGCATGAAGGTCTGATCGCGGTAGTAGCCGGAGCGCCAGTCACCCTTGCGGAAGGCCCGGGCCCAGGCCAGCTGGGGGATCTCCTTGCCGTCGCCGAAGATGCCGAACTTGGCCTTGCCGGTGAGGACCTCTCGGCGGCCGATGAGGCTGGCCTGCCGGCTGCGGACGGCGATGCGGTAGTCGTCGATGATGCTCTCACGCGTGAACTGCGTGCGAGGCTGGGTCTCGGGGGTCGACATCGAGGCCGAATCCTAGCATGCACCCTCTGTGTCATCCCGAGCGCAGCGAGGGACCTGGGCGGGTGGGGCGCGAGGCGCGTTCCTCGTGCCACCCGCCCGCCCTACTCATCCAACCGCGCCAGCACGCGGAGCGTGCTCCGGTTGATGTGCGCGCCGAGGGCCATGAGGCCGAGGATCACGGGCATGTAGATGATGCCGGTGCAGCAGAGGATGAGCCGGTGCAGGGGGTCCCTGAAGTCGGCGAAGTAGAGGATGCCGGCGAGGAAGAGGCCCTCGAAGAGCAGCGCGCCGTAGAGGGAGAGCTTGAAGTACAGCTCGGCGCGGTCGATCTTGGCCAGGGCGGCGGCGCGGATGGAGTCGAGATTGGTGTTGGTCATGGCGTTCATCCCTTCTTCAGGAGCACGGCGACGATGACGGCGATGACGACGAGACTGTCGAGGATGAGAAAGATGACGAGGTCGGGCTTGATCTTCTTCATGCGAGGGTTTCCTTTCGCAGGCGGGTGAGGCCGTAGGAGAGGCGCGACTTGACCGTGCCGAGGGTGAGGTCGAGCACGGCCGCGACCTCGGAGAGGGGCATTTCCTCGAGGTAGTGGAGGGTGATCACGGCGCGGCTGGCGGGGGAGAGGTGATCGAGCGAGGCCAGGAGACGCTCGCGCTGCCAGGGATCGGGCGGCTCGATCGCCGCCGCCGCGATCTCCTCGATGGGCTCCACGGGGCGCCGCTTGCGAAGCGTCCGGAACGCCTCGCGGGACGCGATGCGGTACGCCCAGGCCTTGAACAGCGACGCGTCGCTGAGCCACTCGATCTTGCGGACGATGGCGATGAGGGTGTCCTGCAGTACATCCTCGGCCAGCGCGCTCTCTCCGGTGACGCGCGTCAGGTACCGGAGGAGCGGGGGCGCGATCTCGCGGAGCAGGGCGTCGAAGGCCTCACGATCGCCGGACTGGGCCCGGAGGACGAGGGCGCGCTGGGGTCGGTCGGCGCTCATGCTTCCTCAAGAGGCAGCGTACGGCCAAACGGTTCGCATGCGCTTCCGGAGCTCGACGTCGGCCGCCCGGAGCTCGACGTCGAGGCCAGGGAGCTCGTCGTTGAGGCAAAAAGGGGCAATGGGTGAGGCAAAAGAGGTCAACGTCGGTCTTCGCGAGCTCGACGTCGGTCTCCCGGAGCTCGACGTTGATGTCCCCCGAGCTCGACGTCGGTCCTTTTTAGACCGACGCCGGCGACGAACAGCACGGCCATGCCGATCCAGAGCACGAGAGCGGTCGAGCGCTCGTGGCGGACACCCAGAACCATCCAGAGATCGAGGCCGACCAGGGTGAGACCGAGGATGCCGAGGGCGCGGCGCCAGCCCGGCTGGGCGATGAGGACGATCGCCGCGGGGAGGGCCAGGACGAGGTAGTGGGTCCACACCAGGGTCGCGGACAGTAGATAGATGAGGAGGGCCAGGGCGACCACCGTGGCGTGGGCGCCGGAGGCGCGCCGCACCGCGAACAGGACCACGGCCACGAGGATCGCGGCCACGGCGTAGCTCCCGGCGCCGAGCTTCAGGACGGGCGAGACGTTCCCCTGGGAGAGCGGCAGCGCGGTGGCGGCGAGCGTCTTCGCCGCGGCGAGCCACTCGAGCCAGGCGTCGAAGCCGCGGAAGTAGATGCTGCTGACGAGCACCGCCAGCACTCCCCCACCCGCCGCCCCGATCGCCTCCCACACCATCTTCTCGCGCTCGCGGGCGAGCCATCGATACGCGAGCAGCAGCGGCACGACCGGCGCGAGGTTCGGCTTGAACGCGGTGACGAGGGCGAGCAGCGCGCCCGTGGCGACGGCCCGCCAGCGCTCTTCGCCGCGCGCGATCCACACGGCCAGGGCGATGACGAACAGCTGCAGGTGATTGACGTTGCCGACGCGGATGTCCGCCTTCACCGGCTGGTAGAGCGTCAGCGCGAAGGCAACGATCAGCGCCGCCCACCCCCACCCCAGCCCCACCGCCCGCGCAAACAGCAGCACGCCGCCGACGAGCGCGGCCAGGGAGAGGATGCGATAAATCAGAAACGCCGGCTCGTAGGAGTCGGGCAGCGGCGCGAAGGTGGTGTAGAGGAACGGCGTGGAGAAGAACTCGAACTCGCTGCGCAGGCGCGCGGCGACGAGCATCCGCTCCGACTGCCCGCGCTTCCAGGCCTCGGCCGTGAAGGTCTGGTAGCGCGACGTGCGCGTGTCCGCGGCGTACAGGTTGTCGACCTCGCGCGCGATCTGCGAGCCGGCCCAGAACTGGTAAAAGTCGACGCCGACCGCGCTCTTCCCCTCTCGCCACGCGTACACCAGCGCCGCGGCGGCGAGGAGGAACGCGCCGGCGACGAGCGCCTTCTTCACGACCGGTCCAGCTCCTCGGCCGCCGCGGCCAGCATCGACTGCACGCGCGCGGCGTCGGGGCTTTCGCAGTAGAGGCGGATGATCGGCTCCGTGCCCGAGCGGCGGAAGAGGATCCACGAGCCGTCGTCGAAGTTCATCTTCACGCCGTCCTTCTCCTCGATGCCGGCGAAGCCCGGACCGAACGCCGCATCGAGCGCGCCCGAGCGGACCCGCTCGATGAGCCGCGCGCTCTGCTCCATCGGCCGGTGGAGGTCGCGCCGGTCGTAGTGCAGCGCCCCGAACTCCTGCTCCATGCGCGCGATCACCTCCGACAGCGCCCGCGCGTAATGGGCCACCGCCTCGGCGACGAGGAGGCCGGAGAGGATGCCGTCGCGCTCGGGCATGAAGTTGCCGAAGCCGATGCCGCCGCTCTCCTCGCCGCCGACGAGGACGTTGCGGGTCAGCATCAGGTCGGCGACGTACTTGAAGCCGATGCCCGTCTCGTGCAGCGTGGCGCCGAGGGACCTGGCCACGCGCTCGATGAGCCGGGTGGTGGAGAACGTCTTCACGATCTCCCCCTCGCGCTTCTTCTCCCGCACGAGATACAGCGCCAGGAGGGCGATGATCTTGTGCGGCGAGACGAACTGGCCGCGCTCGTCGAGGATGCCCAGGCGGTCGGCGTCGCCGTCGTTGCAGACGGCGAGGTCGTAGCGCCCGGAGCGCATCGCCTCGCGTGCGGCGCCTAGGTTCTCCGGGATCGGCTCCGGGTTCACGCCGCCGAACGCGGGATTGACCTCTTCCCGGATGCCGTCGATGGGCGTCCCCAGCACCAGCGCCGGGATCCCGGCCGAGGCGCCGTGGATCGGATCGTGGAGGAGGGAGACCTTCGCCCCGCGGAGAAGGTCGACGTTGAGTTGCCCGCGCACCGCGGCGACGTAGTCATCGAGGACGTTCTCCTCGGCCACGCTCCCGCCGCCGCGGGTCGTCCGCTGGCCGAGGCTCGTGGCGATGGCGTCGTAGGTCTCCGGCAGCGCCGAGCCGCCGTACCAGGCCTTGAACTTGAGGCCGTTGTACTTGGCGGGGTTGTGGCTGGCGGTGACCACCACGCCGCCGAGGACCCCGCGATGGCGGGCGGTGAAGGAGACGGTCTGGGAGGGGGTGGGGCGGTCGGAGAGGATCACCCGGAACCCCGCCCCCCGCAGCGCCTCGGCCACCACGGCTGCAAAGTCGCGGGACAGAAAGCGCCGGTCGAAGCCGACGATCAGCGCATTCGCGTCGATCCCCTCCGGCGGCCGGAGCGACCGCGCCGCCACGGCGATGGCGTCGCTCACCAGGCGGACGTTGTCGAAGGTGAACTGCTCGGCGATGACGGCGCGCCAGCCGTCGGTGCCGAAGGTGATCCCGGACGACATGCGGCGCGTATTGTAGGCCTTGCAAAATATGCGATAACAGCATACATTCTCGCCCATGGGTCGAGCCATCCGCATCACCGCGCTCCTCCTCCTCGCCGCCACGTCCACCCTCTCCGCGCAGCCGGCACACTTCGGCGAGCGCTTCCCGCTGGCGAACACCCGCTACCGGGCCACGTGGGGCCAGGTTCCGCGGCTCGTGAGCACGGGCTCGGATCTCGTCCTGTTCTGGCTGGACGGCTGGCAGGTCCGGTCGACGAAGATCGTGGACGGCGAGCGGAGGGGCGGCAAGGTGGTGCTCACCGACAGCACCGAGCCCGATGCGGTCTGGACGGGGACGCACTTCGTCGTCGTCTCCTGGCAGCAGAAGAACGGCATGCTCACGCAGGTCGTCGATGCCGGTGGGAATCCGGTCGGGGAGCCGTGGATCACCGGCGCGCCGGCGCCGTATCTCTCGCTTCCGCGGCTGGCCTGGAACGGCACGACGCTGCTGCTGCTCTATACCGACTCGTCGAGGAGAACGCGAGTCGCCGCTCTCGACCGCTGGGGTCGCGGCACAGTGTCGGACGCGGACCCGATCGTGGCGGACTTCAGCGAGACTCACGCCATCGCCAGCAACGGAAAGGGATTCGCCGTCGTGATCGACGACGGCGAGGGCGTGCTCGTGACCATGCTCGACGGGAGCGGCCGCAAGATCGGCTCGCGGCGCCTCGACACGCAGCTCAACGAGACCGGGGTGGCGGTCGCGTCGAACGGCGACTCCTACCTCGTGGTCTGGTCCGGTTTCCTGGGCATCTCCGGCGCAGAGATCGCCGCGGACGGCACGATCGGAGAGACCGCGCTCCTCGACCAGCCGGCGGCCAGCCGGTATTTCCGCGACCCGGCCGTCGCCTGGAACGGGCAGGAGTGGACGCTCGCCTGTACACATCCCATATCGTTGACCTTGGGGTACTTCGGACGCTTCCTGCGCGTCGGCGTGGGGCTGACCGTGCTCTCGCGGGACGAAGAGAACAACGTCGAGACGCCATCGCTCGCGCTGCACGGCGGCACGATGCGGATTGCCTGGCAGAGGCGGAGCTCGTCCACGGTGGTCGCGGACTGGCCGTCGGCTGGTGCAATCGCGCCCGAGACCGTCACGTTCATCGCCGCAGGCCAGGGAGTCCAGGCGACGGCGACGTCCGCCGACGCCACGCTCGTGGTCTGGAACGAGAGCAGTGCCGAATCGACATCGCTGCGGGCCGGGCTGCGCATGCGCACCGGCGAATGGCTGGAGTCGACGATCGCCCAGGGCCTTCGGCCGGCGATGGCCGCGAGCGACGGACGGCGCTTCGTCGTGATCGCCAACAACGGCGGCCGCGCCGAGGCTCTGCACCTCGACGAGTCCGCCGGCGTCATCGGGGCGACCCTGCTCCCCTTCAGCCCGAGCGACATCCTCTGGAACGGCAGGGAGTACGTGCTCGTCGGCGCGAACAATGGCATCGCCACGGTGCGCCTCAGCCCATCGGGCACGCTCTCCGAGGTCGTGCGCTTCAGTGCGAACCTCATCCACGACGCCGACCCGCGGATCGCGTCCAACGGCAGCGGCTACCTCGTGGCCTGGGGCGGCACGACCGGTTGCCCGATCCAGTGCCTCCACTACGATCTCGTCTTCGCCGCCCGTCTCGACGTCGGACTGCAGCGCATCGGCCCGGAGCACGAGATGACGAAGTTCCAGGGCTCCTTCGGACCGCCGGTCTCCGGCTACGACGTCGCCTGGAACGGCGCGGACTACACGCTGGCGTGGGCGGTGGCGGTCCCCGGAGGCGGCACGCGTGTGTACGCCGCGCAGATCCCCCCGTCGTCCGGTGAGCCGGGCCAGCCGGTCACGCTCGATACCGACGTCGATCTCCAGGGGGTGAGCGTCACCGAGCGCCCGGACGGCGCTGCGGTCCTCTGGCAGCGCTGGCCGCGGCAGGGGCTGAGCTTCGAGACGCGGCTGGCGTTCCTCGATCGGAATGGCGCTCTGGTCTCGCGCTTCTCCATCCCCCGCGTCTCGTTCGCATCCTCTCCGCTCCTGGCCACGCTGCCCGACGGCCGCGCGGCGTACGTGGCCTCGGAAATCCTCGCGGACGCGCCGCACCACGGCACGGAGCACGTGGTCATGGCCATCGCCGACTCCATCCCCCTCCACCCACCCGACCGGCCTGCGCGGCTCGACGCCCGCCTCTCCGGGCGCAACGTCGTCCTGGAGTGGGAGCCCTCACCGAGCGCGGTGAATGGCTATCGGGTCGAGTACCGCGTCGCCGACGGCTCGTGGAACGAGATCGAAGGATTCTTCGGCCCCGAGGAGCGCACGGCGTATTTCACCGCCCAGCCGGGCAGGATGCACGGCTTCCGCGTCCGCGCGTTCGCCGACGGCGGCACGAGCGCGTACGCGGAGACGCAGATCTACGCGGGGAAGCGGCGGTCGGTGCGCTAGCGCCCGAAGCCGCCGGACAGCACGGGTTTCCGCCGCTCCGTGCGCACGATGCTCACGCCCTCCGGCCCGCCGACGATGGTCACGCCGGACTGCCCATGGCGGACGCCCTCGGGCAGCACGGACGTCTCGTGCGCGCCTTCGATCTCCCAGAAGGGCTGCGCGCTCGCGGTGGTATCGGTGTCGACGATCTCCATCGGGACCGCGGCCTCCGTTTCCGTGGACGGGATCTTTTCCTGGACGACTTCGACGGGCTTCTGTTCGACCTTGGGCAAGGTGCGCTCGAAGAGGTGTCCGTACGAGCCGCGGCCGTGGGGACGGACCTCGTTCCAGATGCTGACCGAGAGGAACGCGATCAGCAGGACGATGACCGTATAGGACGTATTTCGCAATGTCAGGTAGCGTTTGTGCTGTCTCCGATCGCGGATCGGGACGATAAGATCGGGCCGGCGCATTTCGCCAGTTATTTAGATCAAAATCGCTGCCAACAGGGAGGGGATTTGGCCAACGTCGTCATCGTCGGGTCCGGCTGGGGGAAACGCGTGCAGGCACCGCTCTTTACGAAAGCCGGGCTGAACGTTCTGGGAGTCGCCGGGCGCGACGACTGGCGTGGGGCGATCGCGGCGCCGGAGGTGGATCTGGTCTCGGTGACCGTCCCGCCCTCGGAGCACCGGGAGATGACCCTCGCCGCGCTCGAGGCCGGCAAGCACGTGCTCTGCGAGAAACCGACGGCGCTCGACGCTGCCGAGGCGGAAGAGCTCGTCCGCGCGGCGAAAGAGCATCCCGACCGGATCACCCTCATCGACCACGAGCTGCGCTTCCTCCCCCAGTGGCGGGAGGCCCGCGAGCGGATCGGCGAGATCGGCGCGATCCGCTACGTGGAGGTGCGCTACTCGAGCCCGGCGCGCGGCGACCGCTCCCGGGCCTGGAACTGGTGGAGCGATGCAAAACGCGGCGGAGGGGTGTGGGGCGCGGTGGGCTCGCACTTTTCCGACGCCCTGCGCTACTTCGGCATGGAGATCGAGGCCGCGCAGGGCACGCTGCGCACGATCATCGACCGCCGCCCGTACGACGGCTCCACGCGCGAGGTGACCGCGGACGACTTCGCCTCGGTGGAGCTCCGCCTCGTCGGCGGCGCGGTGGCGGTGATGCAGTTCAGCGCGGTCTCGGGCGGCCCGGACGAGTCGAGCATGATGACCATCCACGGCGAGTCCGGGGCGATGCGCTTCATCGGCGAGGAGGTGCTGCTGTCGAAGGGACGCGCGCCGTTCGCCCTCATGGCCGGCGGGGAGATGGCGGATCTCCCCGGCAACTCGCGCGGCGGCGCCTTCGGCTCGGGCACGCTCCACCTCGCTCGCGCGTTACGCGCCGCCCTCGACGACGGCGACCGGGGCGCGCTCGCGCCCGCGGCGACGTTCGAGGACGGCCTCGCCCAGCAGCGCGTGCTCGACGCCGCGCGCAAGTCGTCAGCCGCGGGCGGGGGGTGGGTGGCGGTTTAGGAGTGCGGTGGCGAAGCCACCGCTTTCTTATCCGGATACGAAAGCGGTGGCTGGCGCCACCGCACTCCTAAAGCAAACAGCGCGACGAGCGCGGGCGCGATCAGCAGCGCGTCGTCCGGATAGATCGGCCGGCGCGCGATCCACTCGAATGGCTCCTCGGCCAGCGCGGCGAGGGCGAAGAGGGCGACGACCGCCGTCCGCCGGTCCCGCATCAGCGCGATGGCGAGCGGCAGCGCCAGCACGAGGTAGTGCAGCCAGACCACCGTCGCGGACAGCAGGTAGATCACCAAGCCCAGGCCGATCACGAGCAGGTCGTCGGCGTTCCGCCGCCTCCAGAGCACGATGGCGACGATGGCGATGAGCACCGCGGCGATGGCGTAGCTCGGCCAGGCGCCGTACTCGTGGAACAGCGACAGCGCCGGGGTGATGTTGCGCTCGGCGCGCGTCGGGAGGCGGTGCCAGAACTGGTTCGCGGCAGTGAGCCACTGCAGCCAGACCCGCGGCGTGCCGTAGTTGATCCAGGCGGCGACGAACGCGATCGCGCCGCCGAGGAGGCCGCCGGCGAGCTCGCGTTTCAGGTGCGGGCGCCGGGCGAGGACGAGCAGCAGCAGGACCACGATCAGGTTCGGCTTGAAGGCGATGAGCAGGCCGAGGATCACGCCGGCGAGAAACGGCGGCGCACCCAGGGCGACGCCGATCATCAGCAGCTGCAGCGAGTTCACGTTGCCGACGCGGTAGTCGGCCTCGAAGCCGCGGTAGAAGAGCACCAGGCCGGCGAGGAGGAACAGCGCCGCCGTCCACGACAGGCCCGCCCGGCGGCAGATCAGGAGTACGCCGCCGATGAACGCGCCGAGCAGGAGGACGTGGTTCTGGAGGAGGGCGCGCTCGTAGTCGCGGCTCACCCAGCGGAAGGTGGTGTAGAGGAACGGGCTGGAGACGTTGTCGAGGCGGCGCCGGCGCGTCGCGTCGTAGATCCGCAGCTCGGAGCCGCTGCGCAGCGCGCGCTCGTAGTACTCCTCCCCCACCCGCTCCTGCACTTCGGCGGCGTAGATGTTCTCGACGTCGTCGCGCCCGGCCAGCTGGGCGTTGACGAAGTAGATGTAGAAGTCGAGGCCCGCGGCGCGGCGATGCTGGCGCCAGAACGACGCGACGGCGAAGACGGCCGCGAGCGCCGCGACGACGAGGAGGACGGCCCGGAGCGCGCGCGGCATCGGCGCCGGATTCTAGCGCGCGCGGAACTGCGAGGGCGTGAGGCCGAAGTGGCGGCGGAACACGGCCGTGAAGTGGCTGTGGCTGGAGTAGCCGAGGTCGAGGGCCAGGGAGGTGAGGTCGGCGGGGCGGTCGCCGAGGCGGTCGAGGGCGAGCCGGAGGCGCAGCGAGTGCCGCCAGCGCGTCATGGTCTCGCCGGTGTGGGCGCGGAAGGCGCGGCAGAGCTGGAACGGCGAGAGCCGGCACTCGGCGGCGAGAGCCCGCAGCGGCGTGTTGCAGGAAGGGTCGCGGGCGATGAGCTCGCGCGCGTGCTCGACGGCGTCGACGTCGCGCGCGCTCAGCTTGGCCTCGCGCCGCGGCGCGAGGACGCGATGCAGCACGCGCAGGATGGTCTCCTCGACGTGCATCGGGTCGAGCTCCGTGCCGCGGTCGAGGGCGTCGAAGATCATCCGCTGCTCGAGGAAGCTCCGGCCGTCGCTGGCGCAGGCGGCGCTCGCGAACGGCCGCTCCGCCGAGCGCGCGCCGACCATCTCCAGCAGCACGTCGTCGGCCACGGTGTACCAGTCCGAGGCGTCGATCTCGCTGACGGCGGTGCGGGTGTAGACCTGATGCTGGTTGTAGAGCACGACCAGGCCGGGCGTGGCCACGAACGACGGTCCGCCGTCGTGGCGGATGGCGGTCATCGTCCGCGGGAAGACGAACGTGTGGTGGCTGCACGGCCCGGAGTCGCGGAAGAGCGGATGGGTGACCGGGCAACGGAACTTCCCGACCGCCAGCACATCGCTGCGAAAGAGCAGCGACTCCACCGGCTTGAGATGAATGTCGAGAGGCACGGGCACCATCGTGCCGCAGCGGCGCGGGCGCGGTGCGTCACGATTCGGCGAAAACCTCATGAATTGTCCCTAGCCACCAGCCGGGCCCGGGTGCATCTTGAAGGCTCTCTATGAGACTCGGAATGCCAGCACGCGCGGCCGCCCACGGCGACACGGCGGGCATCGGGGGCGAGGGCCCGTCCATGCCGACCGGCTCGGCGACGCGCGGCGGACGCTCGCCGCCTCTCTAGCGCGGTCGTGACGACGCGGATAAGACGACAAGGCCGGGAGGGACCCCGGCCTTTTTCGTCGTCACTTGCCCGTCGGCAGTTTGTAGACGATGCCGAAGTGGGCGTTCAGTTTCTCGTCGACGTTGCTCAGGAACTGCTCGCGATTGGCGAAGATCAGGGACAGGGGGATGCTCAGGCTGTCGTTGATCTTCTGGGTGTACGTGACCGAGGCCACGAACCGATTGTCCTTGGCAGGGTCGCCGGAGACGTTCTCGTAGCTGGCGGAGAGATCGACGCGGCCGTTGCGGTCGTCCTCGCGCACCACCGGGACGTAGCCGAGGACGAGCGTGGCGATGGTGCTGCTGGAGTCGGCGCTGGTGACGTTCAGGGAGAGGTCCGGCCGCGACACCGTGCGGGAGTCGGTCATCTTGTGCTCGACCGAGAACGAGAGTCGCCGACCCGCGTTTGCGGCCTGGAACGGCGCGGCGAAGTCGCGCAGTTCGATGAGGCAGGTCGCCGCCGCGGCCGTGCGGTCCGCTGCCGCCATTTTGTCGAAGGCGGCGGGGGTGCAGTTCTCGTGGTCCTTGTAGAAGGCGCGCAGGTTGCCGGACGCGGCCTCGAAGGTGGCCTTGAACGAGTACTCGTCGGCGCCGATCAGCTCGTTGCGGTAGTGATAGAGACCGGAGGCGAAGGCCTGGGGCTGGTTGTTGAGCAGCGTGGCGAAGGCCTTGCGCGCCGCGTCCATGCTCTTCAAGCCGTCGCGGACGGCGCGCGCCGATGCCTCGTAGGCGTTGATCGCGGCTGCCTGCTTCACCGGATCCGTGATCGTCGAAAACAACTTGCTCTCGTCGGTGATCTGCGGGTTGTCGACCAGCACCTGGAGCCGCCGCCGGTCCAGACTGGCGGTATCCGGAAAGGCGACGGAGACCAGGGCATCGAAGAAGTCGCGGTGGGGGGCGATGCTTCGGCCGAGGGACGTCGTGGCGACGTTGTAAGAGAAGCTGCCCGTCATGTCGTCGGTCGAGGCCAGCTGGTCATTGAGGGCGGTGATGGCCGCCGCGTTCGTCCCCAGGGCAGTGACGATCTGCGGATCGAGCTTCGGATCGGCGAAGACGAACTGCAGCTTGATCTTGTGCGCGTCCCCGGCCAGGAACGTCGGCACGTTGGCGTCGAACGTCAGCGCGTTCCCGCTGTCGGTCAGCGACGAGCTTTCCAGCGAGGCGCTGAGCAGGCTGAGAAAGTCCTTCAGCGCGGAGCCCGAGGGGGAGACGAGATTGGAGATGCCGGTATTGGCTGCCGCGGTCGCGGCCTGGGTCGCGGCCGCCGCGGTGTCGGTCACCGCCTTCTGCCCCTGCGGCGTGGCGAGGTCGGGAACGAATTTTCTCCAGCAGGTCAGCGGCGAGTCCCCAGGACCACACTGCTGCGCCTCCGCGGCGAGGGTGATGGCGAACGAGAGACAGACCAGCGCACAGATGTTGGCTCTCATGGTCATCCCTCACGACGTCAGGACATCGATGACGATGGCGAACGAGCCGGGAGCTGGGAAGTGCCAGTCGCAGGACCGCAGCGAGGCCCCGTCCGGTCCGGTGAGCGTCGCCGTGACCTGGATCGGAGCAGGAGGCGGGTTGAGAACGTTCATCAGGATCGTGAACGCACAGGCGTCGCCGGCGAGCATGACGCGCGTCTTCGGACCGGGAACGAGCGACCGATGCGGCCAGCGCTCCGAAGAGCCGTCCAGACAGTTCACGCGCACGGCCACGGTGAAATCATCCTCGTCACCGGAGGCCTCGATGGCGATGGTCGATCCGGGGGGCGTGGGTCTCCACAGGTTCAGGGTTGGACAATCCATGCTCTCTCTCCTTTCGGCAGGGAGAGGGTAAACGAAAAGGCCGGGCGAGACGCCCGGCCTTTTCAGTGACTCGGTTGCTGGTTGCTAGCCCTGCGACTCGCCGCCGCCTTCGCGGTGGCCGCCGCCCCCACCCTCCCGGTGCCCCCCGCCCCCGCCCCCGCCCTCACGGCGCGGGCCGCGGTCGTCGCGGTGACCGCCGCCGCCTTCGGGGCGCGGGCCGCGGTCGCGGTGATGGCCGCCGCCTCCGCCGCCTTCGCGGCGCGGGCCGCGGTCGCGGTCGCGGAAGCCGCCGCGGTCGCCGCGGTCGCGGTCACCGCCGCCTTCACGGGGCGGGCGGGAGCCGCGGGCCTCGCGCGCGGCCGCCAGCTCCTCCTCGGTCGGAGGCGGCAGGAGCGGCTTGCGGGAGAGGCGGATCTTGCCGGTATCGGGCTCGATGCCCACGACCTGCACTTCCACCTCGTCGCCGAGCTGGAAGAGGTCCGTGACCTGGCCGACCCGGGTGTGGGCCATCTCGCTGATGTGCAGCAGGCCGTCCTGGCCGGGCAGGATCTCCACGAACGCCCCGTACGGCTCGATGCGCTTGACCGTGCCTTTGTAGTTCTTCCCAATCTCGGGCGAGGCGGTGAGGCCCTTGATGATGTCGATCGCGCGCTCGGCCGACTTGGCGTCGGTCGAGGCGATGGTCACCTTGCCGTCGTCCTCGACGTCGATCTTCGTTCCGGTCTCCTCGACGATCCAGCGGATGGTCTTGCCACCCGAGCCGATGACGTCGCGGATGCGGTCCTTGGGGACCATGATCGTGTAGAGGCGCGGCGCGAACTCGGAGAGCTCGGCCTTCGGCGCGGAGATGGCCGAGTCCATCCGGTCGAGGATGTACAGCCGGCCGGCCTTGGCCTGCTCGAGGGCCTTGGCCATCACTTCGCGCGACAGGCCGCTGACCTTGATGTCCATCTGCAGGGCGGTGATGCCCGCGCGGGTGCCGGCGACCTTGAAGTCCATGTCTCCTTCGTGGTCTTCCATGCCGGCGATGTCGGTGAGGACGGCGTACTTGCTGTTCTCCCCGCTGACCATGCCCATGGCCACGCCGGCGACGGCGGCGCGGAGCGGAACGCCGGCCTGCATCATGGCCAGCGAGCCGCCGCACACCGAGGCCATCGACGAGGAGCCGTTGGACTCGAGGATGTCGGAGACGATGCGGATCGCGTACGCGAACTCGTCTTCCGGCGGCAGCAGCGGCGCGAGGGCGCGGCGGGCCAGGTTGCCGTGTCCGATCTCGCGGCGCGCGGGACCGCGCAGGAACTTCACTTCGCCGACCGAGAAGGGCGGGAAGTTGTAGTGGAGCATGAAGCGCTGGAAGGTCTCGCCCTCGAAGTCCTCGATCTTCTGGGCCTCGCGCGGCGTGCCGAGGGTGACCGTGACCAGGGCCTGGGTCTCGCCGCGGGTGAAGATGGCCGAGCCGTGCGTGCGCGGGAGGACGCCGAGGTCGATCGAGATCGGGCGGATCTCGTCGAAGCGGCGGCCGTCGACGCGCGTGTTCTCGTTCAGCATCAGGTTGCGGAAGATCTCCACTTCCATCTCCCCGATGGCGGCGGTGACCGCGGCGAGCTTCTCCGGATCGTCGGCCGGAACGGTGGCCAGGATCGCCGTGCGGGCAGCCTTCATGGCCGCGCTGCGGGTGTGCTTGCCGGTGGTGACCATGGCCGCGCGCAGGTTGGCGCCGTGCTGGGTCATCAGCTCGCGGTAGAGCTCTTCCTCGAACTTCGGCTTGTACTCGACGGCGAGCTTCTCCTTGCCGACGTCGCCGCGGAGCTGCCTCTGGAGGTCGCAGATGCGGCGGATCTCGGCGTGCGCGGCGTCGAACGCGTCGAGGACGACCGACTCGTCCACCTCGCGCGCGCCCGCCTCCACCATCACGATCGCGCTCTCGGTGCCGGCCACGACCAGGTCGAGGTCGGACAGATCGCGCTGGGCGTTGGTGGGGTTGATGACGATCTGGTTGTCCACGTAGCCGACGCGCACCGCGCCGATCGGCTCGAGGAACGGGATCTCGGAGATGACCAGGGCCGTGGAGGCGGCGTTGATGGCCAGGATGTCCGGATCGTTTTCACCGTCGGCCGAGAGCACGAGGGCGATGATCTGCGTCTCCTGGCGGTAGCCCTTCTGGAAGGAGGGGCGCAGGGGACGGTCGATGAGGCGGGAGGTGAGGACCTCTTTCTCGGTGGGCCGGCCTTCCCGCTTGAAGAAGCCGCCCGGGATGCGCCCGCCGGCGTAGGTGTACTCCTTGTAGTCGACCGTGAGGGGCATGAAGTCGCCGATCACGTTGCCGTCCTTGTAACAGGCCGTGGCCAGGACGACGGTGTCGCCGTAGCGGACCACGCATGCGCCATGGGCCTGTTTGGCGATCGCACCCGTCTCGAGCGACAGGGTCTTCCCGCCGATGGTCATTTCTCTTTTGTAAGCCATTGATTTCCTTCGACTGTGCTGCCCGCGGGCCACTCATCACCCGGGGCTGTTGTTGGGTCGCTTGGGGCCGAATGATGGGATCCGGCCGGAGGGAGTCGCTAGCAGGCTTTGAGCCTGAAAATGCGAAGGCGGGCCTTGCGGCCCGCCCAGGGGAGAACGCTTACTTACGGATGCCGAGCTTGTCGATGATCGAGCGGTAGCGCTCCACGTCGGTCTTCTTCAAATAATCGAGAAGGCGACGGCGCCGGCCGACGAGCTTGAGGAGACCGCGGCGGGAGTGGTGGTCCTTCGCGTGGGTCTTGAAATGCTCGGTGAGGTAGGTAATGCGGTTCGAGAGGAGTGCGATCTGCACTTCTGGCGACCCGGTATCGGCGTCATGGACCCGATACTGGTTGATGAGATCCGACTTCTGCTGCTTGGTCGTGGACAAAATCCCTGTCTCCTAAGTTAGTTACGGCTGATTGATACACGTCCGCTGATCTGAAGCGCGACACGATAACAGCGGCCGGGAGTGAAATCAATCCCGCTTGGGTACAATTCGGTCATGCGTTTTCCACAGCCCCTGAAGACCGCCATGGTCGCGGTCGCCGCGTCAGTCCTGTTCGTGGCCATCCGCTGGTCCCTGCTCTACGGCGACGGGGCCCTGGAAGGCACGAACGTGGACTCCTCGATCCTGGCGCTGATGGGAAAGCAGTTCCACGAGGGGCGCGGCTTCGAGATCTTCACCTGGGGCGTCCGCCATCTGGGCACCCTGACGCCGGCCATCACCGCCCTCTGGGCCTTTCCCCTCAAGGCCTTGGGCGTGGAGTGGGTCTGGCCGCTGGCCGGCCGCTACGCCGCCCTGACCGAGGTGGCCCTGGGGGTCTTCTTCATCAGCTGGGCCGTGGCCCGGATCGACCGCCGCGCCGCCGCGGTCGTTGCGCTCGTGCTCGCCATGGGCCCGCCGGAGCTCTACAAGCTGTCGCTCTACCCCCTGGCCCATGAGATGGCCTTCTTCGTCGGGGCGATCATCTTCGCCATCGTCACCCAGCACCTGACGGCCCCTCCCGGCAAGGGCTGGCTGTCCTCGCACCTCGGCCGGCTGCTCTTCGGCGTGGTCCTCGGCTTCGGCTGGTGGATGAACCGGACGGTCTTCTACGCCATCGCCGGCGCGCTGATCGTGTTCACCCTGCGCTCGGACTTTTTCCGCCGGGTCTGGTCGCCGACGTTCTGGAAGGACCGCGTCCTCTTCCGCCCGCCCGCCGGCCAGCCCCGGCTGCCGGGCCTGGTCGAGGCCGCGTGCTTCGTGCTCCAGTGGACCGGCGTCGCCCTCATCCTCATCTACATCGTCTGCGACTTCTACGGCTTTCCCACGCTGAACTTCGTGATCGGGCCGATGCTCGACGGCATCTTCCTCATCCTCGGCGCGCAGCTGCTGGCCCTCGCCGTCCGCCCGCCGAAGGAGATGCTCCGGGAGGTGTTCCGCTTCACGCCGGAGGCGCGCGCGGAGCTCCGCAACGTGCTCACGGTCGCGGCCGGGTTCTTCATCGGCTTCATGCCTTCGCTGCTGGCGCGCGTGCTCGACTGGTATCCGAAGGCCTACGAGATCGGCTTCCGCTTCCGCATGCCCGCCGACCTCCGCTACGACTTCAAGGTCCACGGCCCGCACATCCTGCCGAACCTCCTCGGCACCGGGAACACGCCCGCGGGCTGGGTGTACTCGATCGCCATCATCGCCCTGGTGATCGGGCTGGTCGTGCACTACCGCAAGGACATCGCCGCCTACTTCAGGCTCACCCCGGGCGAGTGGGGCGCGCGGGCGTACTTCGCCAGCATCTGCCTGACCTGCTTCGTCCTCACCATGCTGATGTTCAACACCCTGCGCACGCGCTACTGGACCACCGTGTTCGGACCGCTGTTCGCGCTGCTGGCGCTGGAGGGCTTCCGCTGGTGGGACACGCGCCGCCGCGACGCGCGCGCGTTCGTCACCGTGGCCCTCGGGGCCTGCCTGATCTCCGTGGCCACCGCCGCGATCTTCGCCCGGGTGATGTTCTACAAGCCCGATCACCGGGTCATCCTCCAGCGCGTGGAAGCGCTGCAGTGCAAGGTCTGCTACGTGAGCGTCTACAACTCGTACGACTTCCGGATGCTGACCACCGAGAAGATCGGCTTCATCTCCTACGCCGCGCACGACTTCACGCCCGACGACACCATTCGTTACCGGACCTGGAAGGGGCAGCGCTGCTACATCACCCGGGAGGGCTCGGTGTTCCCGATCGACGGCGACTTGCAGCTCAAGGGGCGCAACCGGTTCATGCCCACCAAGGAGCACTACATCGCCACCAAGCGCGCCGCGGCGGCGGCGAGCACCACGACCGGAACCGTGCATTAGGTCCGCGATGCGCTTTCTCGCGGCCATCGCTGCGGCGCTGTTCCTGGCCCTTCGCTGGCCGCTGCTCCACGGCAACGGCGTCATCGACGGAACGAACGTCGACACGTCGATCCTCGCCCTCATGGGGAGAAAGATGTTCGAGGGCGGCGGCTTCGACGTCTTCGCCTGGGGCGTCCGCCACCTCGGCTCGCTGACGTCGATCCTCACCGCGGCCTGGGCCTGGCCGCTCTCGATGCTGAACCTGCCCTGGCTCTGGCCACGCGCCATTCGGCTGGCGGCGATGACTGAGGTTGCCGCGGGCATCGTTCTCATCACCTGGGCGGTCGCACGGATCGACCGCCGCGCGGCCGCGGCGACCGCGCTCATCCTCGTCCTCGGGCCGCCCGAGCTGTTCCGCATGTCGGTCTACGCCCTCGGCCACGAGATGGCGTTCTTCCTCGGCGGCGTGATCGTGGCCATGGCCGCGCAGCATCTCACCGCGCCGGAAGGGCGCGGCTGGCTGGCCACGCCCGGGCGGCGATTCCTCTTCGGCCTCGTCGCCGGCATCGGATGGTGGATGAACAAGACCGTGGCCTTCGCCATCGGCGGCGTGCTGATCGTGATGGTCCTCCGCTCGCGCCTGTTCGAGCGCCTGCGCACCGAGCGCATCCTCCTCGACCGGCTCCTCCTCCGCCCGCACAAACTCCCCGGCATGATCGAAGCGGCAGCGTTCGTGTTTTGGTGGAGCGGCCTCGCGCTGCTCGCGTACTACCTGGTCTGCACGCTGTTCGATCTTCCGACGCTGAACTTCATCCTCGGCAACGTGGCCGACGGCGTCGCGCTGGCTGTGCTTGGACAGGCCATCGTGCTGCTGCCGAGTCTGCGCGGGGCGTGGCAACCGTCGCGTGAAGTGCTCGCCTTCGCGCAGGCGCTCGCCGGATGGGCCCTCGGCTACCTCCCAGCGTGGCTCGTCGACCGGTACAACTGGGAGTGGCTCGCCGGAGGAAGCGTGCAGCGATACCGCCCGCCGTCGCTCCTGGCCGAGGAAGTGGCGACGCACGGCCGGTACGTGGTCACGTCCTTCCTCGGCGTCAACGACACGCCCGCGGGCATGTTGTACGCGCTCGCGCTGCTCGCGCTCGCCGTGTCCATGCTCATCCACTACCGGCGCGACGTCGCGCGCTACCTCCGGCTGACGCCGTCGCAGTGGGGCGTCCGCACGCTCTTCGCCAGCGTCCTCGTCGCCACGCTCATCGCCCTGCTGGTGATCCGCGACTCGCTCCGCTCGCGCTACCTCCTGGCCACGCTCGGTCCGCTCGTCGCGCTGCTCGCGCTGGAGGGCGTGCGGTGGTGGGACTCGCGACGCCTCGCCGCGCGCGCCGCAGCCTCGCTGGCGTTCGGCGCCTGCCTGATCTCGATCGCCACCGGATCGCTGTACTCGCGGGAAGTGCTCTACGTGAAGCCCGAGCCGCTCTCGGCGCTGCACATGAAGCCCGACCCGCTGCTCGTCCTGGCCCGCGTCGACACCCTCGGCTGCCGCGTCTGTTACACCAACTACTACCAGGCCTACGACTACCGCCTCCT
>JBIOTX010000435.1:0-9159 GCA_044866315.1 Thermoanaerobaculia bacterium | reverse complement strand
CACCCCGAGCCTGCGGCCGGGGGTCGGGATTCTTCCTTCTTCCCTCTTCACTCGAACCTCTTCATTCCGGTGCAGTGCTCACCACCCGCCCGTTCGCTGCACCCGCGGCGCCATTCGCTGCTTTCCCCGCCGCGCCGCCTTCCTCCCGCGCGATCCTCCCTCCCGAAAGGAGCGCCTCATGAAACGAATCCTCATCTTCCTCGCCGCGGCGGTGCTGGTCGCTACTTCCGTCGCGGCGGCGGATGCGAAGTCGTACACCCGCAACGTGGCCATCGTGCTTTACAACGGTGTGGAGATCCTCGACTTCAGCGGTCCGGCCGAGGTGTTCGCCGCGGCCGGCAACATCGGCCGCTACGACTCGGCCAAGGCCTTCAACGTCTACACGGTGTCCCGCACGAGGGAGCCGATCGTCAGCCAGGGCTTCATCGACGTCGTGCCCGACTACTCCATCGACGACGCCCCCAAGCCCGACATCGTGGTCTTCCCCGGCGGCGGCGCGGACAGCGTGATCCGCGACGAGAAGTGGATGGAGTGGGTGCGCACGACGGCTGCGGGCTCCGAGCACGTGCTCACGGTCTGCACCGGCGCGTTCATCGCCGGCAAGGCCGGGCTGCTCGAGGGGCTGGAGGCCACGACCTGGTACAACGCCATCCCCGGGCTGGCCAAAGAGTTCCCGAACACGAAGGTCATCCCCGGCCGGCGCTTCATCGACAGCGGCAAGATCATCACCACCGCCGGCGTGTCCGCGGGCATCGACGGCGCCCTGCACCTCGTCGCCCGCACCCTCGGCCGCTACATCGCCGACCGCACCGCCGAGTACATGGAGTACAAGTGGTCGCCGGAGTCGTATCTCTCCGCCCGTTATCCGACCCTCAACCCGCGTCTCGACGCCCGCGGCAAGTCGCTGCAGCAGGCTTCGATGACCTGGCGCGAGGGCGACGCCGAGGGAGCGATGGGGATCTACCGCGCGCTCCTGAACGCGGACAAGAATGACGCCGAGGCCTCGCTCCAGCTCGCCCGGATCCTGCACGACCAGAAGCGCTACCGCGAGGCCATTCCCCTCTTCGAGCAGGCCTCGAAGGGAACAGCTCAGCGTGCCAATGCGCTCTACAACCTCACCTGCGCCCTGGCCCTGACCGGGGAGAAGGACCGGGCCATCGAGACCGCGGCCCGGGCCATCGACAGCGGCTTCAAGTATCGCGCGCAATACGAGCAGGATGAGGACCTCGTCTCCGTGCGCGACGACCCGCGCTTCAAGGCTCTCATGGCGAAGCTATCGAACTGATACGATCGCGGGGCATGACCACCCGCACCATCGAGATCACCTCCGAGATCCGTTTCGGAGGTGATCAGCCTCCCCTCTTCATCGCCGGCCCCTGCGTCATCGAGTCGCGCGAGCACGTCCTGAAGATGGCCCGCACCCTGGCCAGGCTGCGCGACGAGCTGAAGATCAACCTCGTCTTCAAGTCCTCCTTCGACAAGGCCAACCGCTCCTCCATCGAGTCCTTCCGCGGCCCGGGACTGGAGGAGGGCATGCAGCTCCTGCGCGAGGTGAAGGAGGAGACCGGCCTGGCCCTGCTCTCCGACATCCACGAGCCGTGGCAGGCCGAGCCCGCGGCGGAAGTGCTCGACATCCTGCAGATCCCGGCCTTCCTCTGCCGCCAGACCGATCTCATCGCCGCCGCGGCGCGCACGGGCAGGGCCGTGGCCGTGAAGAAGGGCCAGTTCCTCTCCCCCGAGGAGACCCGGAACATCCTGGAGAAGGGAAAGGAGGTCGGCAACGAGAAGGTGTTCATCACCGAGCGCGGAAGCTCGTTCGGCTATCAGAACCTCGTCGTCGACATGCGCGCCTTTCCCATCGTGCGCTCCTTCGGCGCGCCGGTGGTCTACGACATCACCCACTCCATGCAGAAGCCGGGCGGCGAAGGGAAGGAGACCGGCGGCACGCCGCAGTTCGCTCGTCCCCTCGCGCGCGCGGCTGCCGCCGCCGGAGCGGACGGTTTCTTCATGGAAGTGCACGACAACCCACCCGCCGCGCGCTCGGACCGGACCACGCAGATCCGCCCGGACGCCGCGCGCCAGATCATGGAAGACGTGTTGCGCATCCGAAAGACACTCGAGCCCATCTAAGCAGTGATGAAGGCTCGACTCACCCTCTCCCTCCTCCTCGCCCTCTTCGCGATCCTCACCCTCCTCGAGCGCTTCGTGCTCGTGGAGCTGCTGGTGCGGCGGGCGGCGGTTCCGCTGCTGCTGGCGCTCGGGGAGGCGCTGGCGATCCTCGGCGTGGGGGCGCTGCTCCGGCGGTCGAAGCGCGTGGACCTCTCCGTCGACTTCCTGATCGGGTATCCGGCGTTCGGGACGCTCTGCTATCTCCTCGGCACGCTGAAGGTGTCGGCGTGGACGATGGTGCCGCTGCTGGTGCTGGGCGGGCTGGGTGGGGTGTGGCTGCTGCTGGCGCGGTTCGCGGAGGAGAAGACCCAGACGGAAGAAGAACCGAAGCCTCCGCTGCACCGCACCGGGTTCCTGGCCGTGGCCGCGGTGATCGCCTGCGCGTTCGTCGCGGCGCAGGCGCCGCCGTCGTCGCTCGACGAGCTGGCCTATCACCTGGCCGTCCCGAGCGCGTGGGTGCTGGAGGGGCGGGCGGTGGAGCTGCCGCTGCTGTCGCACTCGTACTTCCCGTTCGGCATCGAGTCCGCCGATCTCCCGCTGCTGACCCTCCTCGGGCCCACCGACGGCGGGGTGGCCTCGCACTTCCTGCACCTCTTCGCCGCCCTGGCGACGATCCTGCTCGTCGCCCGGCGCACGCAGTCGTGGCTGGCCACCGCCGTCATCGCCACGACGCCCGCGCTGGCGATCACCGCGGGCTGGTCGCTCGTCGACTGGCCGCTGGCCGGCCTCTTCGTGGTGCTCTACCTCGCCCTGGAGGAGAACGACCTCCGCACCGCCTCCGCCGCTACCGCGGCGGGGCTGCTGACGAAGTACACCTTCCTCCCGTTCGCCCTGGTCGCCTGGATCATCAAGCGGAAGATCCCGCAGTGGCCGGCGCTGTTCGGGCTGGTGTTCTTCGTCCGCAACTTGATCCTCACCGGCAATCCGGTCGCGCCGTTCTTCGGCGCCGATGCGCCGGACGTGTCCTCCTTCCGCGCGCTCGCCCTCTCCGACTACGTCTTCGAGGGCTCCTGGATCGACGAGTCCCTCGGCGCCTCGCTGCTGACCGTCGCGCCGTTCGCGATCGGATGGATCCCCCTCGCCAGCGTCTTCATCGCTCTCGGGCTGTTCCTGCTCGCGCCG
Source organism: Thermoanaerobaculia bacterium (assembly GCA_044866315.1). Lineage (GTDB taxonomy): Bacteria > Acidobacteriota > Thermoanaerobaculia > Gp7-AA8 > Gp7-AA8 > QHVT01. Next base: position 5,868 of record JBIOTX010000435.1, on the reverse strand, counting down.
TCGGCGCGCATCCTGGTCCCCTATCTCGTCGTGCCCGCGGTGAGCGCGGCGCCGGCGCTGAGACGACGCCTGATCGCCGCGCTGGCCTTGTTCGCGGTGGTGATGCAGACCTTCCTCGTGGTCTGGTTCACCGCACGCGGCAATGCGTTCTCACTGCTCGCGGGCGGGGCCTCCGAGGAGGAGTACCTGACCAAGGCCCGGCCGTCGTTCGCGGCGGTCTCCTGGCTCAACCGCGCCTTGCCGCGCGACTCGCACACGCTCGTCATCGGCCTGCAGGAGACCTACTGGTTCGCCCGGCGGGTGCGCGGAGGCGGGAACTTCGACGGGCCGCGGATCTCGCGCTATCTCGACGTTCCCACGCCCGAGGCCCTGCGCGAGCGGCTGCGCCGCGACGGCATCACTCACGTCGCCGTGATCGCCGATGCCGTGCCGGCCAAGGACGACCAGAAACGCGAAGAGCGGCAGACGACCCTGTCGCCTGCCGCCCAGAGAATGCTCGCTCAGCTGCTCGACCGCTACGCGGGAAGCGTGAGGTCGCGGGGCAACGCCACGCTCTTTGCGCTGCGATGATGATTACGGGCAGGTGGCGAAGGCGCTCGTGTCGGTGATCGCCGGCGCGGAGATCCCCGAGAAGTTGAAGTAGTGCCGTGAGGCGCCGCCGGTGGCGTCGGTGACGACGACCTCGTAGTGGACGTTGGTCGTAGCGGCGGTGAACACCCACCAGCGGTTGTTCAGGCCGCAGCCGTTGAGGACCTTGACCATGACTTCCCAGTTGTCGGCGCCGAAGAAGGTGAAGAGGCCGGACTGGGAGGTCGACAGCGGGACGCGCTGGGCCTGGCCGATGGCGCCCGTGGCCGGAGCGGTCTGAAACTGGATCTGCACCGCGTAGCGGCCGCCGGGGCCGACGCAAAGCGTGGTCGCGTTGCTCGTGCAGCCCACGCCGATCGGATGGTTGAGGAAGCCGCCGCCGCCGAATTTCGTGCCGTCGATCGTGCCGACGTCGTCGTTGGCATTGGCGTCCAGCCCGTAGACGGCCTTGAGCACCGCCGAGGGCGTCCGGATGGTCTGGTTGATGCTCTCGCGGATCTGCTCCTTCGTCCGGGCCACGCTCCAGAAGCGCACCTCGTCGATCGCGCCGGTGGGGGTGAAGTTCCACTGCTCGTCGTTCCAGATGCGCCAGGCGCCGGTGCTGGCGGTGATGGGGCCTGCGTCCACGCGCGTGCCGGCGACCTCCCCGTCGATGTAGTGGGTACGGACTTTCGTGTCGTTGTCGAACGTGACGGCGATGTGGGTCCACTTGCTCGTGATCGTGCCCGCGTCGAAGTTCGAGCCCGATCCGCGCATGTACGAGCGCAGCTTGCCGTCGCACCAGCCGAGCCACTGCGACTGCTGCCAGGCATTGCCGGCGATGCTGTGGCAGCCGCTGGTATTGCTGATGGCCACCCAGGCCTCGAAGGTGAACGACCTGCCCGTGAAATCCAGGGCCGGGCTATCCGGGAGCCGGATGTGTCCGTCGCCTGAGGTCGTCAGCCATGCGCCGAACGGCTGGGCCAATGCCGAGGCCGCTGTGAGGAGAATGAGGGTCACCAGGGACACACGAAGACCGGTACGCCAGAAGTGATGCACGGGGTTTCCTCCTTTTCCGTTGCGGAACGGGGGCAATTTGGGTCCGTGATTTCCGAAATGGTGTGACGCAGATAACAATAATCGGAAAAGGTCACCTGGGATAGGCTTCTCAATTAAGGAGGTCAATCATGCCCAAAGTGAAAGAGCTCGGCGTCACTGTCCTTCCCCAGCAGTTCGCCCCCAACGAGATCGGGGGCGGGGCGGCGTGCAACCGGACGTTCTGCGCGACCGGAACGACGTGCAGCGACTGCACGACGCAGGCGTTCAGCATCTGCGGGACCACGCCCTGTCGTCCTACCAGCGCCGTCGTCGCGGCCCCGGCCCCCTGCACGGACTGCACGACCCAGGCGTTCAGTATCTGCGGGGGCACCCAGTGCACGGACTGCACGACCCAGGCATTCAGCATCTGCGGGACGACTTGGCAGGGATGCACCGACTGCACGACCCAGGCGTTCAGCATCTGCGGCACCACGCCCGGTCCATGCGTCGGCTGCACGCGGATCATCTCCTTCTGCAACAACCCCTCGTTCGTGGCCTGCCGGCTGGGCAGCCGGTTCCCGACCATCCTCGACGTGACCACGCCCTGCGGCGGCTCCTTCGTCGATCCGACCGGAATCCGCCAGGGCGGCGGCCTGCGCCGCGAGGACATCGCCCAGATCAAGGCCGCGCTCCAGACCCAGCTCCAGCTGATCGAGGAGCAGGAGAAGGCCCTCGGGCCGCAGACGACCGAGGAGATCGATGCCCGGGAGAAGGAGCTCGCCGCGGAGCTCGACCAGCTCAAGACCCGCCGTGCGGAGCTGAAGAAGAAGTGAGCTGGACCACCCGCCGCTTGCGCGCCGGCGCCGCGTTCGCGCTGCATCGTCTCGACGAGCTGCCTGCCGACCAGCGGGCGCCCTTCGAAGAGCTGCAGCGCGACGCGGACTTTTACGGCCTGTTCGTTCCGCGCGAAGGCGGGACGATGAAGGCCGCGCCGCGCGCGACGGCGGAGCTGTTTCTGGCCCTGTCCACGCCGTCGCGTCTCGATCCCGAGCTGCTCGCGGACGAGGAGTACCGCGAGGACGTCGTCGACCTGGTGCTCGACGGCATGCTCGAGATCGAGCGCGACGGCGCGTTCGTCTCCGGCGCGGGCGCGTTCTCGCTGTTCTTTCCATTGGCCGCGGCCGCGGAGAACGGCGGCCGCATCGCCGCCCTCTCCCGCGAGGCCGTGCAGCACGGACAGGCCCTCGAGACCGCTGACCTGGGCGCGCTCGCCGGAGCGCTCTACTCTTACAACCGCATCCCCCTCACCCGCGCCTGGACCACTCGCTTTCCCGACCGCGACTCCGTGTTGGGCCACCTCGGCGCCCGCGACGCCGCCCTGCGCTCGCTCCTCGAGCGCCACTGGGTGCTCGTGCCGGAGTCGAGCGCACACGGCTGGATCTCCTGGGCGCGGATGCATACCAGCGTGCGCACCGCCGACATCACCTGGAAGCTCTATGTTTCCCCACGCCCCGAGCACATCCGCGACGCCTTTCACGCCCTCGTCCGCGTCCTCGCCGGGATCCCCGGCGCGCAGATGAAGATCGGTCCCGACGCCGTCGGCATCCTCCGTCCGGACAAGCTGGTCGCCTACTTCCCCTCGCGGAGCGATCTCGAGGCCGCCGCATCCGCGCTCGCGGAGCAGTTGCGCGGCTGCCCCGCCCACGGCGTGCCGTTCACCGCCGGCGTCGACCACGATGGGCTCCTCTCCTGGGGCGTCGATCCGCCCGACTCCGAGCGCGCCCTGAGCTGGCTCGATCGGGAATCGTGGCGGCTGTGGATCGCCCGATCGCTCGCCGGCGCGCTCGTTCTCGCCAAGCGCGAGCCCTCGCCGGATATGCCGCCCTGGCGCTTCGCCGTCGAGCGCGTCCGCCGCCGCGGCGTCGACGTCGACACCTGGACGCCGCACGACTCGCTCTGGAGAATGCCGGCGTGAACATCACCGATCCCCTGGTGCTGCGCAGCGACGTCGTCCTCGCGCCGGTCGCCGACCTCGCCGCCGACGTGCGCGCGAAGATCGAGTACGACGAGGGCGACTACACCGTCTCCCGCCTGCACGGGCGCATGACCTCGCAGATCATCGACGGCGAGACCGCGTCCCTCCTGAAGATCTTCCGCGAGCCGACCACGATCGTGGAAGCGGTGCTGCGCAACAGCCGAGAGCTGTCGAAGGACCCGCAGACCTGGCTGGACGAGCTCCTGCCGCACATCGACACGTTCATCCGCAGCCAGGTCCTCATCATCGCGGGCACGGAGGAGGAGAAGGAGCTGCGCCAGCTCGTCCCGAACGGCGCGCGCATCGACGACTGGGAGATCCTGCACTGCATCCACCTGATGGAGGACGCCGAGATCTACCGCGTGCGCAAGGACGACACCGACGGCGCACTCAAGATCTCACGTGGAGCGCCGGGCTTCAGCCCGTCGATGTTCGCGAACGAGGAGCGCGTGCTGCGCCACCTCGGCGGCGCGGCCGTCCCGCGCCTCCTCGGCGCCGGCAGGCACGAGGATCGCCCGTGGCTGGTGATCGAATGGTGCGAGGGGGTCGAGGCCGGGATGGCGGCGAAATACGGCAGCCACGATCGCCGGTCCGTGCTCGAGCTCTGCGTGGCCATCGCCGACGCCTATTCCGCGATCCACGAGCACGGCGTCATCCACTCCGACGTCCACCCGCGCAACATCATCGTCGCGCCCGATCGCAGCGTGCGCCTCATCGACTTCGGCCTCTCGCGGATCGAGGGCAGCCGCGATCCGCTCATGCCCCGTGGCGGGATGTACTACTTCTTCGAGCCCGAGTACCTCGCCGCGGGCGAGCAAGGATGGCAGCTCCCCTCGTCCTTCGCCGGCGAGCAGTACGCGCTGGCTGCGCTCTTCTACCTGTTGCTCACCGGCAGCCACTACCTGGAGTTTCGCCTCGGGCGCGAGGACATGATCCGCCAGTCGCGCTTCGATCCGCCGCTGCCGTTCGAGGCCCGCGGCCTCGCGCCGTGGCCGGAGGTCGAGGCGATTCTCTTCCGGGCCCTGGAGAAGGACCCGGCGCAGCGCTTCCCGTCGGTCCGCGACTTCGCCGATGCGCTGCGCTCCGCCCTCGCCGTCGCGCCGGAGGAAGAGCTGTCCGCAGAGGCGCGCGCGTTCGTGGAGGAGGAGCTGGCCGCGCTGGAGTACCCGATCGCGCCGAAGGCCTCCGTGAACTACGGCGCCGCCGGCGCCGCCTTGGGCCTCCTCCGCATCGCCTCCGTGCGCGGCGACGCGAAGCTGCTTGCCCTTGCCGAGGTGTGGCGCACACGCGCGGCGCTCTTCGTCGGGCGGGACGAGGGCTGGTACAACGAAGAAGACGACATGCCCAAGGCGCTGGTCGGTCCGATCTCGCCGTACCACACCGCCGCCGGCGTGCACGCCACCGCGGCCATGATCGCCTGGGCGCGCGGCGACGTCACCGCGCAGCGCGCGGCCACGCAGTCCTTCATCGACGCGTCCTCCATCCCGTGCGAGGAGATCGACCTCACCCTCGGCCGCTGCGGGACACTCCTCGCCTCGGCGCTGCTCCTGCCCCTCGGCTCCGACGTCGCGGAGATCGGCCGCCGCGCCCTTACCGAAGTCTGGTCCCGCATCGACACCCATCCCTCGACGTACCTCGGCATCGCCCACGGCCGCAGCGGCTTTCTGTACGCGACGCTCCGCTGGTGCATGGCTTCCGGCGACGCCCTTCCCGCCGACATCGAGCGCCGCCTCGACGAGCTCGCGGCGATGCGCGTCCAGCGCGGCCGCGGCGCCTGGTGGCCGCGCATGCTCGGCGGCGGCGCCCACGACATGATGCCCGGCTGGTGCAACGGCGCCGCCGGCCACGTCTTCCTCTGGACCGCCGCGTACGAGCACTTCCGCGACGAGCAGTACCTGCGCCTGGCCGAGGAGGCGGCGTGGAACGCGTGGGAAGAGCCGCTGCGCCACGCGGACCTCTGCTGCGGCTCCGCCGGCCGCGCCTACGCCCTGCTCAACCTCTACAAGCGCACCGGCGAGCGGGCCTGGCTCGGCCGGGCCAAGCAGCTCGCCAACCACGCCGCGCGCACCTCGCGCGAGACCGCGCCGCGTGCGCATGCGCTGTGGAAGGGGGATCTGGGAGTGGCCGTGCTGGTCGCCGATCCCCCTTCCACAGCGCATGCGCACGCGGCGCGGTCTCGCGCGAGGTGCGCGCGGCGTGGTTGGCGAGCTGCTTGGCCCGGCCGAGCC
>JBIOTX010000434.1:0-27984 GCA_044866315.1 Thermoanaerobaculia bacterium | reverse complement strand
GGGTGGGCCCTCGTGCCCTCGTGCCCCCGTGCCCCCGTGCCCCCGTGCCCCGGAATGCCCTACACTCCCCCTCAGTTGACCCAAACCGGCTCATGAGATTCACCGACAAACTCCCCTACCTCCGCTACCTGGTCGACAAGAACGGGATGCGGCCGGTGTATCTCATCCTCGGGCTGACGTACGACTGCAACTCGTTCTGCCGGACGTGCTTCAACTGGGAGCAGTTGCGGAAGAACAAGGAGCACGAACTGTCGCTGGAGGAGATCCGGAAGACGCTGTCGTCGATGGGGGATCTGCTCTTCATCGTCATGAGCGGCGGAGAGCCGTTCCTGCGGCGCGATCTGCCGGAGATCTGCGAGTTTCTGTCGACGCACAACCACGTCAAGCAGATCACCATCCCCACCGGGGCGATCACCAGCGACCTGATCGCGCGGCAGGTGGAGACGACGCTGCAGCGCTGCCCGTCGACGCAGATCGTGGTCAACCTCTCGATCGATCACATCGGGGAGAAGCACGACTGGATTCGCGGCGTGCCGGGGAACTACGAGAAGGCGAAGAAGACCTACGCCAACCTGATACCCCTCAAGGCCCGCTATCCGAACCTGACTGTGAACGTGCACACGTGCCTGTGCACCTACAACGCCGACGACCTGGACGTGCTGTTCGAGGGTGTGCGCCGCGACTTCCCGGAGGTCTCTTTCCACTCCTTCGAGATGCTCCGCGGTGATCAGCCGGACAAGAACATCCAGCCGATCTCCACCGAGCGCTACCGGGAGCTGCTGCCGAAGCTCGAGCAGTACTGGAACGGCTACCGGAACTACGACGGGTTCCTGAAGTTCGTGAAGGTCTACTCCCGGCGGATGGAGCTGGCCGTGCTGGAGCAGGAGACGCAGGTGCGGCCTTGTCACGCCGGCCGGGTGTCGGGCGTGCTGGACGCGCGCGGCGAGGTGCGGATGTGCGAGCTGCGCGATGCGGTCGGCAACGTGCGCGACGTCGGCTATGACTGGGACAAGCTCTGGTTCTCCGCAGCCGCGGACGAGCAGCGGCGGTCGATCCGCGCCAAGGAGTGCCACTGCACGCACTCCTGCTTCATGTCCTCCTCGCTGGTGTTCGACTGGCGGACGTGGGGCGCGTACCTGCAGTCGACGGTCGTGAACTTCCTTTCTGCGGCGTGAAGACGGTCCTCATCGGCCCGGTCTATCCCTACCGCGCCGGCATCGCCTACTGCACGACCCGTCTCGCCCAGGAGATCGGCGCGGACGTGATCTCGTTCAAGCGCCAGTTCCCGAAGTTCCTCTACCCGGGCGGCGACGACGTCGATCCGACGCTGCCGCGCGCGGAGGGGCGGTTTCTCCTCGACGTGATCAACCCGCTGACGTGGATCCGCACCGGGCTCCTCCTGCGCCGCGAGCAGCCGGACGCGGTGATCTTCGTCTGGTGGGTGTGGGTCTGGGCGTTGCCGTATCTCACGCTGATCGCCCTCCTGCCGCGGCGCACGCGGATCGTGCTGCAGTGCCACAACGTCGGGGACAAGGAGCCCGCGGCCTGGAAGCGCTGGCTGACCAATCGCGTGCTGAATCGCGGGGATGTCCTGGTCGTGCATGCCCGCTCCGAGGCCGAGGATGCCGCGCGCCGCACCAACCGCCGCGTCGTGAAGACTTTCCTCCCGGTCCACGAGATGGGCGGCCCCATCCCCACCCGCGAAGACGCCCGCCGCACCCTCGGCATCCGCGGCAACGTCGCCCTCTTCTTCGGCCACGTCCGCCCCTTCAAGGGCCTCGACGTCGCCCTGCGCGCGTGGCGTCTCCTGAAGACCGACGTGACCCTGCTGGTGGCGGGGGAGGCGTGGTGGAAGGGGGAGGAGGAGTATCGCCGGCTCGCCGAAGGGCTCGGCAACGTTCGCTTCGAGTTCCGCTTCATCCCCGACGCGGAGATGGCCACGTACTTTGCGGCCGCAGATGTCGTCCTCGCGCCGTACCGCATCGAGGCCCAGAGCGGCGTGGCCCTGGCCGCGTTCCACTTCGGCCGGCCGGTCATCGCCTCGACCGTGGGCGGGCTGCCGGAGATCATCGAGGAAGGGCAGAACGGCATGCTCGTGCCGCCCGACGATCCGGCGGCGCTGGCGGCGACGATCGACGCGTTTTTCGCCCGCCGCGACCGTGAGACCATGGACGCGAACGCCGCGGCGAGCGCGAGGCGCTACTCGTGGGCGGAATACGGGGCGCTGATGAAGCGCTTGGTGGCAGGCGAATGAACTTCCGTCCCAGCCGGATCAAGGTCGGCCTCGAGCTGACGTCCAAGTGCAACCTGCGCTGCGGGATGTGCCCGCTGCCGGTGCTGCGCCGTCCGTACGAGGACATGGCCTGGCCGCTGGTGGAGAAGGCCGAGCGCGAGATCCACGGCCTGGGGCTGCGCCTCAAGTGGCTGCACGAGATGGGCGAGCCGCTGCTGTACGCGCGCATCGACGATGCCATCCGCCTCTTCCCCGAGGCCAGCGTGTCGACGAATGGGCTCGTGCTGACGGAGGAGGTGGGGGCGAAGCTCCTGGCCAGCCCTCTGAGGCGCCTGCGCATCTGCGTCGACTCGGTGAACCCGGAGGTCTATCCGCAGCTGCGCACGGGTGGCGACTTCGACCGCCTGGTCGAGCTGACGCGCAAGTTCCTGGCCCAGGCCAAGGGGCACCCCATCCGGATCGAGATCCAGAAGATGCGCTCGCGGCTCACGCTCGAAGAGACCGTCGACGACTTCCGGCGCCTCTTCGATCTGAAGCAGTACCGGAACGCGCGGGTCATCGAGAAGACCTGCGAGGCTCTCGACGTCAACGAGGAGACCGACCTCCACGGCAAGTTCTACGGCTGCGTGCAGGGCGCCTTCTTCACCTGGGTGGTCGTCTTCGCCGACGGCCGGGTCACCCACTGCTGCTACGACGCGCACGGCGACCAGGTCATGGGCGATCTCAAGACCCAGACCCTGCGCGAGATCATCGACAGCCCGCGCTTCGCCGAGATGCAGGGCATGTTCGAGCGCCGCGACTTCTCCCAGCTCCCGCGCTGCGGCGAGTGCTTCAAGCACGGCGGCGAGTCGCACGCCTTCAACGACGTGCTGACCCGCGTGCAGAACCTTCCCAACGTCGCCAAGGACGTGGTGCGGAAGGTGATCGACGTGCGCTACCGCTAGTCGTCGTCGCCGTTCCCCAGCGCGTTCTCGATCATCCGCGCCAGCCGCACCGCCGCCAGGGCCATCCGCTCCTCGACGATCTTTTCGCCCTTCTCGATGTAACCCGCTTCCTCGTCCAGATTCGCCTTCGTCTTCCGGTGCATCTCCTGGGCGATCCGGTGCGACTCGTTCGTCCACTCCTCGACATCATCCACGGCGGCGAGATCGGGATCGAGCGCGGGGATGGTCTGGTTGATCATCCGGTTGAAGCGCGCGTCCTCGTTGAAGCCGCGGCGGATGACCAGGCTCGTGTCCCAGACGCTGTGCAGCTTCCGCTCGACGTCGTCGATGATCACGGTCTGGTTGTTCGCGCCGCGGTCGGGCTCTCCATCGGCGGTCCGGCCGAAGCCGGCGTGGAAGGGCTGGTGGAGGTCGCCGACGAAGTGCACGAGGAAGATCAGCGCGTCGGCGCGGTGCGTGTCCTGCCGAGTGTCGTCGCCGAGGAGCTCCACCATCCGGCCGATACGGCGGACGACGCAGTCGCCGGACGGGCAGTCGCGGCTCTCGTCATAGGTGGGATTGGCGATGTCGATGTTCACGAAATGCCAGTCGGCGGTGACGCGCAGCAGCTCCACGTCGCGGAAGCCGTCCGGGATGATGGCCACGTTGCGCAGGCTGCGGTTGTTCAGCAGCCGCCGCACCTCCGCGCGTGCCTTCTGGCTGAGCCGCCGCTCGGCGACCCGTCCGATGAGCTGGTGGCCCTGATTTCCCCAGGCGAAGGCGGAGTCGGGAGCGAGCAGCGAGACGGCGAGTAAAGCGAGCAGCGCGTGTTTCTTCATATCCGAGGAGAGACGCCGGAGGGGCGAATCCCTACCTGTATGCTGCGCCCCGTGACCATCGCCGTCAACCTCCTCCTGGGTTTCGTGCCCCTGCTCATCTACGGCGCCAGCCTCGCCGCCGGGACGGAGGACGACCGCCGTCACCGCAGCGTCTTTCTCCTCGTTTACGGCCTCTGGGCGCTGACGCTGGCCATCGGGAACTGGCTGCAGCTCGGGCTCACGTTCTGGACCGGGTTGTGGCTCGTCTTCGGCGTGGGGGCGCTGGTCTGGTCGTTTTTCCTCCGCCGCTGATACCATCCTCCTTCCACAAACGGAGGATCCAGTCATGAAGCGCCTCTTGACCGCGCTGTGTCTCGTCGCTCTCGCTTTTCCCCTTCAGGCCCGCGAGGGATTCGGTTTCTCCAAGAAGGCCGTGACGCTGATGCGCACCGTTCCGCCGTCGACGAACGTCGGCGCGCGCCGGGTCCGGGTGACCGTCGACGCCGACCGCAGCGGCGACCGCGACGACGCGCGCACGCTCGAGCGCTACGTCGGCGAGCACATTCTCAGCGGCGCCGGCACGCTGGCCGACACGGGCAAGCCCGAGGTGACGGTGATGATCGCCCTCGACCGGCTCGAGTCGCACGAGACCTGGGAGACCAAGACCGAGTACGTGCGCCAGCAGACGGGCACGAAGCAGGAGTGGAACGAGTCCAAGAAAAAGTACGAGTCGAAGCCGGTCTACAGCAACGTGCCGGTGCAGAAGAGCTACAAGGTCATCACCGCCAGCCTCACCGGCGTCTTCGACGTCAGCGGCAAGGCCGGCACGGCCTCGGGGACGCTCGACCACAGCTTCCGCGAGACCTACGGCGACTACGACAGCTCGCCGGCGCCGACGAGCGTGGAGGACGATCTCCTCAAGCGCGCCGCGAAGCAGATTGCCGCGACGATCGTCCCGACCCAGGAGCGCATCAGCGTGCTCGTGCCGCGGGCGAGCTTCGAGGCGCTGATCCCGTATGCCGAGTCGGGGCAGTGGGAGCAGTACCTCCAGGCCGTCGAGGCCATCCCGCCGCGCAAGAACGCCAAGGAGGAGGCCTACCGGCAGCACGCCATGGCCATCGCCAAGGAGGCGCTGGCGTATCAGGCCGAGGACCGGGCCAAGTCGCTCGAGCTCCTGCGCGCGGCCAGGGCGCACTACGACACCGCCGTGGCCACCAATCCGGGGGAGGAACTGTTCAACAAGGGCTACTCGAGCCTCCTGGCCTCGAGCGCGATCGGATCACCGACGGCGCGCATCAGCGACTCGGTCAACCGGTACACCGCCTGGACGGGCGCGGCCCCGAGCGCCTCACCCGTGCGCGTGGCCAGCACCGCGCCGCAGGTCGCGTCGAGCAACGGCGCCGCGCCGCGGCAGGCCATGGGGAATCAGACCGTGATCGATCTGGCCAAGGCCGGTCTCTCGGACGAGAACATCATCCTGGCCATCGACGGCGCGGAGCGGACGGCGTTCGACGTCTCGCCCGACGCGCTGATCACGCTCTCGAAGAGCGGGGTGAGCAAGGCCGTCATCGCTCACATGCAGAAGAAGTCGAAGAGGTAAAACTCACCGGAAGGAGACGGCGATGTCGTCCATGGTCAGCACGCCGTGCCGGGCCTGGACGATGCGCGGAATGGCGTTCACGACCATGGCCGCGGTGGCGCGGTCGCCGTGTACCCCGCCTTTGATCTCCATCTCCAGATCCGGCACGCCCCGCACGATCACGCGGTCCGCGGCCACCTCCTCGGCACCCACGTACATGCGCAGCTCGAGGCTGACGTCGATGCGGCCCTTGCCATAGATGGTCTGGTGCACGCCGGCGACCTGGCCGGGGGCGACTCTCAGGTACTGAGTGACGATCTCGCGTTCGGCGACGATCGGCTCGATGACCTCGTCGCTGACGCTGTCGAACTCCACGCCCAGGCCCGCGCCGACCATCAGCAGCGACTCCCGGAGGCCCATGTGCTTGATCTTGCCCGCGGCGACGGCGGCGCGGAACTCGTCGACCGTCATCGACGCGCCGACCTTGCGCTGCAGCGGCTCGCGCCGGGTCGACGCGTTCTGGATGCGGATGATGTCGAGCGACTTCACGTCCTGACAAACGGCGGTGAGGGTCAGCGGGAGCTTGTCCATCACGAAGCCGGGATTGACGCCCGTGCCGAGAAGGGCAACGTTGGCGGCACGGGCGACGTGCTGCAGCTCCTCGCGGACGTCGGCGTCGAGGGGGAAGGCCAGCTCCTCGCAGGTCGAGATGACATGGCACCCGCGCCCGAGCAGCATCTTCAGTTGCCCGGCGACTTCGCGCAGCCGCGAGCCGGTGGAGTGGCAGACCACGTCCGGCTTGCCCTCGAGCTCCGGCGTGACGAGGACGCCGACGGTGCGGCCGAGGCCGATCACCTCGCCGACGTCCTTGCCGATCTTGTTCGGGTCGATGTCGACCGCGCCGGCGAGCTTCACCCACGGCTTGCTGAGCAAGAGGCGGGTGATCTCGGCGCCGATCGGGCCGATGCCGAATTGCGCGACGGAGATGGGCTGCATGTGCATGGCGGCGCGCAGTCTAAAGGATGAAGGCGGAAGGATGAAGGAGGAAGGCGGAAGGATGAAAACGAATGAAGAGGTTCGAATGAAGAATTAAGAAGGAAGAAGCCCACCCGCCCCGGTGCTCTCGGGGGGTGTGCTTCTCAATTCTTCCCTCTTCATTCGAACTTCTTCATTCCGTCCCCGTGCGCTTTCATCCTTCATCCTTCTTCCCAAACAACGACGGCTCTACATCCACTGCTCCCTCCTCCTCATCGAGGAAGTTCGACACGCCGACGCCGACGAGCCGGAAGCGCGCCTCGGCGGGAAAGCCGAAGCGATCGATCAGCGACACGGCGATGCGCGCGAGCTCTTCGCCGCTGGCTGGCAGCTCGGGCGGCGTGAGCTGCCGGGTCGCGGTCTCGAACTTCGGCGTGCGCAGTTTGACGGTGACGGTGCGGCCGCGCATCGACTTCTGCTCCAGCGTCTCCCACAGCTTGAGCGACTGCTCGCGGATCCACTCCGCGGCCTCGGCGCGCGTGACGTCGGTGGCGAACGTGTTTTCGCTCGACCACGACTTTCTCTTCCGCGACGGCTCGACCGGCGACTCGTCGATGCCGCGGGCCAGCTCCCACAGGCGCGTGCCCCACTTGCCGAAGCGGGCCACCAGTTCCTGCTGCTCGAAGCGCTGCAGGTCGCCGACGGTCTCGATGTTCATCTCGTGCAGCACGGCCTCGGTGGCCTTGCCCACGCCCGGGATCTTGCGCACCGGCAGGCCGACCAGGAAGCGCTCGACCTGGTGGGGGCGGATGACGAAGCAGCCGTCGGGCTTACGCCAGTCGGAGGCGATCTTGGCCAGGAACTTGTTCGGGGCCACGCCGGCGGAGGCGGTGAGGTTCGTCTCCTCGCGGATCTCGCGGCGGATCGTCTGCGCGGTCTCGGTGGCGGTGGGGATGCCGGTCAGCTCGTGGGTGACGTCGAGGTAGGCCTCGTCGAGCGAGAGCGGCTCGACGAGAGGCGTGTGCCGCTCGAAGATGTCCCGGATCTGCCGCGACACGGCGCGATAGCGGTCGAAGTCCGGCACGAGCCAGATGCCGTCGGGGCAGAGGCGCTTCGCCCGCGAGGCCGGCATCGCCGAGTGCACGCCGAACGTGCGGGCCTCGTAGGACGCGGCGCAGACGACGCTGCGCTCGCCCGCCCAGCCGACGATGACCGGCTTGCCTTTGAGGGTCGGATCGTCGCGCTGCTCCACGGACGCGTAGAACGCATCCATGTCGATGTGAATAATCTTCCGCACCGTGAGCCTGCTGAATCAAGTTACCACGCCCGCTTTTCTCGTCGACCGCGCCGTCCTCGGCGGCAACTGCGCGCGCATGCTGGAGAAGGCGCGCGCGTCCGGAGTGAGCTTCCGGCCGCACGTGAAGACGCACAAGGTGCCTGCGATCGGACGCCTGCAGCACGGCGGGACGCCCGGCCCGGTCACCGTATCAACCCTGGCGGAGGCGGAGTCGTTCGCGGTCGACGGGTTCCGCGACATCACCTACGCCGTGCCGATCGCGCCGGCGAAGCTCGCCCGCGCCGCGGACATCGCGTCGCGGATCGATCGCCTCAACATCCTCATCGACTCGGAGGAGGCGCTGCGGGCGATCGAGGCATTCGCGGCCAGTCACGGCGTGACTTTCGACGTCTTCCTGAAAGTCGACTGCGGCTATCACCGCGCCGGCGTCGACCCGGGCGACCCGGACAGCGTGCGCCTGGCGCTGGACATGGCCCGCTCCGAGGCCGTGCGGTTCCGGGGACTGCTCACGCACGCCGGGCACTCGTACAACGCGCGCGACGTGGAGGAGATCCGGCGGGTGGCGGGGGAGGAGGTGGGATGCCTGAGCCGCTTCCGTGCCCTCCTGGCGACGGAAGGGCTGGGCGAGACGATGCGCAGCATCGGCTCGACGCCGACCGCGTCGGTGGTCGAGCGCTTCAGCGAATGCGATGAAGTGCGGCCCGGCAACTATGTCTTCTACGACGCCTTCCAGGCCACGATCGGATCCTGTTCGCTCTCTGATTGTGCGGTCTCGGTGCTCACGACCGTCGTCGGCTCGTATCCCGAGCGCGGCGCGGTGATCGTCGACGCCGGCGCGCTCGCGCTGTCGAAGGACGTCGGGCCGGAGCACATCGTGCCGCAGTTCGGCTACGGCGTGGTCTGCGACGCGGACCTGCATCCGCTGCCGATGCGCGTCGTCGCTTTGTCGCAGGAGCACGGCAAAGTCGTCGCCGAGTCGCACGCACCGCCCGTGGGCACGCGGCTGCGCATCATCCCGAACCACTCCTGCCTCACCGCGGCGATGTTCGAGACCTATCACGTCGTCGAGGGCGGGCGGGTGGTGGACGAGTGGCGGCCGGTGCGGGGGTGGTGATGTATCTGGTCGACGGTCCCGCGGAAGCGCAGCACACGTTTCTGTTCGCCCACGGCGCGGGCGGTCCGATGCACACGCCGTTCATGGAGAAGGTGGCGCGCGGGCTCGCCGAACATGGGATCCGCGTCGTCCGCTTCGAGTTCCCGTACATGGCCGCGCGGCGCGAAGGCAAAAAAACCGGGGCACCCGATCGGCCGCCGGTGCTGCTCGACACCTGGCGCCGCGTGATCGAGGAGCATGGCGGCGGCGCGGCCGTCTTCATCGGCGGCAAATCCCTCGGTGGTCGTATCGCCACCATGATCGCGGACGAAATGCGTGTCCGCGGCGTGATCTGCTTCGGCTATCCCTTCCACCCGCCCGGCAAGCCCGAGCAACTCCGCACGGCGCATCTCCAGGCCCTTCAGACGCCTGCGCTGATTCTCCAAGGCACCCGCGACCCGTTCGGGACGGAGGACGACGTCTCTTTTTATACATTGTCCCCGTCGATCCGGGTAGAATGGCTGCCCGGCGGTGACCACTCGCTGAGGCCGAACCGAGGCTCCGGCACCACCGAAGCGGCGAACATTCAGAAGGCGATCGAGCTTGCAGTGGCGTTCATCACGCGCATGTGATGGAAATCCATACTCACGCTGGAGCGCGCAAGCGTGATAGAGTGACTTCCGCACATGCGGCCCCACGTGCTCATCGTTGAAGACGACCCGGTCACCCGCGACGCGCTCCGTCGCATTCTGATCGGGGAAGGATGCGAGGTCGACCTCGCCGCCGACGGCGAGAAAGCCGTGGGATGCCTGGCCCAGCGTCGCTACGACGCGATCGTGCTCGACATTGCCCTGCCCAAGCTCAGCGGCACCGACGTCATGGAGTACATCGCCAGCACGACCCCGGAGGTCCTGCAGTCGATCGTGGTGGTGACCGGGCTGGAGGTGGCCGAGATCCGCAAGCTCTTCCCGAGCATCTGCGAGACCCTCTCCAAGCCGGTCATGCCCTCGCGCCTCCTCTCCTCGGTGCGCCGCTGCCTCGGCCACTCTGCCGCCGCGAACAGCAACAACGCCCTCCGCGCCTGCTGAGCGGAATCGCGAGTTGCCGCGGGGCGTTCACACCCGTACAATCCCCGCGCCTTCCATGCGCGCCCATAGCTCAGCTGGATAGAGCGTCAGCCTCCGGAGCTGAAGGTCGCAGGTTCGAATCCTGCTGGGCGCACCAACACCTCCGTTTGCACTGTTTGCCTGCACTGCCTACACTTCATGCATGCAGTACACAATCCGCGGTGTTCCCGAAGCGCTCGACGCAGCTCTACGACAGCGCGCGCGCTCGGCGAAGAAGAGTCTCAACGAAGCAGCGATCGACGCGTTGGCGGAAGGGGCCGGTCTGGCCGGCAACCGGCGCAAACGCCGCAGTCTCGCTGACATCGCCGGCACGTGGAAGCCCGACAAAGGCATCGAGGCCATGTTGGCCGCGCAGGACGAGGTGGATGAGGATCTCTGGAAGTGAGAATCGCTCTCGACACGAATCGGTATGTCGATTTGTGCAAGGGTGCGACGGAAACCGTCGATCTGCTCGAAGAGGCTGAGGAGATCGTTCTCCCCTTCATCGTGCTCGGTGAGCTTCGCGCCGGATTCGTGTTTGGACGCCGACATGCTGACAACGACCGCATCTTGCGGCAGTTCCTGATGAAAGATGGCGTCGTTGTTCTCTTTCCCGATGATCAGACGACGCATCACTATGCCGCTGTCTTCCGGCAACTGCGGAAGCAGGGCACGCCGATTCCGACGAACGATATGTGGGTGGCCGCGCTCGTGCTGCAACACAATCTCCTCCTGCATGCCCGTGACAGACATTTCGATCATCTGCCGCAGATCGTTCGCGTCTGACGCGCGGAAAGCGGCAGCGAACGCCTGCGATGTTGGCCCGATCTGACCCATCCTTGTCCCTCTTCCTCCCGCGATCCGGACCTATCCTGCTGGCATGAACAACAAGCAACCCATCGATCGCGCCGCGCTGCTGGTCATCGACATCCAGGACTCGTTCAAGGCCGCTCCCGGCCGCTGGGAGCAGCGGAGCAATCACGACTTCGAGGAGAACGTGACGACGCTGCTCAGCGCATGGCGCGAGGCGGGGCTCCCGCGCTTCTTCGTCCTGCACACCGATAACGACCCCGGCTTCCGCCGCACCGATCCCGAGTTTCGGCTGATGGACTTCATGGGGCGCCGCGACGACGAGCCGCTGCTGGTGAAGAACACGCGCAACGCGTTCACGAGCACCGACCTGCAGGCGCGGCTCGACGCGGCGGGTCTGAGGCGCGTGGTGGTGATCGGGATCTCGACCGAGCAGTGCTGCGAGACCACGACGCGCGTGGCCGCGGACCTCGGCTATGACGTCGACTTCGTCACCGAGGCCACGCTGACGTTTCCGATCGGGACGCTGACGACGGAGGAGATCGTGCAGCGCACCGAGGCCGTGCTGGAGGGGCGGTTCGCACGCATCGCCACCGTGGCCGCGCTGACGGCGGAGATCGAGCAGGAGGCGCTATCCGCGAGGTGATCTTCGTGGTGCTGCCGGAGGTCGAGATCCTCGACCTGGCCGGGCCGCTGCAGGCGCTCGCGGAGGCCAATCGCGGGCGGGAACGCTACCGCATCCGGGTCTGTGCGACGCGCGATCGGGTGCGAACGTCGCAGGGCGTTTGGCTGGCCGATCTCGACCCATTGCCGGGCAGCGCCGCCGGAGCGCTGGTCGTTGTCCCGGGCATGCCTTACGCGGCGACGCGCAAGATCGACCGCGTGGTCCTTCGCTGGCTGCGCGATGCGGCCAACGCCGGCGCGCACATCGCCTCGGTCTGCACGGGAGCATTTGCCCTCGGCGAGGCCGGTCTGCTCGACGGGCGCCGCTGCACGACGCACTGGTCGCGCACGCGCGACCTCGCCGAGCGTTTCCCGCGGGCGCGGGTGTTCGAGGACCGTCTCTTCGTCGATGATGGGCCGGTCACGACCAGCGCGGGCATCGCCTCCGGGATCGACATGGCCTTGATGCTCATCGAGAAGAGCGACGGCCCGCTGGTCGCGGCCGAGGTGGCGCGGGAGATGGTGGTCTACCTGCGGCGCGACGGCTCGCAGGAGCAGCGCAGCGTCTATCTCGACTACCGCACGCACATCGATCCCGGGATTCATCGCGTGCAGGACTGGATCATCCACCGGCCCGCGGAGCGGGCCACGCTCGAGCAGCTCGCGGGCGTGGCCGGCATGAGCCCGCGCTCACTCACGCGTGCCTTCCGCCGCGCGACCGGCATCTCCGTGCACGATTTCGCGACGCGCGTGCGCCTCGAGCTCGCCCGGACGCTGCTGCACGATCCCACGCTGACCCTGGAGGCGGTGGCGCACCGCTGCGGGTTCGCCACCGCGCGGCAGCTCAGGAGGATTTTCAGCAGCGCACCTCAGATGGTCTCCCCGAGGGCCTCCTCCAGCCCTGTGCGATAGCTCGGCCCCACGGGAACCGCCGTCGCGTCCTGAAGCACGATCGACAGCGAGCCGTCCGACGCGGGAACGAGCTTCCGCACGCGCTCGAGGTTCACGATCGCGCTCCGGTGGACGCGGACGAAGACGGCCGGATCGAGCTCGCCGGCGATGTTCTGCAGCGACTCGCGGAAGAGGTGGGACTGGGCGCCGGAATAGAGGCGGACGTAGTTTCCCGCCGCGGCGATCCAGTCGATGGTTGCGACCTTGATGAAGACCACCTCGCCCCGCACGCGCACGCCGAAGCGCTCCCGCCAGCGGCGGGAGGCCGCGCCTCCTGTCGGATGCGTCGCGCCTTTGCCCTCCGCGAAGCGGCGCACGCGCCAGAGCGCGCGGTCGAGCCGCTCCTGCGGGAAGGGCTTGACCAGATAGTCCACGGCGTTGACCTCGAAGGCGTGGAGGGCGAACTCCTCGTGGGCTGTGACGAAGACGATGGTCGGGCGGCTTTCGACAGGCATGGTCTGCAGGACGTCGAAGACGCTCGTCCCGGGCATCTCGATGTCCAGCATCAGCAGCTCGGCCGGTTCGGTTTGCAGCAGGGCCGCGGCCTCGCAGGCGGTGCTGCATTCGGCGACGACGTCGATGTCGGCGTGCGTGGCGAGCATGGACCGGATGCGGCTCCGCGCCAGCGGCTCGTCGTCGATGATCAGCGTGCGGATCACGCGGCCGCCTCCTCGTACGGAATGCGGAGAGTGGTCTTCTCCGCCGCGCCGCCCGGAGCCACGCTCCAGGAGACCTCCACGTGCGCCACGTTCTCCTCCTTCCAGCAGCACACCTCGACCGATCCGCCGGCGCCGGATGTCAGGTCGAGCACCAGCGAGTCGATCACGGGCTGAAGGACGAGGGCGGGGACGCGGCAGGCCAGAACATGCTCGTCCGCGACATAGCGCGCGGTGACAGAGAGCCGGCCGCCGGCGCGGCAGAGATCGAGGCAACGGTCGAGGTGCTCCAGCTCGTCGGCGAGCGAGATCCGCTCGCCGCCGCCGCGCACTCCCATGCTGCGCCGCAGAATCCCGCTGAGCGAGACGATCAGGCCGTCGGCGGCGCCGGGCGCCTGGCGGAGGATGGCGCCGATGTGCCGGAGCATGCGCACCGCGAACTGCGGCTGCAGGCGCGTCCGAAGCTCTTCCAGCTCTGTGCGGGCCAGCAGGGTCTGGGCGCGCACGCGCTGCCGCTCGCGCTCCGCGGCTTCGCGCCGCGCGTCCACCAGGTTGCTGACGAAGAAGATCACCGCGAGGATGGCAACGTTCTGATGAGTGCGGATCCGGATCGAAGTCTGGATCATCGCCCGGGAGATCGGGTCTCCTTCGGCGACGTTGTGCACCGCGCCGCCCAGCACCGCCCGAAAGACGGCGAGCAGCGGGATGATGGCGATGACCGCCACCGCGTTGCGGACGCGATGCGGCGGCCGCAGGGGAAGCCGTTGGGCGATGAACACGACCAGCGGCGTGAGCATGGCCCAGAGCAGCGCCGTGCCCATCTGCAGCGCCAGGACCTCGTTCCACGGAGCCGCCCCGCCCATGACGATCGAGCGGCGGTAGAACTCGCTGGTGGCGAAGACGCCGAAGAGGACCCAGATGCCGAGGTTGCCGGCGGTGAGCAGGAGCAGCACGCCGAGGCGGCGTGGGTGAAAGGCGGAGGAAAGGGCAGAGAGAGTCATGACGATCGCACCGGGACGCGCAGCTCGGCCACGAACTCGCCGTCGTCGCGGCGATAGCGAAGCCACTGCGCGTCGCCATAAAGGGAATCGAGTCGGGCAACGGTATTGGTGATGCCGACGCCGCCGCGCGCGAAGGGCGTCGCCGGATCGCATCCCGGGCCGGTATCGCGCACCTCGAACCGCAGCTCGTCGCCTTCGCGCGAGGCGCGCACAGTCACCCTCCCGCCCTCGGCGACCTTCCGAATGCCGTGGACGATGGAGTTCTCCACCAGCGGCTGCAGGAGGAGCGGCGGAATGGAGACGAAGAGCAGCGCCGGATCTTCGACTTCGATCGAGGTCTGCAGGCGCGCACCGAAGCGCAGTTTCTCGAGAGCGAGATACTGGCGGATGAAGTCGAGCTCCTCGGACAGCCGGACGTGCGAGCGCTCCGCTTCCGTGCTGCGCTGCAGGAGGTCGGCGAGCTGGGTGATCGCCACCGCCGCGGCCGCGCCGTCGAGACGAGCGAGCGCCGCGACGTCGTTGAGGGTGTTGAAGAGGAAGTGCGGCTGCAGGTCGCCGCGCAGCCGCCGCAGCCGGGCCTCGGCCAGATTGGCCTCGGCCTGGGCCTCGCGCTGGCGCTGCTGATCCGTTTTGCGGCGGATGAAACCGTAGTTCGCCACCGCGACGACGGCCAGGAACAGGAGCAGGTCCAGGTGAAACCCGACCGCCATCACCGCCAGGAAGCGCTCGCGGTCGAGCTGCCGGTGCCCGAGCACCGCCGGAATGACGGCGTCGATCGCGCCGCGCATCAGCGCGAAGACAATGCCGATGACGAGCAGCGCGGCCATGTTGCGGACCGCGTGGGGCCGCTCCATGCGCAGCCGTTCGGCGATCCAGAGAATCGGCGGCGTGAGCAGCGCCCAGACGAGCATCGCCGCGGCCGTCTCGATCCTCCGCTCGTAAACGTCCTCCGAGCCACCGCGGCCGCGGGAGACGACCTGCTGCTGGCTGGCGAAGAAGAAGCCGAGGAACGTCCAGGCGGCGGCAATGAGCACCGCCAGGCGTACGAGCCGGAGGAATCTCGCCCTTCCCATCCGCGCCTGAATATCGATTGCGTCCCATGGAAAGGCAAGACAACTTCCTGAGGCAATTCGGGCCTTCCGGCTGGTCCGATCTTTCGAACCAGAAATCCCGGCTTTCGTCCCAAAAAACGGCTCACGGCACGGTTTCCGGCACATGGAGTGAACGCCCCCACCGCCCGTTGAATCGATTCATCACTGACGTCTTTTGCTGTCGCTTTCCGTGAGGCATCGTCCTGACTTCTGGAGGAGGTCTGTTGTGAAACTCCGTACGGTTCCCCTCGCGTCCCTGGCTGTCTTCCTGATCGTCTTTCAGGCCTTTGCGCAGGTCGATCCCGGCCCGCGCGGAGGATCGCCCGGTGCGGGCGGTCCGCTGGCCTCCGTCGCCGCGAACACTCCCACCACGATTCTCAACTTCTTCAACGCGGGCGAGGATGCCTTCGAGGAGGTCAACTCCGTCTTTGGCACGATTGCCGGTGAGCCGGACGCCGGACTCGGACC
This sequence comes from Thermoanaerobaculia bacterium, assembly GCA_044866315.1. Classification (GTDB taxonomy): domain Bacteria; phylum Acidobacteriota; class Thermoanaerobaculia; order Gp7-AA8; family Gp7-AA8; genus QHVT01. Next base: position 12,320 of record JBIOTX010000434.1, on the reverse strand, counting down.
GCGCTTCAACTCTCGAAGCTGCGTGGCCTGCCACTCCCAGCCGGCGACGGGAGGAACCAGTCCCGCGACCAATCCGCAGGTGGCCGATGCGACCGCGCACGGGGCGACCAACACCGTGCCCTCGTTCATCACCATCAACGGGCCGGTGCGCGAGGCTCGCTTCAAATTCCTGACCGATGCCGCCGGCAATCCGACCAGTACGCCGGACGGCAACGTGCACCAACTCTTCACCATCGCCGGGCGCGTCGACCAGAGCACCTGCACGGCCGCGGTGATCTCGCAGCCGAATTTCGCCCAGGCCATCGCCACGAACAACATCATCTTCCGCATCCCCACGCCGGTCTTCGGCGCCGGTCTGATCGAGAACATCGACGAGTCGACCCTCCTGGCGTATCAGGCCTCGCTGGTCGGCAACCCGCTGGGCATCGCCGGACAGTTCAATCGCTCGGGCGACGGGACCATCAGCCGGTTCGGCTGGAAGGCGTCGGTCAAGTCGCTGGAGTCGTTTGCCGGCAATGCCTACAACATCGAGATGGGAGTGAGCAACGAGGTCGCGCCCCAGGAGCGGCCGACGCCGAAAGAGGATCGCGCCTCGGGACTGCCGGCCCAATGCCGGCTCAATGCGACGCCGGAGGACCACACCAACTTCAACACCACGGCGGTCGAGACGCCGAGCGACGTCGTGCTGTTCGCCATGTTCATGCGTCTCCTCAAGCCGCCGGTGCAGAACAACACCACCCCGGGCGGATCGATCTCGATCATCACCGGCGAGGCCCTGTTCACCGAGGTCGGATGCGCGAAGTGCCACAAGGTGAGCTTCACCACCGAGCCGTCGAACATCACGGCCGATCTCGGCAGCGCCCAGGCGAAGCTGTTCAGCGACCTCCAGATCCACAACATGGGCACGGGGCTGGCCGACGGCATTACCGAAGCGGCCGCGGGCGGCCAGCAGTTCCGCACCGCGCCGCTCTGGGGTCTGGGGCAGCGGCTCTTCTTCCTGCACGACGGGCGGACCTCGAACCTCCTGACCGCCATCTCCGCGCACTCCTCGTCCGGCTCCGAGGCCAACGCGGTGATCCTCAACTTCAACGCTCTCTCCGCCACGGACAAACAGCACCTGCTCAACTTCCTGCGGTCCTTGTAAGAGAAAGGAGGAGACCATGTCGCTCCTGTTGATCCTCTTGCTCTCGGTGGTGCCCGAGAATGAGATCCTCCTCAGAGGAGCGATGCCCAGCGCGAGCGACGCGACGACCCCCGTCCCAGAGGGAGGTCGGGTGGCGCGCGGCCGCTACCGCAACGACTATTTCGGTCTGACGTACCCCATCCCCGCCGGCTGGACCGAGCAGCCGGCGGGGCCACCCCCCTCGGACGGCGGCAGCTATGTGCTCACCCTGTTCGCCACTTCGCAGGCGCACGTCCTGGTCACCGCGCAGGACCTCTTCTTCAGCGCCCGTCCCCTCGCCGACGCGAAGGAACTGCTCTCCGCCGTCCGCGCCGGCCTCGAGCCGCACTATCAGGTCGAGAGCGAGCCGCACGAGGTCACCCTCGCCGGCCGCACCTTCCATCGCTTCGCCTACAAGGCCCCGCGCTCGGGCCTCCGCTGGCGCGTGCTCACGACCGACGCGCGCTGCCACGCCCTGACCTTCACCTTCACCGGCACCGACCCGGCGACGCTCGACGCCGCCGAGCAGGGCCTGCGCTCGCTGTCGCTCGCGTCTTCCGCTCCGGCCTGCGTGATGGACTACGCGCAAGACCAGAACCTCGTGCAGAAGACCGATCCCGTTTTCTTCACGCAGCGCCACAACACCATCCCCGTGCGCCTCATCGTCGGCCGCGATGGGCGGGTCCAGCACATCCACCTGCTCAGCGCCTTCCCCGAGCAGTCGCAGGCCATCCTCGCCGCCCTCCGCACCTGGCGGTTCAAGCCGTACCGGGTGGGCGGGAGGGCGGTGGAGGTGGAGACGGGGGTGGTGTTCGGGTGGGGAAGGGGGGCGGCGCTGTCACGGAAGTGACGGCCGAGAGGATTGCGTCCGACATCCACGTCGGAGAAATCGTCCCGCGAAGACCGGAAGGATATGCATCTTCGGTGATGCCTCCGATTCCGTCATGATCAGCTTGCCGTTGACGATGACGTGCACGATGCCGCGCGGGCGGAGGAACGGCTTGGCATACGTGGCGCGATCGCCGATGGTCTCGGCGTCGAAAACGACGAGGTCGGCGTAATAGCCGGGGCGAATCAGGCCGCGATCTTCGAGGCAAAACGCACGCGCGGGAAGGGAGGTCATTTTGCGGATGGCCTCGTCGAGCGGTAGCGCGCCGGCGCGACGGACGTATTGCGCGAGGATGCGCGGAAACGTGCCCCAGCCGCGGGGATGTGGGCGGTAGGCATCGCTCTCGTAGCGGATCGCGCTGTCGGATCCGAACATCGTCGTCGGACGCGACGCGATCTGCAGCAGCGGCGCCGTGCAGATGTTCTGGTAGACCATTTGCGCCCCGCCGTGGCGCAGCAGGTCGAAGATGGTCTCGACTTGCGGATCGGTGGTCGCAGCGTGTTTCGCGCGCGCGATCTCCGCGACGTTGCGGCCGGCGAGACTCCTCTCGTTCTCGAACGAGGCGACGTAGGCAAAGCTGAAATCGCGGAAGCCTTCCGAGACGATCCGCTCGCGCAACTCGCGGCTGAGTCTCGCCTTTCCTTCGCTCGTCTGCAGCACGGCACGGCGCGCGGCGCCGCGCGTGGCCAGATACCAGTCGGGAAGATAAAGATCGAGACTTGAGCTCGAGGCGGTGTATGGATACTGATCCGCGTACACCTGCAATCCCCCCGCGCCGGCGCGGCGGAGCATGCACTCGATCTCCGCGTATTTGCCGCAATTCGCCGGGCCGGCGATCTTGAAATGGGAGATGAGGAGCGGCAGGTGCGCCTTCGTGCTCTGCTCGATCGCTTCGGCGACCGATGGGATGATTCCGTTCCCTTCATCGCGCAGATGCGTGGCGAAAACGCCGCCGTAGCGCCCTGCCACCGCCAGCTGGGCAATCGTCTCTTCCCGCGAAGCGAAACGGCCGGGGGCATAGGCGGCGCCGGTACTGACGCCTGCCGCGCCATCACGCATGGCCGCGGCGACGAGCGCGCACATTCCGGCGATCTCCTTTGGAGACGCCGGTGAGGTCGACGCTTTCATGACCTCGCTGCGTACCGAATTCAGTCCGACGAGGGTGGCGACGTTTACATTCGTGCCGCGGAAGCTGATCGACTTCTGGAAACGGGCGATGTCCACCGGTGAGCGTCCACAATTGCCGGTGACGATCGTCGTGACGCCCTGGCCGATGAAGTTGTTCGCCCGAATCGGACCCGAGGAACCGAGGATGTTCTGATCGGCATGCGTATGGGTATCGATGAATCCCGGGGCGACATCGAGTCCACGCGCGGAAATGGTCATCCGCCCGGTCGGAAGAAAAAAGAAACGCCGGCGATGAATCCTGGTGATGCGGTCGCCGTCGATGGCGATGGTGCCGCGATATGCGGGCGCCCCGCTGCCATCGTGAATCAGGGCGTCGCGGATGACCAGGTCGTGACGGGGACGCCGGAGCTGCAACGCGGCATACACGGCGATGAGTGCGGCTGCTGCGAGGCAGAGCCCCGCTGAGGCCCACCAGCTCCAGTGGCGGCGTGGACGGCGCGACGGGGGGCGCATGGTCTATCCGGCTCCGTTCCGGATCGCCGCGATGGCCTTCATCGCCGTGGCCACCTTTTCCGGGTCCTTCTCCAGGACGAGCGATTGCTCGTAGTACGCGAGGGCCTCGGCACGCCGCCCGGTTTTGCGGCAGACCAGACCGAGCGCTCGCAGGATCGACGGCCGCTGCGGAGACGTGGCCAGGGCCTGCCTCAGATATCGGTCCGCCGTCGCATAGTCGCGTTTGCGGATGGCGTAGTCGCCGAGGTTTTTGGCGGCCCAGGTGAATTGCGGGTCGGCGGCGGCCGCGCGTTCGTAGTAGGCCACGCCGAGCTTCTCGTTGAACAGCGGTGAGCTCTCGATCATGTAGATCTTGCCGATGCCGTTCAGCGCGAGAACCCACGACGCATCGAGCTTGAGTGCCTCCTCGTAGCTGCTGAGGGCGCGCGCGTAATCGCGCGAGTCGATGCTCTGCTGTCCGATTGCGTACAGCTGGCGCATGCGATGGAGCTTCGTGTCGGGCGCGAGAAGCGCGAGAAACTCGCAGGTGCGCTCCATTCCCTCCCAATTGACGGTGTTGTCCGAATCCTTGTACCAGCGCGCGAATGCATCGTCCGCGGCCGGGGCGAGCACTCCCCGGACCTTCGGCGCGATCTCAGCCAGCACGGGTGACCGCGGGTTGTTCCCGTATTCGCTCCTGTAGAGGTCGTACACGCATGTCCCGGCCGGTGCGAAGATCTGCCCCGCCGCGAGCGCCTTGTTGATGCGCGCGCTGTAGCTGAACGCCGAGGACCAGACCAGGTAGGAGACCACCAGAATGACCACCGACGACGCGACGATGACTGCAGCGAAGCGTCTGTTGCTGCCTGCGGGCCGTGCCACCGCCGCCGGTGTCGCCGGGTCGGCCGCGATGGGGAGCGGAGCCGGGATGACCATGCCCGCCGTGGCGGTCGATGCCGCGGAAATCTGCTGCGGAATGAAGCCGACCGACCGCGCCGCCGTCCCACCGGCCGACATCTCCAGTCCTTGCACTGACATGGTCGCGGTCGGATTCAGCAGCGCTGCCGGGACGTCTGCAACCGGCGTGGTCCGCTCGGGCTCGGGCTCGCGTTTGACTTGGAGACGGTCCATCCCCGCCGCTTCGACGGCTCGTGGGGCCGTTTCCGGATCGAAGTCCGGACTGGTGAGAAGCGACCATGCCGTCAGCGGTGCAATGTCCGGCGTGGCGGACTTGTGCTCGTTGAGCGTCTTCTCCGCATCGCGCAGTTCGCGGGCTGCGGCGACTTGATGCGAGCGAATCAAGCTCAGTGCATTGTCGGCCCTTTCGCGCTCGCGCTTGTTCTTGGCGAAGCCGAGCTGCCATGCCAGCCAACAGCCCCCGGCGAGCGTCAGAAAAAATGCCATCCAGCCGGCAGCGCCGGATTTCATTGACACAGCGGTAACGATGCCGATGATCGTGGCAACGACGGCGCTTGCGCAGCCGCCGCCTTTGGCGGCCTCCGTCGCGTTCTTATTTGCCGCTGTTTCCAGATCGGAGAGGCGCGATTGCGCCCCGATGTTCTCGTTATCAAGCGTAGCGATCCTGCTCTTCACCGCCGCGACCGTAGCTTCGTGTGCGGACAGCTCACTGTGATACTGGTTCACCAGCCGCTCGTATTTGGACTGCACGTTCTGCAGTCGCGCGATGCATGGTTCGTAGTCCCGTTTGCGCGTCGCGACCACGCCGTACGCGCCGGCGACCGCAGCGCGCGCTTCCGTTTGCCATTCCACGATCGGCCGATAGGAGTGGCGCGCCATCACATTGCGCCAGATGCCTGCGGCTGCGTCGACGATCTTGCGGCTGGCCTGCAAATAGGTGTCGAGCGAGGTCAGCTGGCCGTCGAGGCGGGGCTCGTTCGGCGCGGCGGTGACGGCGCGTACGATGCCGTCCGACGATGGCGGCGGCAGGCTCACGTGCATGCCGCCCAACGCGTCGCGAGCGCCCAAAGCCAGGGCGCTCAGTTTTCCGGTCCGGTCGCGAATGGCGTCTCTGACGCGGAGATGATTCTCGGCCACGCCGTAAAGGTCGGCGATGATGGCGATGTGCGCCCCCGCCGGCGCCGTCTGGTCCAATTCGCCAGCGGGGGGCTGAGCGCTCAGCGGTTTGTATTCGTCCGTGGCAACGCGCACATCCGGCCCGACCACGGATGTTTTTCGCTTGTCGACGAGCAGGGTGACGCCGCACGAAGGGCAACGCACGACCGACGCTTCGCGATTGGACAGCGTGTTTTCGTCTGCTTCCAGCGTTTTCTTGCACGACGTGCATTGGATTCGGATCATTCAGCGCTCCCGCTACTCGTTGAGGTAATCGCGCAGGCGTTGCACCACGTGGTGGAGGTGCTGCAGGTGCTCGTCACGGACGAAGTCGAGCGTCTGTTGCAGGCTGTGACTGGCGCTTTCGAACATCCCCCGGTAATGGCGATAGATCTCATCCGCCCAGGAGCGTTCGCTCTCCATTCGATCGAGGCGCGAGGCGAGGTGCATGAGATGTTCGCGTGTGGACTGGCAGTAGGAGTCGAGCTCGCGCGCGAACGACTCGATCTCGTCCGGGTCGCCGACTACTTCGGGCATGACTCGCGCTCCTTGGCGAGGTGCTGCGCGATCCACTGCGTCTGGGCGAGTCCGTAGGTGCGGAACTTCTGCAGGACGTCCGGTTTCTCCGGCTCGTATAGAACGCCGTAGTTCTCGCGCAGTTTGAAACTGCTCGCGTGATCGCCGAGGATCTTGCCCGCGTCGCCGCCCATGACCGAGATGCGGCCGCCGAAGTCGGTGAGGTCTTTCGCCTCCAGAACGCGCATGAGATTCGCGTACATGTCGGCCGCCACGATGAAGGCCATGCCCGATTCCGGCCCGTCGTGAATGAGCCGCAGGAGCTTCTTCGTCGTGGCGGAGCCGGAATATCCCTCGCGCAGGAGATCGCGCGCGCGTTGAATGCCGTAGAAGGCGACGAGCATGGGCGGGCGGGGCGTCTCGGTCTGCTCGTCTCCCCGGCGGCGATCGAGATCGGCGCTGAGCTCGTCCAGCCACGGGAGAACGTCCGCATTGCGGCCGATGCGAACGTTCTGGGGCAGCCCCTGCAGGACGGGGATGTGCGCCCGCACCATCTCGTCGTCCTCATTGGCGAGATTGAAGATCGCAAGGTGCGCGGTGTGGTGCGGGTGCTGCGCGGCCCAGCTCGACACGGCCGTGACGAAGATGGAGAACAGCGTTTCCTCGTGCTGGCCGAGCATCAACAGGTTGTCGCCGGCCTGCCGGCGCATGCGGTACGCGGTATGAGCTTCCTGGATTGCCGCCGGCTCACCGACATAGACGGGGATGGCACGCGGCGCACTGACGGGTGGGTTGGCGGCGATCTCCGCGAGCTGGTGGTTATCGCTGATCGCCGCCGGCCGATTTCCTTCGAAGAGGAACGGTTTGCGCTGCATGCTCCGCTGCTCGGCGAGCTTGCTGATCGTGCGAACGTGTGCCGCTACCTCTTCATCGGAGACATAGGCGATCTGGAACCGGATATTGCCGCCGGGCAGTCCGTTCTGAGCATTGAAGATCGCCTCGCCCGCACGCGTAATGAATTTGGCCGCGTCATTTTCGCGGGAGAGGATGCGCGTTGCATCGCTCTCGTTCATTGCCAGCGCAATGCGCATTCCGAATTGATTCAGTGTGGCCTGATCGAGCTCCGCGCCGGCCGACGCCGAGATCGACTGCGACGCGAGCACCACGTGAATCCCGAAGCTGCGTCCTTTGCGGGCCAGATCATCGAGCGCCGCACGCGCGCGCATGCTGATGCGGTCACCGGACTCGAAGAAGACCTGGAATTCGTCGACGATGAGGAGGATGCGCGGCATGCCTCCGCCCCGCTCCCGGTAACTCTGGAGATCGTTGACTTCGTTCTGCTTGAAGATCCGCTCGCGCGCGGTCTTCTCGCGAATCAGCCCCTCCAGCACGCTCAGGCCGAATTCGCGCTCGCTTTCGAGCGCGATGACGCGCGCATGCGGGAGATCGGAGAAAACACGGAACTCGACGCCCCCCTTGAAATCGACGAGGTACAGCTCGAGCTCGGCGGGGGAGAAGCGTTCGCACAGACTGGTGATCAGTCCCTTGATGAGCACACTCTTGCCCGAGCCGGTGCGGCCGCCAATGAGCGCGTGATGAACCGCGTCCGCACCGACACTGAGCGCGAACATCTGATCCTTGTTGCCCGCGCGTCCGATCGGAGTGACGATGCCGCGCCCGGTCTTCTCGCTCCAGAGCTCCTTCGGTGTGAAGCGCGAGAACGGGACCTTCACTTCCTGTCTGTCGATGGCTCCCTGCTCGGTCGCTCTCGCGATTTGCTCGACGATCTTCGGTGCAGGCCGCTCGTCGAGCGTAACCCGGCCGCGATCCAGAACATCCGTGGCCCATCGCGCCGCTCCTTCCGGCCAGCCGTGGACGTTGGGTCTCCAGAGGAAACCGGACTTCATCGTCCCTTCGAGCACCGTGCAGAAGCGGGTCAGATCCTCGAGGCGGAAGCCGTGCGGCATGGGCTGCTTGCGGTCGACGCTCAGGATGACGTAGACCCCCGAGCGCGGACCGTTCTGGGCGATGGAGACCACTTGCTCGGCCGTGTGCTTTTCGAAGCCCGCGGGGAAATTCGCAATGGCCAGGACGCGGTACGCTTCGGCGACGACGCCCTGCGATTCGTTGTATGCCTCGATGTTCTGGAATTCGGTGGTGAGATATTTCTGCGTCACCATCGCCATGTGTGCGATGAGCGACTCGAGGGCGTGGCTGATCTGCTTCGGATCGTGCCAGACCATTGCCCCGCGAATGTTTTCGTGGAAGGGGGTGAGGAGGGCGAAGTTGTTGCCGACGCCGAGTTGATCGACGAGTGTGAGACGCAGCGCACCCGGCGACAACGCGGCGATCAGCCGCACGAGCATCGACTGCAGCGCGTCGCGCGCGTCGTCCAGATCCTTCCCCTCGGCGAGGATGACCGTCCCGCCACGCGCAATGATCGGCAGGTGCGCCGGCACCGAAATGCGCTGCCTGTCGCTCCCGCCGCGCAAGGTGACGTCACGGGTGAAGATTCCGGCCCGGGTCAGACGCGGAATGCCGGTGTCCGCCGGCAAAGGCTTGAAGCGTGTCCAAACCGGATCCGCCCAATCGGCCGTCGAGGCATGGACGCTGGTGAAGACGTCATTGTGCGAGGGCGGATCGACGAGGCCATGCGCGCGTGCCTCGAGCTCGCGTAATGCCTTCTGTCGTTCCGCGAAACGGCGTTCATATTCCTGTTCCGCGTTGCCGGAGAGTGTCTGCAGCAGTGGCCCGATGGCACTCGACGCGTTCGCGAGCTCCTGTGCCGCTTCCGTCACTGCGCGCATGCATCGGTTCATCGGGCCTCCTGTAGTCACACGGTGCCCGATTCGACTCGCCGACGACGGACGACAGCGCGCAGGTGTAGCAGGCGAGCTGTTCCCCGGCTTCGCGAGTCGCTCCAGGCAGTGCGTTCTGAAGCTTTCGTCTTAGACGGACGGACGCTCGCGTTTTCGCACTCGTCCGAATGCAGGGACGTTTCGCGGAAGCGATTACCCCCGCGCTCCCTCAATCATCCCCGCCTCCGCCGCCACCCGGAACAAATCCCCCACCCCCCGCAGAGCCAGCTTCTGGAACGCCCGCGCGCGGTGGGTCCAGATCGTCTTCTCCGACACGTCCAGCTCGAGGGCGATCTCCTTCGAGCGCTTGCCGGCCAGGAGTCGCTGGACGACTTCGCGCTCGCGGTCGGAGAGCTTCTTCGTGCCCGGGAGCTCGAGGGCGGCGGGCGGCTTCTCGACGTCGATCGGCCGGACGATGGTCGTGATCAGCAGCTCGCCGTCGGTGCGCACGGCGGAGATGCTGGCGTCGAGGGTGACCACGTCGCCTTGGCGGGTGCGGGCGCCGAAGGTGTAGCGCGTCGGCGCGGGCTTGCCCTCGGCCCGGCAGCGGCCGAACCAGGACAGGCGCTCGAAGTCGTCGGGCTGGGCGATGTCGCGGATGGTCCCGGAGGCGAGCTCGGTCGCGCTCGGGTAGCCGAGGATGCGGGCGTAGGCGGCGTTGACGTAGGCGATGGCGTCGCCCGACTCGACGAGCACCCCGTCGGGGGCATTGTCGAGCACCGCCCGGAACTGTCGGTCGAGGATCGGTCTCATTTCAAGGTTTTCCTACGGCCGCCGCGCATCCGTGGATTTCCCGCTGCCCGTAGTGAGTGCGTTGAAACAAGGAGGTTTCATGGCACGCATGCGCACTCTCTCGGTCATCCTGCTCCTTCTCTTCTCCACGTTCGCCTTCGCGTCGTCGCATCGCGAGGCGCTGACGGTGCTGAATGAACCGTGCGCCGACAACACCGACACCTACGCCTGGGTGTCCGACGGCGCGCACGACAAGCTCTACCTGATCATGAACTTCAACCCGCTGCACGAGCCGGGGCAGGGCAACCAGGGGTTCCGCGCCTGCAACGGCTACCGGTACGAGTTCCACATCGGGAAGGGCACCAGCCTCAGGGACGTCGCCGTCTACCGCGTTGAGTTCAAGAACATCCTCAACGCCGAAGGCGCGCCCGGCCCGAACGACAACCTCGGCGGCGGCAACGAGCTGCTCTGGCAGCTCACCGGCGGCACCGAGACCATGACCGTCACCCGCGTCACGGCGCCCGGTCAGGCCAACCCGGTGGTCCTCGGCGAGAACCTGCCGGTGCTGCCGAACAACCACGGTCCGCAGACCGACCGCCTGATCTACGGCCTCGGCACCTTCGCCGGCTACAACTCCGGCGATCCGGCCAGCCGCGAGCGCGCGCTGTACGACCAGACCTTCGTCGACCGCTTCATCCATACGCTCGCTGGGGGAGGCCGGATCATCGCCGGCCAGTTCGACGATCCCTACCAGCTCGACGAGAAGGGCATCTTCGACCTGGTCAACCTCGGCAGGGGAGACCTCGGCGGTATCACCGGCGCGCGCAACACGCCGATCGAGGACGTGTTCACCGGTTTCAACGTCTTCTCCATCGCCCTGGAGATTCCGACCAGCGACCTGTTCCCGGACGGCATTCCCCACAACGGAGAGTTGCGCGCGACCTCCACGGACAGCCTGCTGCGTATCTGGACCAGCATCAGCCGCCAGGCCGTGCAGATGGTCGACCCGACCAACATCGTCACCGGCCTCCGCGGCGCCGGGAACTACGTGCAGGTCGGCCGCAACGCCCTGCCGCTCTTCAACGCCGGTCTCGTGGGCACGCAGCGCCAGGGTCTCTACCTGCACACCGACCCGATGAAGGACGTCAGCCGCTTCGGCGCAGACGTGCTCTTCCCGGTGCTGGTGCGCGATCTCGAGGCTCTCGGCGTCTACAAGGCCCTCGGCGTTCCCGACAGCGCCGTGGCCATGCTCAAGGGGCCGCGCATCGACATCGTCAACGCCATCAACCTCGGCCGGCCGATCCCCATCGAAGACGGTTCGACCGGCGACGTGATCACCCTCGACGCGGCCGTCAACTCCCAGTTCCCGAACGGCCGTCGCCTCGGCGGCGGCACCGCGCCGAACCGCCATCAGGTCAACGTCAACACCGTCCTGATCAGCCTCATCGCCGCCGGCGACCCGGGCGCGGGCCTGGCCAAGGGCGTGGAAGTGAACGACAAGAACTTCCTCAGCCGCTTTCCCTTCCTCGCCCCGGCGCACAACGGACTGCTGCAGGGACACGGCGGCATCAACGTGCCGACGGTGCCGGACATCCCGGACCCCAATGCGCCGCAGCCCTGACCGTCATCGATAGGAGCCGACTGACATGAAGAAACTGATCCTTCTCGCACTGGCGCTCATCGTCCTGGCCCTGCCGCTGGCCGCGCAGGAGCGCGTCCGGCCGCAGAACTTCGCCGCCGACTTCCAGACCGTGCCGGTCATGGGCAACGTGCCCGGAGTGGGCGGCGCGCGATTCCAGACTTTCGTCGCCCTGCTCAATCCGACGAAGTCCGCGTATCCGGTCGAGGTGACCCTGTTCGACCCCGCGGGCACGACCCACACCGCCACGATCAACCTCGCCGCAGGCGAGCTGAAGACCTTCCAGAACTTCCTCGACGAGGTGTTCCATTACAACGGCGGCGGCGCGGTGACGTTCAAAGCGCCGGCCTCCACCGGCGGCACGAACAACAACCGCTTCATCCTCAACGCCGAGATCTGGACCACGGGCACGCGTTACGGCACGTCCATTCCGGCCCTGGTGTTCCCCGGCTCGAGCTCGCGCTCGTACGCCGCGGGCATCAACGTCAACGCTACCACGCGCACCAACATCGGCTGCTTCAACCAGGCGAACGCCGCCAACGCAGTCCGGGCCACGGTCCGCGACAAGAGCGGCCAGGTCGTCGTCGGCACGGTCGATCTGAACCTGCCCGCGAATGCCTGGGGCCAGGCCGCGGTCATCCCGGTCGTGAGCGACGGCTACGTCGAGTTCGATCCCGCCGAGGCGGCGGTGTGCTACGCGGTGGTCGTGACCAATGCCACCAACGACGGCCACTTCATCACGGCCACGGAATTCGAGCCGTGAGAACGACCCTCGCCCTCATCCTTCTCCTGTCGTGGGGGGGGGGGGGGGGGGGGGGGGGGGGGGGGGGG
>JBIOTX010000433.1:0-5352 GCA_044866315.1 Thermoanaerobaculia bacterium | reverse complement strand
CGCGTGCTGAAGACCAGAAGCGCGTTCAGCGCGACCTCGGTCGACCAGCTGCCGCAGCAGCTGATCTCGTATCTGATGTACGGGCACCAGTTCCTCCTCCCCATCCCCGACGTCGACCGCACCCACTACTTCCTCATCCTCGGAGCAAACCCGGTGGCCTCCAACGGCAGCCTGATGACCGCGCCGGGCGTGGCGCGCAGGCTCGCGGACATCCGCAAGCGCGACGGGAAGGTGGTGGTCATCGACCCGCGGCGCACGGAGACCGCGGCGGCGGCGAGCGAGCATCACTTCATCCGCCCCGCGACCGACGCGGCGCTGCTCATGGCCCTCCTCAACACCATGCGCGAGGAAGGGCTGATGCGCGTCGCGCACGCGGCGCAGCTCGACGGTCTCGACTCCGCGCTCGAGGCGATCGCTTCCTGCACCGCCGACGTTGCGGCACCGATCACGGGCATCGACGCGGAGACCATTCGCCGCATCGCCCGCGAATTCGCCGCCGCGCCGTCCGCGGTCTGCTACGGCCGCATCGGCACGTGTATCCAGAGCTTCGGCACCCTCAACCAGTGGCTGATCCAGCTCGTGAACCTTGTCACCGGCAACCTCGACCGCGAAGGCGGCGCTCTGCCGACCCAGCCGGTCATTCCCCTCACCGGCCCCGGCACGCGCGCGGGCGGCTACGCCCGCTGGCGCACGCGCGTGAGCGGACTCCCCGAGGCGGGCGGCGAGCTGCCCGTGGCGGCGCTGGCGGAGGAGATCCTCACGCCCGGCGAGGGCCAGATCCGCGGCCTCGTCACCGTCTGCGGCAACCCCGTACTCTCCACGCCGGATGGCCGCGGCCTCGCCGAGGCCCTGGCGTCACTCGATTTTCTGCTGGCGATCGACATCTATCTGAACGAGACCACGCGCCACGCCCACCTGATCCTGCCGCCGGCGTCCAGCCTCCATCACGACCACTACGACACCGTCTTCAACGCCCTCGCCGTGCGCAACGTCACGCGCTTCAACGCCGCCATCTGGCCGCGGCCCGAGGAGGAGCGGTACGACTGGGAGATCTTCCGCGAGCTCTGCGCGCGCCTCGGCCCAGAGCCGCCGAAAGTGCTCCCGACCGCGGATGTGCTCAAGCGGCGCATCGAGAAGAGCGGCCTCTCCTTCGACGACCTCCGCGCCACCGAGCACGGCCTCGACCTCGGGCCGCTCCAGCCATCCCTCTTCGACCGCCTGGAGACCCCGGACGGCAAAGTCCACTGCGCGCCGCCCGCCGTGCTGGCAGATATCGCGCGCTTCTACGCCGCCGCCGATCAGCCGCGCGAAGCGTCGGCTGCATCGCGGCGAACGAGCGCGGCCGAAGGTCCGCGTCTCGTCCTAGTTGGCCGCCGCGACCTGCGCAGCAACAACTCCTGGATGCACGGCTCCCATCGCCTCACCAAGGGCAAGGCCCGCGATCAACTGATGATGCATCCCGAGGACCTCGCCGCGCGCGGGCTGGTGGACGGGCAGGTCGTCGAAGTACAGGGCGCCGCCGGCTCGGTGCGCATCGCCGTGAAGGCGACGGACGCGATGATGCGGGGGGTGGTGTGCCTGCCGCATGGGTATGGGCACGCCAGCTACAACGACCTGACCGATGCTCAGGAGGTGGATGCGGTGTCGGGGAATGCGGCGTTGAGTGGGGTCCGTGTCGAGGTCAGGAACATACAGTCCCCATAGCTATAAAACAGATACCCCTCCCGAATCGCCTCCACATACGCCGCCCGAACCGTCTCCATCCCCGCAAACGCCGACACGAGCATCAAGAGAGTCGACTCCGGCAAATGAAAGTTCGTGAGCAGCCGGCTCACGGCCCGGAACTCGAAGCCCGGGGTAATGAAGATCGAGGTCTCGGCGTGGCCGGGGACGATGCGGCCGCCTCCGGCGCGGATGGCGCTCTCGAGGGTGCGGACGGTGGTCGTTCCGACGGCGACGATGGGGCGCTTCTCGCGCAGAGCGCGGTTGATGCGGTCCGAGGCGTCGGCGGTGATGTCGTAGCGCTCGGCGTCCATGCGGTGCTCTTCGATGTGGTCGACCTTGACCGGTTTGAACGTGCCGATGCCGACGTGGAGGGTGACCCGCACGATCTCGATGCCGCGGGCGGCGATCCGGTCCAGGATCTCGGGGGTGAAGTGCAGGCCCGCCGTGGGCGCGGCGATGGCGCCGCGGGCGGCGGCGTAGACGGTCTGATAGGCCTCTTTGTCGCTCTCGCGGGGCTGGTCGCGGACGATGTAGGGCGGGAGGGGCGGGACGCCGAGGCGCTCGATCTCGTGGAGGTCGCCCTGGAAGCGGATGACGACGGTGCCTTCCTCTTTCTCCAGGACTTCGGCGGTGAGGGTGTCAGAGAAGGTCACGACATCGCCGGGGCGGAGGCGCTTGGCGGGGCGGCACCAGGTCTCCCAGGTCCGGGGATCGCGCTCGCGGGTGAGCAGGAACTCGATGGGCTGCTTCATCTGGCCCTTGGGGCGGGCGAAGAGGCGTGCGGGGATGACGCGGGTGTCGTTGATGACCAGGAGGTCGCCTTCCTGGAGGCGCGAGGGGAAGTTGGCAAAGGTGTCGTGCTCGATGCGATCGGGAGGGGTGACCACCATCATCCGCGACCGGCCCCGCTCGCGCGGCTCCTGGGCGATCCGCTCGGGGGGCAATTCGTACGAGAAGTCGCTGCGCTTCATTAGAATCGCGCGCGCATGATACGCGCGCGGGTGATCACCTGTTCCGACGGCGTCGCGCACGGGGTTCGCGAAGACCTTTCCGGGGCGGCCGTGCGCGAAGCGTTGATCGCGCACGGGTACGACGTCGACGTGGTGGCCGTGGTCCCGGACGACGTCGAGCGCATCGCCACGGCCATCATCGACGCCACGGCGCACGGGGCGCGGCTGGTAGTGACGACCGGAGGCACGGGGATCGCGGCGCGGGACGTGACCCCCGAGGCGACGATGAAGGTGTGCGAGCGGGTGGTGCCGGGGCTGGGCGAGCTGATGCGCGCGCGGTCGCTGGAGAAGACGCCCATGGCCGCGCTCTCGCGCGCGCAGGCGGCCACGCGCGGAAGCGCGCTGGTCCTGAATTTGCCGGGGAGCCCGCGCGGCGCGGTGGAGAATCTGGAGGCGGTGATCGAGCTGGTGCCGCACGCGCTCGATTTGCTGGAAGGGAAAACCGAACACGGAACAATGAACACGGAACGATGAACCCGGGGGCGGTGGGTCGTTCCGCGTTCCGTGTTCCGTGTTCTACGTTCCGAGAGGAGCAAACATGTCCGTTCTACCCGGACTCGAAGTCCTCATCGACGACGAGCCCTGGCGCATCCAGGGCAAGCGCATCGGCCTGGTCACGAACCAGAGCGCGGTGACGAGCGACTACCAGCACGCCGTGAAGCTGCTGCACGCCGGGCGGGGGTGGAAGCTGGCGGCCCTGTTCGGGCCGGAGCATGGGATCTGGGGCGAGGCCCAGGACATGGCTCACGTCGAGCACTCGACGGATCCGCTCACCGGCCTGCCGGTGTACTCGCTCTACGGGAAGAACGAGTCCGACCTCGCGCCGCGGCGGGAGGTGCTGAAGGGGCTGGACGCGCTGGTGATCGACCTCCAGGACATCGGCTCGCGCTACTACACCTTCATCTACACCATGGCCCTGTGCATGCGCGAGGCGGCGCCGCTCGGGCTGCAGGTCATCGTCCTCGACCGGCCGAACCCGATCGACGGCGTGCACATCGAGGGCAACATCCGCGAGGAAAAGTACTCCAGCTTCGTGGGCATGTTCCCCCTGCCGACGCGGCACGGGATGACCGCCGGCGAGCTGGCGCGCTGGTTCGCCCGCTACTACCGGGTGGTGCACAAGCTGGAGTGCGACCTGGCGGTGGTGCCGATGAAGAACTGGCGGCGCTGGATGTGGTGGGGGGACACGGGGCTGCCGTGGGTCATCCCCTCCCCGAACATGCCCACGGTCTACACGGCCACGGTCTATCCGGGCATGTGCCTGGTGGAGGGGACGAACCTCAGCGAGGGCCGCGGCACGACCCATCCGTTCGAGTTTTTCGGCGCGCCGTGGCTGGACTCGTTCAAGCTCGCCGACCGGCTCAACAAGCTCGACCTCCCCGGCGTCCGCTTCCGGCCGCACTACTTCACGCCCACGTTCCACAAGCACGGCGGGCAGGTGTGCGGGGGCGTGGAGCTGCACGTGACCAACCGGGCCACGTTCGAGCCGTACCGGACGGGGCTGTGGTGCGTGAAGGTCGCCCGGGACATGAATCCGGAGCAGTTCAAGTGGCGGACGGAGACGTACGAGTTCGTCTCCGACCGGCTGGCCATCGATCTCCTGGCCGGCAGCTCGCGCTACCGCGAGCTGGTGGAGGCGGGCCAGGACCTGGAGGGGTGGATGGCGGAGTGGGAGGAGCCGCTGCGGGAGTTCGCCCGGATGCGCGACGAGTTCCTGCTGTATCGCGAGTAACGGGCGCGTCGGTTGCAATTTAGGATTCCGTGAAACTCGGAATCGACCTCCTCGACCCCCGCATCCTCGACGGCTCGCGCGTGGCCCTCCTGGCGAACTACGCCTCGCGCAACGCGAAAGGCATCGCCTCGGCCGACGTCCTCCGCGAGCATCTGGTCCGCCTCTTCGCCCCCGAGCACGGCTACTGGGGCGACACGGCCTATCTCGAAGACGTGCCGCCGGAGGAGTACGACGGGCTGCCGGTGGAGTCGCTGTACGGGACGCAGTCGGCGGCGCAGCTCGCGCCGACGCCCGAGCAGCTGCGCGACGTCGACGTGCTGGTGGTCGACCTGCAGGACGTAGGCGCGCGCTACTACACCTATGCCGCGACCTTGGGTAACTGCATGGCCGTGGCCGCGCAGACCGGCACGCGGGTGATCGTCCTCGACCGCCCGAATCCGATCAACGGACGGGACGTGGAGGGGAACGTCAACCTGGCCGCGCCGTACCTCACCTTCGTCGGACAGTACCCGCTGCCGATTCGCCACGGCCTGACCATCGGCGAGCTGGCGGCGTACATCAACGCCACCGCCGTCGGGCGCTGCGATCTCGAGGTCGTGAAGATGCAGGGCTGGACGCGCGCGATGTGGTGGGAGGACACCGGCCTGCCGTGGACGCATCCGTCGCCGAACATGGCCACGCCGGAGACGGCGTTGGTGTATCCGGGAGCGTGCCTCTTCGAAGGCACGAACGTGAGCGAGGGCCGCGGGACCACGCACCCGTTCGAGCTGATCGGTGCGCCGTGGCTCGATGAGCGGAAGATCGCCGAGCTGGAAATCCCCGGCGCGCGCCTGGAGCCGTTCTGCTTCAAGCCGGCGTTCAACAAGCACGCGGGGGAGCGCTGCC
>JBIOTX010000432.1:0-24090 GCA_044866315.1 Thermoanaerobaculia bacterium | reverse complement strand
CAGCACGACGCCCACCGCCCCGGCCACGAGCGCAGCGAGGTTGGCCAGCGCCACCAGCGCATGCAGGAGCGGCCGCTTCTGGTGCAGCTCCCGCAAGGCTTCGGCCGGGATCTCCCGGGCAAGGTCGCGCTTGAGCTCCTGGGCGTGATCGGAGTAATAGGCCATCGGTAGATATGTTGAATCGAATCTATACGATCGGCCATTCCACACGAAGTCTGGACGAGCTCGTCGCCCTGCTTCGTGACCACGGCGTCACCCGCCTCGCGGACGTCCGCCGCTTCCCCGGCTCGCGCCGCCACCCGCACTTCTCGAAGGAGTCGCTGGAGCGGACGCTGCCGGAGCACGGGATCGTCTACATCCACCTCGAAGACCTCGGCGGCCGCCGCCGGCCTCGGAAAAACTCGCCCAACCTCTTCTGGGAGAGCGAGCAGTTCCGCGGCTACGCCGACCACATGGACACGAAAGAGTTCCGCGCCGCCATCGACCACCTCCTGGGCGACGACCGCCCGACCGCGGTCATGTGCGCCGAGGCGGTGCCCTGGCGGTGCCACCGGAACCTCCTCTCCGACGACCTGGTGCGCCGGGGCATCGAGGTCCTGCACATCGTCGGCCCTGGGCCGGCCACCCCGCACGAGCTCAGCAAAGCCGCGAAAATCGAGGCCGACCGCGTGGTCTACCCGCCCGAGCAGGGCTCGATCTTCTGACCGCCGCGTATAATCGGGCGCTCAGCGGGACCAATTTCATGTCCATCCCAGCCGTAGAACCGTCGACCGGCGAGCGGGACGTCGTCCTGGCCGTGGACGACAACGAGCAGAACCTGCAGCTGCTCGAGGAGTACCTCTGGAGCTGGGGCTACGACGTGGTCATTGCCCGCGACGGCCGCGAGGCCGTCGACCTCTACCCGCGCCACAACCCGTCCATCATCGTCCTGGACGTGATGATGCCGAACATGGATGGCTACGAGGCCTGCGGCATGATCAAGTCCTCGCCGGGCGGCCGCACCATCCCCATCCTGATGCTCACCGCGCTCACCGGCACCGAGGACAAGATCCGCGCGCTCGAGGCCGGCGCGGACGACTTCCTCAACAAGCCCATCAACCGGGAAGAGCTGCGCACCCGCATCCGCTCGCTGATCAAGATCCGCCACCTCCGCAAGGAGCTCGACTCCAGCGAGAACATCATCATGACCCTGACCAGCGCGCTGGAGAGCAAGGACCCGCGCACGGTCGGCCATGTGCATCGCGTGGCCTCGTATGCCGCACGCCTGTGCGACAAGCTGGGCATGTCCGCGGACGAGAAGGAGACCGTGATCAAGGGGGCCATGCTCCACGACGTGGGCATGATCGGCGTCCCGGATCACCTCCTCACCGCCACGGCTCTGGACGACGAGGAGCGCGGCAGGGTCGCTGATCACACCCGCATGGGCGCGTCGATCCTCGACCCGCTGACCACCTTCCGGCCGTTCGTGCCCATCGTGCGCTGGCATCACGAGCGCTGGGACGGCCGGGGCTATCCGGACGGCCTCAAAGGCACGGAGATCCCGATCGAGGCCCAGGTGGTCGGCATCGCCAACCGCTTCGACGAGATCCATCACGAACAGGCCTTGACCGAGGCCGAGGCCATGCGCCAGTTGGTGGAGGAGGCGAACGGCGGCGCCTTCGATCCCGAGCTGGCGAAGCTCTTCGCCTCGGCCATGCAGGAGGACGCCCCCAAGGCGGCGGCCTCGAGACACATGCGGCCGCGGCCGGAGAAGAAGACGCGCGTCCTCTGCGTCGACGACAACCGCCTCAACCGCGAGCTCGTCGCCTCGATCATGAACGAGGAGGGCATGCACGTGGTGACGGCCGAGAACGGCCGGCGAGCGGTGGAGATCCTCGAAGGCGAGCCGATCGACCTCGTGCTCCTCGACCTGGTCATGCCGGTGCAGGACGGAACGTCGACCCTGCGCGTGCTGCGCGGCGACCCGCGCTGGGAGTTTCTCCCCGTGATCGTGCTGACCTCCCAGCGCAACAGCGTGATGCGGCAGGAGGCCATCCTCGCCGGCGCGGACGACTTCCTCAACTACCCGCTCAACCGCGTCGAGCTGCTCACGCGCCTCCAGTCGCTGCTGCGGATCAAGGAGTACCACGCCGATCTCGAGCAGACCCAGAACGTGATCTGCGCGCTCGCCCTCGCGCTCGAGGCCAAGGACCGCTACACCCGCGGCCATTCCCAGCGCGTCGGCGATCTGGCCCGCACCTTCGCCCTGCACCTCGGCCTGCGCGCGCCGGACGCGGAGCGCATCCGCGTCGCGGGCCTCTTGCACGACATCGGCAAGATCGCCGTGCCGGAGAAGCTCCTCAACAAAGAGGGCCCGCTCACGCGCGACGAGTTCATGCGCGTCATCGATCATCCCGTGATCGGCGAGGAGATGGTCCGTCCGCTGACGGCGCTCACGTCCGTGCTCCAGCTCATCCGCCACCACCACGAGCGCTACGACGGCCGCGGCTACCCCGACGGCCTGCGCGGCGACGGCATCCCCTACGAGGTGCGCCTGCTGTCGATCGTGGACGCCTACGACGCGTTGACCTCGCACCGCGCCTACCGCCCCTCGCCGCTCACCCACGACGCGGCCCTCGCCACCCTGCGCCGCGAGGCCGCGGGGGGCAAGTGGGACCCGCAGATGGTCGAGGAGTTCGCGGCCATGCTCGGTGCCGCGCCGCCGCTGTGGGACGAGATCCTACGGCCGGCGCCGATGCTCAAGCTGGCGTAACACGTCCTCGATCGGAATCGCCTTCACCTTCCCCACGTCCGTGGCCTTGAGCAGGGAGTTGTAAATCGCCTCCTCCGTCGCCTCGATCACGGCGAGAAACAGCGGCGACATGTCGTCGTTCTTCACCAGCGCCGTCGCGTTGCGCGCCGTGGAGAACGCGATCGCGTAGTCGCCGCTGCCGTTGCTGCCGGAGGAGCCCGTGCGGGCGAGGCCCATCATCGCCCGCGCGCCCATCCGCTTCAGGTTGCGCGCATCGACCGGGGCGTCGGTGGCGATGACGATCATGATCGAGCCCTTGCCCTCGTCCGGCGCGCGGCCGAACGGCACGCCGTCGATGGTCAGCGAGCCGCCGTAGTTCGACTGCACGAGCACGCCCACGGTGTGGCCGCTCGTCGTCTTCCGCGACGACGTCCCGATCCCGCCCTTCCACCCGAACGCCACCGTCCCCACCCCCGCGCCCACGCTCCCCTCCTCCACCGGCCCGTCCTTGGCGTTGCGGATCGCGGCGAAGACCTCCTCCCGCCCCACATGCCGGCCGCGGATGTCATTGAGACGCCCGTCGTTCGTCTCCCCGACCACGACGTTGATCGAGCGCACGTCCTCGTTCCCCGGCAGGGCGAGCATGGAGTCGATGAGCGCGTCCGCCACGCGCGGCACGTTCAGGGTCGAGGTGAGC
Source organism: Thermoanaerobaculia bacterium (assembly GCA_044866315.1). GTDB lineage: Bacteria > Acidobacteriota > Thermoanaerobaculia > Gp7-AA8 > Gp7-AA8 > QHVT01. Next base: position 20,662 of record JBIOTX010000432.1, on the reverse strand, counting down.
GCGATCGGAGACTCGATCTCCCCGAGCTCCTCGACCTGAGTCGATCCCATCAGCTTTCCGAAGCCGTTGCCGACGAACACCGCGCCCGGCACCTTCTCCCGGAACAGGTTCCCGCCGTGGGGCAGGATCACCGTCACGCCGGTGCGCACGTTCTCGCCGCGGAGCACCGAGGTGTGGCCGACCTTGACGCCGGCGACGTCGGTGATCGCGTTCAACGGCCCCGGCGCGAGCGTGCCCACGGTGATGCCGATGTCGCGGGCGCGCGGGCGGCCGGGGGCGACGGTGGCGAGAATCGACAGGGCGAGGACGAGCAGGTTCATGGGCAGATAGTAATGGCACGCTCGCACCACGGCGTGCAGCTCCGCCGTTCCCTCTGGTAAGTTCCCCGTTCGAGAGGTGACGGCGTGAGTAGTGAGCTGGTGCTTTACCGTACCGAGGACGGGCGGACGCGGATCGAGTGCCGCTTCGAAGAGGGGACAATCTGGCTGTCGCAGGCCCAGATTGCCGAGCTGTTCCAGACCTCGGTAGCGAACATAAACCTCCACCTGAAATCGATTTACAAGGACGGTGAACTCGACGAAAAGGGAACTATCAAGTCTTACTTAATAGTTCGATCCGAAGGCGGCCGGCAGGTCTCGCGCGAGGTGCTTCACTACAGTCTGCCGGCCATCCTGGCCGTCGGCTATCGCGTCCGCTCGCCCCGCGGCACGCAGTTCCGGCAGTGGGCCACGGCGCGGCTCGAGGAGTACCTGGTCAAGGGCTTCGTCCTCGACGACGAGCGGCTGAAGAATCCGCCGGGGCCGGGCGTACCGGACTACTTCGACGAGCTGCTCGAGCGGATCCGCGACATCCGGGCGAGCGAGCGGAGGATGTACCTGCGCGTGAGGGATATCCTCGCCCTGGCCGCCGACTACGACCCGCGGGAGGCCGACGCTCAGAAGTTCTTCCAGATCGCGCAGAACAAGCTGCTCTTCGCAGCGACCGGAAAGACGGCGCCGCAGCTCATCGCCGAGCGCGCCGACGCCTCCGCGCCGAACATGGGACTGACGACGTGGAAGGGCGACGTCGTCCGCAAGTCCGACGTCACCGTCTCGAAGAACTACCTCGAGGAGGAGGAGATCGCGGAGCTGAACCGGATCGTGGTCATGTTCCTCGACTTCGCCGAAGATCAGGCGCGGCGGCGGAAGCAGATTTTCCTGCGCGACTGGGAGACGCGCCTCGACGACTTTCTCCGCTTCAACGAGCGGCCGGTCCTGCCGAGCGCCGGCGTAGTGAGCCGCGAAGACGCCGACCGCCACGCACACGAGGCGTACGCGCGATTCGAAGAGCGGCGCCGCGTCGACGCCGAGCGGCGCGGCGAGATCGATGCGATCCGCGCGCTGGAGGAGGCGGGGCGGGAGGCGGAAAGGGTCAAGCGCTCGACAGGGAGGTCGAAGCGACGCAGAAGGTGAAGCTCGCTGATCGTCATGGCGTTCCCTCCGAGCGGACCCAACAAACGGTCGCGCGAATGGACGCCGCCGCCTGGACCACGCGCGCGACGCCGAGGAGGAGGCGTAGGCCGACGCGGCGACGAGCGCGGCCCACCGCTTCCAGCCCGTGGTCAGGAAGAACAGGGCGAAGAAGAGGAACCCCATCGAGCAGTGGCCGCAGAGGAACGAAAATCCCGCGCCCGGCCGGCCGAGCTCGAACGGGCCGAGAAACGCGGCAGTCCCGCCGAATTCCACGATCTCGTTCGGGCGCGGCCGCCCGGCGATGATCTTGCCGAGGATGTTCGTCACCAGGCCCGGCCCGAGGGCGGTCAGGAGCACGACGTAGAGCGCGCGAAAGCGCCAGGGCCGCCACCGCTCGCCGAGGAAGCTCGCCACAACCACCGCGATCGCGGCGAGCGTGAACAGCAATCCCGGGATTGTCCCGACGTCGTGCAGCAGCTTCCACGGCTGCGCCGACGCGTACGGCCAGTGCGGCGAGGGTAGCTCCAGGCCAGGGTCTGCAGATCGAGGTCGAGCCGCGTGGTCCGGAAGAGCACCGTGACCAGGACGGTCGCGGCGAGGACGGCGGGGAGCATGGTCGCAGAGTGTAAGATCCGCCCGCCCAAGCATGCTCGTCATCAACGACCCCCTCCGCCAGACCGACTTGCCGCGCGGATGCGTGGCCACGATCGGGAACTTCGACGGCATGCACGTCGGGCATCAGCAGATCGTCCGCAGCGTGGTCGATCGGGCCCGGGAGGTGGGGCGGCCCTCGGCGGTGATCACCTTTCATCCCCACCCGCTGTCGATCGTCGCCCCGGACCGCGTGCCCAAGCAGATCCTCACCCTCTCCCAGAAGGAAGAGCTGCTGCGGGACATGGGCGTGGACGCGCTGCTGATCGTCCCCTTCAGCCACGAGTTCTCGCGCTGGACGGCCGACCGCTTCATCCAGGAGTTTCTGGTGAACGCGCTGGACGCGAAGGAAGTACGCATCGGCCGCGACTTCGCCTTCGGCGCAGGCCGGGAGGGAAACCTCGAGAAGCTGACCGCGGCGGGCAAACAGTTCGGGTTCGCCGTGCAGGGCGTGGACGACGTGAAGTTGCGCGGGATGCGCGTGTCCAGCTCGATCGTCCGCGACGCCATCGCCAAGGGGGCCATGCGCATCGTCACCCTGGCCCTCGGCCGCACCTACTTCATCGACGGCCGCGTGGCCACCGGCCGCCGCCTCGGGCGCAAGATCGGCTTTCCGACCGTGAACATGGACCCGGCCAACGAGCTCTTTCCCGGCGGCGGCGTGTACGTGACCACCTCGCGCTTCGAGAGCTTCTCGCGCTGCTTCGAGAGCGTGACCAACATCGGCGTGCGGCCCACCCTGTACGAGAACTACGCGACCACCATCGAGAGCCACATCCTCGACTTCGACTCGAACGTCTACGGCGATACGGTGCGCCTCTACTTCCACCAGCTCCTGCGCCGCGAACAGCAGTTCCGCTCCGCGCTGGAGCTGACCAACCAGATCCGCCAGGACATCGAGCGCTCCCGGCGCTACTTCCTCCGCCACCCCTCCCGCGACGCCCTGCGATGACACTGACCCTGGCCCTCCTCCTGATCTTCTCTTTCCTCCTGGCCATGTCCGCGGCGTACCGCTTCAAGACTCTGGGCAACGTGTGGGCGGAGGCCCGGATCCCGGTGATCGCGGGCATCGTGGCGGGCGTGCTGATCCGCCTCGCCGGCGAGCGCCTGCACGCGGTCGCCGCCGGCGTGGTGCTGACCATCGCCGCGCTGTACGTGCGCCTCACCGGCCGCGAGAGCGAGCCCGCCGACGGCATGACCCTCGGCGCCATCACCGGTGCGGCCGCGGCCCTGCCGTTGGCTTTCCGGGGCGAGCAGGAGCTGGTCGGCTTCGCCGAGTGCGTCCTCGCGGGGGCCGTGGCCGGCTACGGCATCACCTTCGGCCTCACCCACGTGCGCGACCGCGCGCGCCAGGCCATCGTCGACGCGGTCACCGCCGCGCTGGCGATCGGCGTCGCGTTCGTCCCCTCGCTGCTCGTCCGCAGCGGCGTCGATCCGCTGTGGGCCGCCGTCGCAGCCGCGGCCCTGCTGCCGATCGCCGTCATCGCCATCGTCTTCCACCAGTGGCCGCAGGTCCGCGCCGAGCTGCGCCACGAGGCGGCGCTGGGCGTCATCGACGACGAGGAAGTCCGCCGCACCGCCCACCCCCTCCTCCGCCTCGGCCGCGGCGGCTGGCACGACGCCGCCGCCCACCGCGAGTTCGTCCGCATCGCCAACAAGATCGCACTGCGCAAGCGCCAGCAGCGCAACCGCCCCGAGGAGGTGGCCCGGCTGTATCAGTTGGAGGTGATCAAGTTGCGGATGGAGCTGCAGGAGATGGCAAGGGTGGACCGGGCCATGCGAGTGTCATCCCGAGCGTGAGCGAGGGACCTGGGCGGGTGGGAGGCGCGCGTCTCGTACCACCCGCCCACCCAGGTCCCTCGCTCGCGCTCGGGATGACACACTGGACGTCCACTACAATGGCCCCACGAATGCGCCGGACCGCACTCTGCCTCTCTCTCTCCCTTCTCCTCACCGCCGCCGCCGACGCTCAGCTGCGCCCGAAATTTCGATTCGCTCCCGGCCCGAAGCCGGGCGGCGGGGAGATCACCTGGAGCGTGGCCGAGAAGATCGGGGTCATCGAGTACGAACAGGGCGAGTACGCCATTCTCCAGAACGAGGCCAAGGTCGCCTACCAGGACATCAAGCTGGCCGCGGACAAGGTCACGGTCAACCTGCGCACGAAAGACGTCGTGGCCGAGGGGCACGTCATCATCGACCAGGGGCCGACGCGCCTCACGGCCACCCAGGCCCGCTACAACCTCGACAGCAAGACCGGCACGTTCTTCAACGCCACGGCGACCATGGACCCGGCGATGTACTTCTCCGGCGAGCGCATCGAGAAGGTCGACGAGGACACCTATCACCTGACCAAGGGCGTCTTCACCTCCTGCGACCTCGACCGCCCGGCCTGGTCGTTCCACCTCGGCGAGGCCGACGTCACCCTCGACGACTACGCCTACATGCGCGACATCTCCTTCCGCGCCCGCGGGGTGCCCGTCTTCTGGGCACCGCGGCTGGTGTGGCCGACCAAGCGCGAGCGCTCGAAGGGGTTCCTGATTCCGCGCGTGCGCTATCCCGACCAGTTCGGAGCCATCGTGGAGTCCGCGTACTTTCTGCCGATCGGCGAATCCGCCGACGCCACGTTCTACGCGGACATCACCAGCGAATACTTCGGCGGCGGTCTGGACCTGCGCTACGTACCGAGCGAGAACGTGAAGATCGGCGACCTTCGCGCCCACGCCGTCAACAACGCTCGTGAGAACCGCGTCGAGTGGAAGTACCAGTACCGCCACGCCCAGGAGAACCTCCCGGGGGGCTTCCGCGGCGTCGTGGACATGCAGGACTACTCCGACCTCGACTTCTTCCGGCAGTACGACGACGACCCGCGCCTGCACACGCTGTCGAACATCTACTCCTCGGCCTACCTGACCAAGAACCGCCCGACGTACTCGTTGAACGTCCTCTCCGACCGCCGCGACATCGAGCTGCTCATCCCCAGCACCGACCCCGAGGATGAGGACGGCCTGACCTCGACCCGGCAGCGCTACGAGCAGCTGCCGTCGCTGCAGTTCCGCATGTACCCGCAGCAGGTCGGGCGGACGCCGTTCTACTTCTCGCTCGAGTCCTCGTCCTCGCGCCTGCGCTCCGGCCGCGTGACCGGCGAGGTGCGCACCATCGACGCGGACTACTTCCGCACCGACATCTTCCCCACCGTCTCCATGCGCCTGCGCACGCCGCAGTGGCTCTCGGTCAAGCCCCAGGTCTCGCTGCGCGAGACCTACTACTCGGCGAGCATGCAGTGCCTGGAGGGCGACCCGACCTGCATCACCCGCGAGCTGCGCGACGACGAGGCGATCTCGCGCTTCTACGCCCAGGGGCAGGTGGAGATGGTCGGCCCGTCCTTCTCCCGAGTCTTCAACCGAGCCGCCGGCGGGTTCTCGCGCTTCAAGCACGTCATCGAGCCGCGCGTGCGCTACGTCTACACCACCAACGTCGAGAATCAGGACGAGATCGTCCGCTTCGACACGGTCGACTCGCCGTTCCTGCCGATCGTGCGCGACACCGTCGAGTACTCGCTCACCCAGCGCCTCATCGGCAAGGAGGCCGGGGAGGGCGGGAACCCGCGCGAGATCCTCTCCTTCGCCCTGCGCCAGAGCGTGGCCCTGTCCGATCCCTTCCCGCGCACGGGCGTGGTCCGGACGACCGGCGACCACCGGTACACGCCGCTCTTCGCCACCCTGCGCTTCAATCCCTACCAGTCCGTCACCCTCGACGCGTCCGCGGCGTACGGCAACGTGTCCCACCAGATCGATCAGGTCAGCATCTCCGCGAACCTCGTCGGCACCGGCGCGCGCGCCGACAAGTACCTCGGCCTGACCTGGTTCGCCTCCTTCCAGCAGCCCGGCTCGAACTTCGAGGGCTCCAGCCAGGTCCGCCTCAACACCGGCTCGTGGATCAAGAAGGACCGCCTGCGCGCGGACATCCAGCTCAACTACGACGTCAAGGACGGCAAGTTCCTCGAGCAGCGCTACCTCACCGGCTGGACGGGCTCCTGCTACGGCATCGCCCTCGAGTACCGCCGCTACCTGGTCTTCGGCACGGAGCTCGACGACGAGAACAGCAGCTACGGCATCTCGGTGACGCTGAAGAACATCGGGACCATCGGGACGCATTGAAACGAATCCTCACCCTGACGCTGCTCCTGCTCCTCGCCTGCAAGCGCGAGCCCGTGCACGACCCCGCTCCCGAGCTCCAGCAGACCCTCGGCGCCATCCGCACCGCCATCCGCCACTTCCAGGACGACAACGGCCGCTACCCGCACTCGCTCGAGGAGCTGGTGCCGCGGTACCTCACCCAGGTGCCGGCCGATCCGATCACCGGCTCGGCCTCGACGTGGCGCGTCACGACCGAAGAGCGGGTGCGGCCGAGCGAGGACTTTACGACTCGGGCGGAGGCGCGCGAGGTCTTCATCCTCGACGTCCACAGCGGCGCGCCGGGCAGCGATCGACAGGGCAAGCCATGGTCGGAATACTGATAGGATGCGCCGTCCTTCAGCATGCCCAACGTCTATACCTTCAAGGATTTCGAGGGCAGCAGCCATCGAATCCTGATCGACATGATCCGCCGCCACTCCAGGCGCGGCGGCACGCTCCTCGATCTCGGCGCCGCCGGCGGTGAGCTCGGCGCGGCGTTGCGCGAGCAGTTCGACCGCACCATCGGCTTCGAGTACAACGTCGACTGCATCGGCACCCTCGGCGACTACTTCGATCAGGTGGTCGTCGCCGACCTGGAGAAGGTCAAGCACCTTCCCTCGAACATGAACGCGATCGTGCTCGCCGACGTGCTCGAGCACCTGCGCAGCCCGAGCACCGTGCTCCACCTCGTGCGCGACGCGCTGGCCCAGGACGGCCACGCCTTCATCTCCGTCCCGAACATCGCCAACATCACCGTCCGCCTCGGCCTGCTCTTCGGCGTCTTCGAGTACCGCGACCGCGGCATCCTCGATCACACCCACCTGCGCTTCTACACCATGCGCGCGATCCGCAAGGAGATCGAGAGCGCTGGCTTCCGCATTCTGGAGACGCGCGGGTCGTCCGTGCCGATCCGGCTCATCGTCGGCCGCTTCACGCCGGAGTGGATCCTCAAGCCCGCGGAGCACCTGCTCTCCTGGGTGACGCGCTTCTGGCGCGGGCTCTTCGCCTACCAGATCATCTGCGTCGCACAGCGACGATGATCCATCCAAGCACGCCCAGAGCAGCCATCCACCACCACCCTCGCCCGATGCGCCGCGTGAAGACGATCTCGTGCCGCCCCGCGGGCACGGTCACGCCGGCGAAGAGCATGTTCGTCTCGACCGCGCGCACGCGTTTGCCGTCGACGGTGACGCGCAGCTCGGGCGTGAGCTTCTCCGACGACACCAGGAAGAACGGCGCCGACGCCTCGGCAATGACACGCTGTTCGTCCGGCGCGTACTGCGCGAGCGTCACCTTCGCATCGGTCGCGCTCACCTCCGGCGGCATGACCGGGTCGTCCGTGATCACGGCCTCCGTGGCAAAGTCGACGTCCCGCGCGGCGAGAAACTCCTCGTCGTTGAGCTTGCGCAGGCGCGACACGGGCCAGAAGCGAGGCAGCTCGGCCAGATTGCGGAACAGCTTCCCGTCCGGCAGCTCGCGGTCGAAGATCACCGGCGTGCCGACCCGCCCGTAGAACAGCGGCGCCTCGGCAGGATTGGCGTTCTCCCCTTTCAGGGCGTGGCCGCGCACGCCGATGGAGCGCAGGCGCAATGTGACTGTCTCGCCGAGGTGCGCGTAGGGGCGCAGCGGGACATAGAGCTTGCGGAGCACGCTCGCGTCGGCGGGCGTGAACGCCCGCGTCCACACGACCGCGCCGTTCTTGATCAGCGTGAGCTCGAGCCGCGGCGCGGGGCCGCGGGTCTGTTCGATGCTCACCGGCACGTCGATGGCCCAGAACGGCTCGGCGTCCACGACGATCGTGCGCTGCAGCACCTGGCCATAGCCCACCGGCAGGTGGCCGGTCTCCTTCACCGCCGGGACCGTGGCACCGAAGGTCGTCCACTTCACGATGTCGATGTGCTTGTGCTCGATGTACCAGCGGATGCCGAGCATCCCCGCCAGCGGATCGTTGAAGTTGTATTTGAGGCTGGAGAGGTTGATCACCGTCGACGCGCCGCTCCACGACGTCGGCTCCAGCCGCTGCAGGAGCCGCCGGTAGTCTGCTTCCGAGCCGAAGTGGCTGCGCACGTCCTCGACGCGGACCAGCTCCGCGGTGTTCGGCCAGAGGTAGTCGAAGAACGGCGCGACGCGGAACGGTCCGCGCTCGCCGCGCAGGAAGTCGATGGTCGGCGTCGACGGCACGCCGGCTCTCTCCGGCTCGAGGTACGGATGGAATCGGCCCGCGAGTAGCGCCAGGTCGAAGGCGATGACCGCGGCGAAGACGTAGTGCAGCCGCAGGCGCCGCGGGATGCGCGCCGTGCCGGAGGCGGCGAGGTAGCCGACCGCCACGGGCAGCAGCAGCCCCACGCGCGCCAGCGCGGAGTATTTGAAGCCGGGCAGCTTGGCGAAGAGCGGCGCGATGACGGGCGCGCCGAACATGCAGGCGAGAACAATCGCGGCCACCGCGAGCCAGAACCAGGCCCGGCGCCGAAAGACGCCGAGGAGCGCCAGCGGGAGGGTGAGCAGGCCGAGGTAGACCGTCGCCTCGACGTAGTTGTTCAGCGCCCCGAGCCGGCTGTCGCCCGTCCAGTTCTTGTAAGCGGGATTGCCGAGGCGGTCGGGGTCGAGGAAGCTGCGCCAGTGCGACGGCGGAAAGACCGCGGCCAGGCTGGTCGTCTGCCGCGCCTCGAGGTAGCCGGAACGGCGGACCAGCTGGGCGAACGGGACCAGCGACGGCGCGGCGATGAGGAGCGCGAGGATCACTGCGGGCACCGCGCGCGCGAGCGTCCTCCAGGACCGCAGCCCGACCAGCGCGTAGGCGCCAGCCAGCCACGCCCCGTACGCCATCGCCGCGGGAAACCCCGCCAGCGCGTAGGCGAGCGCGATCAGCGTCGTGACCGCGATCGAGACCCGCTTCCCGTTCAGCGCCCGGCGCACGATCCAGAGCAGCGCGGGATAGAGCGCGGTCGCGTTCGTGATCTGCCACAGCCAGCGCACCGCGTACACGCCCGCGCCGGCGACCACGATCGCGCCGACCGCGGCGCCGCGGCGGCCCAGGCCTTCCTCGCGCAGCCAGAGGTAGGCGAAAACGAACGCCGCGTTCAGCTTCAGGAACACCAGCGCCGTATAGATCCACGGCAGCGGCACGACCAGCAGCGGGAAAAGGACAAACGGCGAGAGGATCGCCGCGGCCGACGAGCCGAAGCCGGGGATCCCGCTGGCGACGTACGGGTTCCAGTGGAACGCCCGCCAGTCGTTCTTCGCCAGCGACATCAGTGTGTAATAGGCGGTGGGCGGATCGTTCAGCAGCCGATTCTGGAATTGAAAGTCCGGCGGCCGGATCTCGGACCACGGGGCGTAGCTGTACAGGACGTCGTTCGGCGAGATCGCCCGCCCCATGAACGCCACCGGAAAGAACAGCGCGAAGTTGTAGACGGCCAGCGCGATCAGGGCCGTGCGATGTTTGCGGACGAAGCGAACCAAGCGGGCTCAGTATGTCAGATGACACAATTTGGCCCCCATGCGCAAAACCCTGCTCATCGCCGCCGACGTCGACCGTTCGCTGACCGACCGCGCCGCGGCGGACGGCCGCTTCGAGATCGTCCGCAAGCCGGTCAAAACCGAGGAAGAGCTGGCGGCGATCGTCGGCGACGCCCACGTGCTGGTGACGCGCGCCTACAACAAGGTCACCCGCCGCGTCCTCGACGCCGCGCCCCGACTCGAGCTCATCGCCCAGGGTACGAGCGGCATCGACAACATCGACCTGGACGCCGCGCGCGAGCGCGGCATCGCCGTCATCCACATGCCGGGCGTGAACGCGAACGCCGTGGCCGAGCTGGTCATCGGCTTCATGATCGCGATGACCCGCACCGTCCCCTTCTACACCCGCCAGCTGACCCGCGGCCTCTTCGACCGCGACGACTGCGCCACCCGCCACGAGCTCCCCCACTTCCGCCTCGGCATCGTCGGCCTCGGCCAGGTCGGCACGCGCGTCGCGCACTTCGCGGGCGCGTTCGGTATGCGCGTCCAGGCATACGACCCGTACGTTCCCGCCGCCCGCGCCCCCTCGCTCGACGCGCTCCTGAGCGAGAGCGACATCGTCACCCTGCACGTGCCCCTCACGCAGGAGACGCGCAAGATGATCGGCGCGCGAGAGATCGCGCTGATGCCCAAGGGCTCGTACCTGATCAACGCCGCGCGCGGCGAAGTGCTCGACCAGCGTGCAGCGCTGGAGGCGCTGGCGAGCGATCATTTAGCGGGGTTGGCGCTGGACGTCTTCGATCCTGAGCCGCCGGATACACCGCTTCCCGACGATCCGCGCCTGATTCTGACCCCGCACATCGCGGGTTGCTCGTACGAGGTGAAGACGACCGTAGGCGGGAAGCTGTACGAGAAGATCGTGGAGTACTACGCGAAGGATGAAAGATGAAAGAACGCTACGTCTCCGCCTCGCCGAAGCACACCATGCCGTTGCGGCTCGTGCCGACGTAGAGGCGGTGATAGGCGATGGCGGGCGAGGAGCTGGCTCCTTCGGTCTCCGCGTCCAGCGGCGTTTTCCAGAGACTCTCGCCGGTCGAAAGCGAGAAGCAGTGCAGATTGCCGTCGTTGGCCGGAAGGTACACGACGTTCTCGGCGATGGCCGGAGAGGCCAGGATCCACCACTCCACGAGATCGAGATTCACCCAACGGTCCCGCCCATCCTCGATGGCCATGATCACGCCATCGAGGCCGCCGATGACCACCCTGCTGCCGACGACAGCGGGCGAGGACTGGAAGCCGGGACTCGGCCCGGGCCAGCGGCTCAACCACTTGCGCTGTCCTCCCGCCGGATCGAAGCAATACACGCGCCCCCGCACTTGACCATCGTCGCCGGCGTGGGTGCCGGCAACATAGACGCCGTTCGCCGTCACGGCCGGCGTCAAGGCCAGAATGTTTCCTTCATCATTCCCGCGCTCCGCTTTCCAGATCTCGGCTCCGCTGTCCAGCGCCAGGCAGTAAAGCCATCCCGGCACGGTGACATACACGCGATCAGCAAACACCGCCGGCGACGACACCACGGCCTCGCCCGTGACGAAGCGCCAGCGTTGGTTGCCCCTGTCATCGACGCTAATCACGTGACCGCTCTTGCAGCCGAAGACGATGCCGCTCGTGGTGGCAGCGGGCGACGATTTGATCTCGCTGTGCGCGTCGAAGCGCCAATGCTCCCTGCCCGTACGCGCGTCGACGCTGACGATCTCTCCGGCCAGGGTCCCGACGTACACGCGATCCGCGAACACCGCCGGCGAGGACATGACACCCTCCCCGCCGGCATCGAGCTGCCAGTATTCGCGGCCGCTGAAAGCGTCGAGGCAATGGACGACTCCTTTCATGGTGCCGAAGTAAACCCGGCCAAGGCTCACCGCGGGCGAGCCGTCGATGATCGCGCCGGTCTCGAATTGCCAGCGCACACCGAATGGCGGCAACGGCCCGCGTTGCGAGTACGCGCAACGCGCGGAGTCGCCGCGGTACGACGCCCACTCGTGCGGACGCGCAGGAGCGGGCGCGAGCCCCCACCGATGCCGGTTGCGCTCGCGCTTCGCGCGCAAGTCGCGTGCTTCTTCGAGGTTCTGGACCGCGTTCCGGAAACGCGGCTTGAGCGCGAGCGCCTTCTCCAGATGCTCGACGGCGGTGTCGAGATTGCGGGCGATGATGTGAGCCAAGCCGAGGTTGCAATGTGTTTCGGCGGTCTCTTCGAGCGACAGCGCGCGATCGAGCGTCTCGAAAGCCAGCGCCAGCTGTCCGATCCGTATGAGGGCGAAGCCAAGGTCGTTGTGGAGAACCGCGACGTCGGGCGCGACCGTGATCATTTTCTGCAGCAGCGGCACCGCGTCGGCGTAGCGCTTCTCCTGGAGCGCCTTCATGATCTCGTCGTACTCGATCGATCCCGGCTCGGCGATGGCGATCAGATAGCCGGGGTTCTTGTCCTGATCGACGAACGCGGTCATCATCGCGTGCTCGTACGCGTCTTTCGGCAGTTCGCCGCGGTCGATCGCCGCGAGGATGTAGAACCGAGCCACGTCGCCCATGTGCTCGGGCCACGGAAACATCGGAAAGACGCGTATGTGCGCCCGATCCTCCATCGCCTGCGAGCAGATGACGGGAAGCAGCTCCTGCAGATAGGCCGCGTCGGGCGCAACTGGCCCGGCGCGAAAGAGAAACACGTGCGTGATCCGCGCGTTCGGCTTGCGAAGCTCGCGGCGCTCGCGGCCGGTGGGATAGATCATCGTATGCATCTTCTGCCCGCGGCATGAGGGGCAACGCACCTCCGAGACCTCGCTGTCGAAGCGGCCGCTGACGATGGTCTTCTCGTGGCTGAGCACGCATTCGCGGCACAACACGTAGCCGCAGGCGTGACACTGCATGCCGACGGGATTGATCACGTTCGACTGATGCGGCAGGAACATCAGGTATGCGTGCGGCACCCATGTCATGTTCTTGCACTTGCTGCACTCGGCGAAGATCGAATCGAGCCGCGCGTCGTTCCACTGCGCCAGCTCGAGCGGCTCGACCGCCTCGCGCAGACTGGTCTCCGAGGCACTGAAGACGGCGATTGCCAGTCGCAGTGCGTGTTCGTTGTTCGGATCGCTCGAAAGCACTTCGAGAATCGGCGTCAGCGCGCTGCGGTAGCGCTTGGCCTCGATCAGCTTGAACACGGTCTCCTGCAGGCCGTCGACGAGGTCGAAGCTCTCGTTCGGCCGGAAAGCGCGCGAGCGATCGACGGGTGGTCCTTCCCACGGCATGGCGTTCAGCTCCCGCAGCGTTGCGCCGTCTCTCGAAACTCGCGTGCGCTTTCCTCGTCTCCGGTTGCGGCCAGCGTCTCCGCGGCGCTGATCCAGAAACGCGCCACCTTCGGCTGGCGCTGCAGCAAACGATTGAACACGCGCAGGGCGTCGCTGTAGCGGCCGAGCCGATGCAGGCCGACCGCCTGCTCGTACAGAGTCTCCTCCGGGGTCGCGGCCGGCGGCGCCTGCCGCTGAAGCTCGGGATAGAGCCGTTCCATCAGCCTCCGCAGCTGCTTGAACGTGCGCACGCGATCGTGGTTGTCGAGGCAGCCGTTGAGCAGCGCGCCCAGCTGCTCGCTCGGCTCGAAGTGAGCGCTCTTGCCGTAGTACAGCCCCTCCGCCAGTTTGTGCGCGCCGTTGCCTGCGTGAAACGACTCGAGCTGCCGGTACAACTCCTCGCTGGTGTCGGCGAGGGCGAATGGATACGGCAGCCGGCCGGTGATCATCTCGTAGAGGATCACGCCGAAGGCGTAGATGTCCGAGCGTGTGCCGGCGGGTCTGCCGGCGAACAGCTCCGGCGCCGAGTACGGCCACGTGCCGGCCGTGGCGCGCGGATAGCGGCCGCCGAAGACCTGAATGCGCTTGACCAGGCCGAAGTCGGTGATCTTGAGCATCCCGCCGCGAGCGATCAGCAGGTTCTCCGGCTTGAGATCCAGATGGGCGATCTCCCCGCGTGCGTTGGCGAACTCCATCCCCACGCAGAAGTCATGCGCCCAGCGCAGCGCCTGCTTCTCGGCGATCGGCCCTGCGCCGAGCCACTCGCGCAGCGTCGTCCGCGCGCCGCCGTCGACGTATTCGAGGAAAAGAAACGGCCGGTCGCCGCTCACTTCCACCGAATAGGCGCGGACGATGTTCGGATGCGGCTGCAACCCGATCCAGAACGCAGCCTCGCTGCGGAACTCCTCCACGTCCGGCTGCCGCCCGGCCGGCTGCGGTCGATACGTCTTGACCGCGAAGCGTGCGCCGCCGGAGTCGCTGACGAAGAGGACGATGCCGAAGCCGCCCTGGCGAATGCCGAAGATGGTGTATCGCTCGAGGAGCTTGTCGCCGATGCCATACGGCGTCTCGCCACGCGGCGGCGCGAGGTCGAGCCGCTGGGTTGGTACGTGACCGTCGGGACTCACGACGTCTTCTCCGTGGTCATGTATCCCGCTGCGGCATCGCTGGCGGCGAGGTCGAGCTCCACCACGAACGTCGACTTGCCGATCGTCAGCCGGTCGCCGTTGCTGAGCAGCACGTCCTCCCGCCCGCCCGGCCCCACCACCCACTCCTCCCCGCGCCGGCTGAGTGCGGACGGATTGGCGGAGCCGACATGGCGGTAGTGATAGCCGTCGTTCATCAGGATGATCTGCGCGTGCTCCCACGACACGGTCGGATCGGTCAGGCAGATCGTCGACGCCGGCGAACGGCCGATGGTGGTGAGACGCTGATGGGACTCGAACGGCGGCTCGTCGCCGGTGGATCGCGGGACGAGACGGATCAGGCTCGCCGTCTCCGGAGGCTTGGCGGCCGGCGTGACCACCTGCTTCGCAGCGAGCGTGAGGACTACTGGGTTCGCGCCTTCGTCCACGGTGACGGTCCGATGCGCGACGCGGCCCCCGTACTGCGCCCGCACCGTCCACTCAGGCCGCGGATCGACGGTGATCTGGAACCAGCCGGTTTCATCGGTCTCTTTCTTCCGGTCGACGCCGTCGACGAAGACCACCGCGCCTTTCACCGGCGCGCCGCCGTCGAGCAAGACGTTGCCAGTGAGCATGAGCGGACGTGCGCGGCGGCGTTCGTCCCAGGTGACAAAAACCCACGCCACGAGCGGCGCCAGGAACACGAAGGTCAGCAGCCAAGCCAGATTTGACGGAAGGGTCGATCGCAGCAGGGCGATCAGCAGAACGGCGATGATCCCGGGCAGCCCGTAGGCGAGCGGAGCGGGCCACTGCACGCTCTGTTTGACTAGCGGCCCGAACACCTCGCGCAACGCGGTTGTCAGGAGAGAATCCCGTTCGCTCATCGCGCCTCCGGTGGTACGCCTTGCGTAATTAAATCACGCCCGTGGCCCGCCCTGCCTACGCGACGCGCTGACCCTCCCGAAACACCCCGTTCACCAGATTCACCCCGAAGTGATAAACCAGGTGCAGGTAGTTCGGCGCGTCCAGGAGCACAAAGTCCGCGCGCTTGCCCACCTCGATCGACCCCGTCTCCTCGGCCAGGCGCAGCGAGTACGCGCCGTTGAGCGTGGCGGCGGTGAGCGACTCCTCGACGGTCATCTTCATCCGCAGGGTAGCCATCTGCATGACCATCTGCATCGACTCGGTCATCGAGGAGCCGGGGTTGCAGTCGGTCGACAACGACACGATCGCGCCCTGCTCGATGAGCTTGCGGGCGGGAGCGTAGCGGTCGGACATGAGGAAGAAGCTGGTCGCGGGGAGGAGGTTGGCGGCGGTGTCCGAGGCGGCGAGGGCGGCGATGCCGTCGTCGGAGATGTACATGAGGTGATCGGCGGACGCGGCGCCGACGCTCGCGGCGAGGCGGGCGCCGTCGGTGTCGGAGAGCTCGTCGGCGTGCAGGCGGGGGATCATGCCCAGCTCCGCGCCCGCGAGGAGGACGGCCTCGCCCTGGTCGCGGGTGAAGACGCCGCGCTCGACGAAGGCGTCGCAGAAGACGGCCAGCTTCTCCTCGGCGACGGCGGGCAGGATCTCGGCGAGGATCGTGGACAGGTACCCGTGGCGCGCGGCCTCGCTGCCGCGGCTCTCGGGCGGGAACTCGTGCGCGGCGAGGCAGGTCGGCACGAGCCGCACCGGCGAGCGCACGGCGGCCGCGCGGATGGCCCGGAGCTGTTTGAGCTCGCACTCCTTGTCCAGCCCGTACCCGCTCTTGGCCTCGGCCGTGGTCGTGCCGTACCGGGCCATGGTCGCGGCGCGGGCGAGGACGTTCGCCACGAGCTCCTCCTGCGAGGCGGCGCGCGTGGCGTGCACGGTGGAGGCGATCCCGCCGCCCGAGGCGGCGATCTGCTCGTAGGTCTCCCCGCGCAGGCGGCGGTTGAACTCCGACTCCCGGAAGCCGGCGAAGGGGATGTGCGTGTGCGAGTCGACGAAGCCCGGCACGGCGGTCGCGCCGCGGGCGTCGAAGTCCTCGTCGACGGTCAGCTCGGCGGGCTTGTCGCTCTCAGGGCCGATGTAGGCGAAGCGCCCGTCCTTCACGACGATCACCGCCTTCTCGTACACAGCCAGCTCGCGCATCGCCGCGCCGCGCACGGCGGTCCGTCCGGTGGGCGTGGCGATCTGGGAGAGGTTGCGGATGAGGAGCGTCACTGCCGCTGCTTGAAGAGCGCCGTGAGCGGCAGCTCGTTCGCCTCTTCCTCCGCGTCGAGCACGATCATGTGCTGGACCGTTTCCAGGGTCCCCTGCAGCTTGTTGCGCATGGCCCGGCGCTCGATCTTGAGGTCCTGGATGACCTTCTCCAGGTCGCCCACGCGCTGCATGGCCTGGTTGATCACCCGGTCGGCGAGGAGCTCGGCGTCCTTGACGATCAGCTCGGCCTCCTTCCGGGCGTTGCCGGTCAGGTCCTCGGCCACCTTCTGGGCCGAGAGCAGGGTGTCCTTGAGAATGCGCTCGCGGTTGGAGTGGTCCTCGAGGTCCTCGCGCAGCATGGCGTTCTCGCGCGCTAGGCGGTCCGTGTCGCGCAGGAGCCGCTCGATCTCCTCGGCCACGAGGTGGAGGTAAGCCCGCACTTCGTCGGGTTGGTAGCCCTTGATCGCCCGGGAGAAGGTCTGCTTCTGGATCTCGAGCGGGGTGAGGTTCTGCATGGTCGCCCTCCCGTCACATCACACCTCGGCGGGCTAAGGCCCGCCGCTCCACAGTATAAGGCGCGCCGCCAGCACGCGCAGGAGCTGGCGGATGAGCCAGATGATCAGCACCAGGACCAGCGGCGACCAGTCGATGCCCGCGGTGTCGAAGCGCCGCATCCAGCGCCGGATGGGGCGGAGGAAGGGGCGGGTCATGCGCTCGAAGATGTCGTTGAGCTGCTCGAGCATGCCGTAGAAGCCGCGGTAGCGCCAGCGGAACTTGGAGTTGCGCAGGAAGAAGAGGATCCAGGAGAGGATGACCCAGACGAAGATCACCCACTGCAGGATGTCCAGCACCAGGTCGAGGGCATTCAGGAAAACGAGTACAACGTCCATCAGCCACGGCTCCCGAAAATCGCTCGCCCCACGCGGATGATCGTGGCCCCTTCCTCGATCGCAACTTCGAAGTCGTCGGTCATGCCCATGGACAGCTCCCTCAGACCCAACCCGTCGCGCAGCGCGCGGAGCTGGCGAAAGTATGGTCGCATCTCTTCGGCCTCGCCGAGGGGCGCGATGGCCATGAGGCCGGCCAGGTGCAGCGAGGGCAGCTCGGCGACGCGGCGGACGAGTTTGGCCACGTCATCCGGGTCGACGCCCGACTTCTGCTCCTCCCGTCCGATGTTCACCTGCAACAGCACTTCCTGTTTCTTGCCAGCCGCCTCGGCGACGCGGGCGACGCGCTCGGCCAGGCCGGTCGAGTCGATGGCCTGGATGACGTCGAAGAGGCGCACTGCATCCTTGGCCTTGTTCGACTGCAGGTGGCCGATGAGATGCCAGCGCGCCGACGCGGCTACGGCTGGCCTCTTCTCCCGCGCCTCCTGCACCTTGTTCTCGCCGATCTCGGTGATGCCCGCGGCGATGGCCAGCTCGATGTCCGCGGCCGGGAAGGTCTTCGAGACCCCGACCAGGCGCACGTCTTCGCGAGCGCGTCCGGCGCGCTGACAGGCGGCGGCGATGCGCGCCTCCACCGCCGCGACGTTGGCCAGGATCTCCTCAGCCCTCGACACGGCGACGCTCCACGATCCTGCCGTTCGCGCCGTCGACGGCGCGGTTGGCGAGGCGGTCCGCATCCTTGTTCCCGGCGCGCAGGGTGTGGCGGATGGAGAAGCGCGCGAACTTCCGGGCCATGGCCTTGGCCTCGGCGTGCATGGGAATCAGGTTCGGATGCTTGACCCGGTAGACGCCGAGCATCTGCTTCACCAGCAGCTCGGAGTCGGAGATGATCTCCACCTCACGGGCCCCTTCCGCCGCGGCCGTCTGCAGGGCTTCGAGCAGTCCCGCGTACTCGGCGACGTTGTTCGTGGCCGTGCCGAGGTAGCCGCAGATCTCGATGATCTCCCCGCGGTCGGTGGTCATGAAGACACCGTATCCCGCCGGGCCCGGATTTCCGCGCGCGGCGCCGTCGATGAATGCCGTGACTCTCAGGATGTCGGCCTTTCCAGGTAGAGGATGCGGTGGCAGCCCTCGCAGGGCACCATCTCCCCGCGCCGGAGCTGCTGGGCGAGCGCGGGGCGGACGCGCGTGCGGCAGGACGAACAGGTATCGCCGGTCACGCGCGACACCGCCACCTGCTGGCGCTGTTTGTAGATCCGGTAGAACTCGTTCTTCATCCGCGGCGAGAGCTGGGCCTCGACCGCGGCGACCTTCTCCCGCAGCTCGTCCGCTTCCTGCTTCAGATCGCTCAGCGAGTGCTGCCACTCCTCGTGCGCGGCGTCGTAGCGCGACTTGAGCTCATCGTGCCCGCCGCGCCGGTCGTCGAGCTGTTTCTGCAGGCCCTCGGCCTCGGTCATGTTCTTGAGCACCGACTCCTCGAGCTCCTTGACGTGCTTGCGGGTGGCGTCGATCTCCTTCCAGGCCGCCGCGTACTGCTGCTGATTCTTCACCTGCATGAGCTGGCCCTGGTACTTCTTGAGCAGCTCCTGCTGATCGCTCAGCTCTCCGTCCACGCGGCGGCGCTCCTTGGAGAACGTGTCCAGCTCCGACTGCAGGCGGGTCATCTCTTCGTTCGCGGTCTGGTACTCGCGGTCGACGGCGGCGAAGCCCTCCGGCTTTACTGCCATCAGCCGCTCGCGCTCGTTCAGCGCGGACAGCAGGGTCTGCAGCTCCCACAGTTTGTCGACTTCACTCAACGACGGGCCTCCTCGGGCAGACACAAAAAAGGCGTTCCGTGGTCGGAACGCCTGTGGGGCACGGATGGTCCGTTTCCCATGAGACAGTACTTGATGTTCAGATCGACTCTCGTCATCGCCACCTTGGTGGGTCCACCAGGATTCGAACCTGGGACCTGCCGGTTATGAGCCGGTAGCTCTAACCGCTGAGCTATGGACCCGGGACGGGCGATTCTAGCAGAACGGTTTTGCTGTGCCGTCCATTCGCGCGCTACCGCGCTTCCACCAGATCGCCGATCACCATTTCCCGCCGCGAGGCCACGATGATCGCCGTGGACGTGCGGGCCTCGGTGGTCAGGATGGCGATCTCGCCCAGGAGGACGCGCGGCTGGTCGGCCCGCGCGCTGGGGCGAAAGACGGTCAGGAAGTCGCCCGGCTGGAGCCCCGCGTCGCGCCCGAGGTCGATCTGCACGAGGTTGTTCTCGGCCAGGCCGATCTCCCACTCCCGGGAGTCGATGATGGTGCCCGTCGACCGTCCGGTGGGAGGATCGCACCAGGCCGGCATGTCCGGCACGCGCGCGATCGGGATCGGCAGGGTCGGCAGCGGCTTGAGGCGCGCGCCGACGGCGATCTCGCGGCAGGACTGCACGATCATCGCCCGCGAGCGGCCGTCCTCGGTGCAGAGGATGCGGATCTGGCCGGTGTACTGGTAATGCCGCCCGACCAGCTCTCCCGTCTTCGGGTGATAGACGAGCCGGCCCGGCTCGACGACCAGATAGGTCTCGCCGGCCGTCAGCCCGGACGACGCGCCGCCGCTGACGTAGACCAAGTCGCCGGCGGCGACGTTGGTCTCGGAGCGGAAGTAGTTGAGGTCGCCGACCTGGACCGACTTCGGAACGACCTCGGCCCGCGGGAGGTATCTCACCTCGTAGTCTTCGATGGATTCGATGAAGTTCGGCATCGGCTCGTTGGGATGGCCGATGTAGCCGTAGCAGTAGATGTCGGACTCGGTGCCCAGGGGGATGGGCCGGCTCTCGCGCTCGATGCGCGCCACCGGAATCCCGCTCTCGGTGGTCTGGGCGAAGATGTTCGTGGCCTCGCCGCCGCTCGCCGGCGTGCTGGTCACCGTGGGCAGCGCGCCCTCTCCCTCGCCCGCGGCCGCCGCGGCGGCCACGGAGCCTTCGCCCTCTACCAGGAGGACGTCGCCGGGATAGATCCAGTGCGCGTCGGTGATCCAGGTGTTCGACTCCCAGAGCTGCGGCCAGAGATAGGCGTTGCCGTAGTACTGCTGGGCGAGGTCCCACAGCGTGTCGCCGGTCTTGATCTCGTGCGTCTTCGCGCCCGCGGGATAGGTGGCGGGATCGGGAGGGTTGTAGGCGGTCCAGTGATCGCCGACGCGGTGGAGCTCGCGCGGCGGGGTGGACGACTGGCGCTGCGCGAGCGCGGCCGTCGCCACGAAGAGAAGGAGAAAGGGAGCCACCCTACGCACACTGACCATCATCCCCTCCCTGGTCTATTCGCCAGTAAGTGGGGAAAACGTTAGCGCAGAAGAGGATGCGCGTCAAACGCCAGCGTTATTTATCTCAGCGCCAGCGAGCCGTCGGCCTCGGGGACCGATCCGCCCTGGAGCTGGTCCCGG
>JBIOTX010000431.1:0-5484 GCA_044866315.1 Thermoanaerobaculia bacterium | reverse complement strand
AGATCGTCGCTTTCGGACAGAACCCCTCACCCGGCGCTTCGCGCCTCCCTCTCCCCGCCGTGCGGGGAGAGGGGGAAGGGCTAGGGACGATCCGCATCGTGAATGCCCGCGAGCACAACCTCAAGGGCGTCACCGTCGACATCCCCCTCGGCAAGCTCGTGGCGATTACGGGCGTCTCCGGGTCCGGAAAGTCGACGCTCATCCGCAACTGCCTGTTCAACCGCTACCGGCGCGACGTGCGCGGTGTGGCCGGTCTCGACACCGGCAAGGTGGACGCGCTCGAGGGAACGAACCTCGTCTACGACATGGAGTTCGTCGACCAGTCGCCGATCGGCCGCTCCTCGCGCTCCAATCCGGCCACCTACATCAAGGCCTGGGACGAGATCCGCAAGCTGCTCGCGGAGACCACGGCGGCGAAGCTGAACGGCGTCACGCCGGGCATGTTCTCGTTCAACACCGCCGGCGGGCGCTGCGAGACCTGCCAGGGGGCGGGCACGGTGACCATCGACATGCAGTTCCTCGCCGACGTGGAGGTGGTCTGCGACAAGTGCGACGGCCGCCGCTTCGGCGACCAGGTCATGAAGGTCACGTTCAAGGGAAAGAACGTGAACGACGTCCTGGCCATGACCGTGGACGAGGCGGCGAAGTTCTTCATCGCCAAGCGCGGCCTGCTCAAGAAGCTCGACGCCCTCCGCTCCGTCGGCCTCGGCTACCTCCGCCTCGGCCAGTCCACCGACTCCCTCTCCGGCGGCGAAGCCCAGCGCCTCAAGCTCGCGTCGTTCCTCTGCGAGGCGGCGAACAGCGAGAAGCCCCGTCTCTTCCTCTTCGACGAGCCCACGACCGGACTCGCGGCGAGCGACGTGCAGGTGCTGATCCGCACCTTCCGCGACCTCATCGACCGCGGCAACTCCGTGCTGGTGATCGAGCACAACACCCAGCTCATCGCCGAGTCCGACTGGGTCATCGACCTCGGCCCCGAGGGCGGCGATCAGGGCGGCGAGGTCGTGGCCGTGGGGACGCCGGAGGAGATCGCGGCGAATCCGCGCTCGATCACGGGACGGTATCTCGCAGCCGCCCCGCTCCCCGTTACTCAAACCGTCTAAAGAAGACGTCCTCCAGCAGTCTTTCGCCGCGCTCGTGTGCACGGGCAAGATAGGTGCTCTGCAATCCATGCAGATTCCCCTGAGCGTCATATGCGGAGCTGGTGACGGCGTTCAGCCGCAGCTCCACCACCTGAGCCGACTGCAGCGGCGCGATCTCGGTCGGCTGACTCACGCCGTTGTGATTTTCGTCGAGCCAGAGTCGCAAACGTCCCCAGATCGCATCTGCGACTGTGATCTTTCCGTCGCCGTTGCCGCCGTTCGCTGGCTGGTCATGGACCGTCAGAGCCTCGAAACCGTCACGCGCGCGTTGTCCGTTCGGCAGGATCGTTCCGACGCCGAAGAGCTCGCGTCCATTGTCGACGATGTGGTTCGGCTTCAGATCGATCCACAGAAATGCTTCCGACGTCGCAGGATGGCTCCAGCCGATCCGTTCGTTCCTTCCGTCCCCATCGAGGTCGAACCAGACCGGCGCTTCAGCTCCGGTCGTGTGAACTCCATCCCCGTTCAGATCGAGCAGGAGTGGTGAGCAACTGCTCGGATCGATACATCCGCCACCACTACCTCCGCTCTCGCCGCCGTCATCGTCGCCGCCACCGGGAGGTGGTGGCGGTGGACCGTACCAGCATTGCTGAGAACCGGATCCGCTCGCTGACGGCAGCCACCCGCTCGATGCTGTAATCGATGATGAGTAACAGTTCTCTATCGACGCTGACGTGGATGCGGTCACCAGCACTGAACCCGGGCCGGATCCACTGTCACTGGCGATGTTGACCCCATTCTGTTTGATCGTGACAGTCGCCGAAACCGTCATGAACGTGCAGATTTCTCCGGCAAGGTTCTTGACATCCGCACCGCCGGGCGCATCGACCGCTCCTCGTGTGGTTGATAAGTTCGTCGCCACGGAAGCGTCGATGTATGCGGGATAAACACATGCGCCGAGTAGAGGGGTGGTGCTGGCAACGCTCAAGACACCCGCCACGAGGTACGCGAGACGTGCGCTTGTCATTCGCACTCTCCATTCACCAACGCCTGCAGCTCCTCCGCGGTGACCCGTCTCAGGATCGTTCGCTTCAGGGTCGGTGCGACTGCCGTGTAGAGGAACCGGATGAATGTGCGGCCGAACGCTTTCTCAGCCTCTTTCAGAGCGGCTCGCCGGTCGCGGCACAGCAGCGCGTAATTCGCGTTCAGGGCCGCGTGCTTCCCCACGTCCGCGAGATTTGAGAGCCCAATGCGCCTTTCCTCCCTCCGGTCTGCGCGGTACGCTGCGGTCATGACCTCCAAACGCGCCCACAGGTCATCGGGCAATCCGAGCGCCTTGCGCTCTTCCTCCAGAGCTTCGCGGTACGCAACACGGGTCCTCGGATCGTCCGCATAAGCTAATTTCACGGCATGTTCGAAGAGCTCGAACGCAAAGAAGAGGTGGGGATCGCGGCTGCCGGAGATGACGTCATGCGGTTCGGCAGCGGTGTTGTCGCCTGAAGAGCCGCCAACCTGATACCGAATGGATGACCCGTCACTCGCTCGATCGAGACGAACACGTGCCGCCGCAGCAGCAGGGTCCGTCAAGGAAGCGATCCGCTCGCTGTCCGTCCATTCCCAGGGCAATCTGATTTCAGCGGCGGCAAGGGCGACACATCCAAAACAATAAAGCGATACAAATGCTAAGACCCTGTTCAGCATCATCGCTTCTCCTCGAGAACCTGCTCATAATGATGGAAATACCGTGCAATATCGGAAGAGTTTAGAGATTCCGAATTTGTTGTCAACCGAGCGCGCCGCGGCGGTGCGCGACATCCTCACCGCGCACGGCGCGCATGTGGACGGCAACCTGGACGTGCCCCTCGGCGCGGACGGGCTGGGACTGGACTCGATCGCTATCGCCGAGGTACTGCTCGTGTGCGAGACGCGCTTCGGGGTGTCGGCGGTCGAGCTCCTCGCCGGCCCGCCGCTGACGGTGCGGCGGCTCATCGCCGCGATTGGTGAATGATCCGGCCGCCGCTCATCCTCGGGACATTTCACGTCGGCGCGGTGGACGCGTGGGGCCGGGTCATCGAGCAGCTTCCCGGCGACGTGTTCATCTTCCGGCGCGAGGAGAACGACGGCGAGCAGGTGCGCGCCCTCGCCTTTCACCGCGCGCTGCAGCAGCTCCGGAGCGGCGGCTTCGTCTTCGTCGCCCTGGACCCGGCCAAGGACGCGGCGCGCGTCGAGGTGCCGTTCCGCCGCGGAACGCTTTCGCTCGCACGTGGGGCGTTCGTCCTCTCGCGCGTCAGCGGCGTGCCGATCGTGCCCTTCGTCGCCCGCTCGCGCGGCAAGGCTGTGCTGGGGGAGCCGCTCGCTCCCGGCGATGAACGCGGTCAGGCCGCCGCGGCGGCGCGGTGGCTGGAGCGCTATCTCGCCGAGCGGCCGGACGAGCTCACCGCGCACGTGAGATCGCTGATGCGCTCGCGCAACGCCTGATAACGCACCTTGCCGTTCGCGGTGCGCGGGATCGAGCGCGGCGGCAGGACGAGGACCCGCTCGGGAGTGAAGCCGATCGCGCGGCGGACGGCGTCGCCGACGGCATCCACAAGACCGGGATACTCCGACTCCGCCTCGACCGCGATCACGATCTCCTCGGTCGAGTCGTCTGAGGCGATGCCGACGGCGGCGGCGACCTTCACCCCATCGACGCTCTGGGCCGCCTCTTCCAGCTCCCGCGGCGCGAGCGGCGCGCCGCCGCGCTTGAGCATCGACCGGCGCCGCCCGAGGACGTAGAGGTTGCCGTCTGCGTCGAGGTGGCCGACGTCGCCGGTGTGCAGCCAGCCTTCGCGGAGCGCGGCGGCGGTGTCCTCCGGGGCGTCGAAGTAGCCGGCCAAGACGTTCGCGCCGCGCACGAGGATCTCACCCTCGTCGTCGACGCGGACCTCGACGCCCGGAAGCGCCTTTCCGCAGGCCACGCCGCCGCGGTCGTCGACGCGCAGCTCGTCGCCCGGCCGCATCGACGCTACGCCGAGGGTCGCCTCGGCCAGACCGTAGCCGGCGAGGAGGACGCCGCGCAGGCCGAATGCCTCGTCGACCGCGGCCATCGTGCTGCGCTTCACCGGCTCGCCGCCGTTGGTCGCGCAGCGCAGCGTCTTCAGGCTCACGCTTCCGGGACGGACGAGCCGCGTGGCCAGCCGCCAGGCGAAGTCGGGCGCGCCGGTGACCGTGCCGCCGACTTCGTCGATGGTCGCCAGCCAGTGGGGGATATTCGCCACGGCCGGCGTGACGATGTGACACGGCGCGCCGATGAACACCGGCGTGAGCACGAAGCGGACGAGCCCGAGGTCGTGCCACGGCGGCACCCAGGCCACGAGGATGTCGTCCGGGCCGAAGCCCATCGCCTCCTGCGACGAGGAGATCGAGGCGGCGATGTTCGTGTGGGTAACCATGGCCAGGCGCGGCTCGCCGGACGTGCCGGAAGTGGGCTGGAGATGGGCGATGTCCGCGTCGTACTGCGAGGACAGGCAGGATCGCCTGTCCTCCACCAGGGAAGGGCTGAACGCGCATGGAACGGCGCCGAGGCGCAGCAGCCCGTAGAACGTGCGCACGAAGTCGAGGCCGGCAGGGAGAAAGAGCGGAACGCCATCGCCGGGACGGACGCCTTTCGCCTCGAAGTCGCCGGCGAGCCGATCCGCGGCATCGTCGAGCTCGCGCCAAGTCATCCGCTCGCCCGCGGCGGCGAAGGCGAGGCGATCCGGTTCCGTCACGGACCGCTGGGCGAGCAGGGCATCGACGCGCGCTACAATGCCCGCACTTTACAACGAGGGGGAGATCCGCATGACTGCTGTCCCGCAAGGCCATCCCGACCAGGTCGGGTGGCAACCCGAAGGTCCGGCCGGCTTCACCCCGTACATCGCACCGGAGACGAAGCTGCGCGAGCTGACGCCGCGGGCAGTCATCGTCGGCACCATCCTGGGGATGATCTTCGGCGCCTCGTCGCTGTACCTGGTGCTGAAGGTCGGCCTCACCGTGAGCGCCTCGATCCCGGTGGCGGTCATCTCCATCACCCTCTTCCGCATCCTGTCCCAGATGGGCGCCCGGAACGCCACCATCCTGGAGAACAACATCGTCCAGACCGCCGGCTCGGCCGGTGAGTCGATCGCCTTCGGCGTCGGCGTGACCATGCCGGCCATCCTCATCCTCGGCTTCGACCTGGAGTTCACCCGGGTGATGCTGGTGGCCGTCCTGGGAGGCCTGATCGGCATCCTGATGATGATTCCGCTGCGGCGCGCGCTGATCGTCGCCCAGCACGGCGTCCTCAAGTACCCCGAGGGCACGGCCTGCGCGGAAGTGCTCAAGGCCGGGGCCAGCGACGAGTCGCAGGCCGCCGCCTCGGAGGAGGCCAAGCGCGAGCAGGAGG
>JBIOTX010000430.1:0-20443 GCA_044866315.1 Thermoanaerobaculia bacterium | reverse complement strand
TGGAAGGCTACGTGCCGGCGGGGATGACGTTCGAGGCGGCGCTGGAGCTTCGCGGCGCGAATCCGAAGCACTACGTCGAGCTCTCGTACGCCACGATGGCCCGCCACATGCGGGCCATGCTCGAGCTGCAGAACCGCGGCGCGATCACGTTCGACTACGGCAACAACCTCCGCGGGCAGGCCCAGAAGGCGGGTGTGGCCGACGCCTTCGAGGTCGGCGGCTTCGTGCCGCTCTTCATCCGCCCGCTCTTCTGTGAAGGCAAGGGACCGTTCCGCTGGGCGGCGCTGTCGGGCGATCCGAACGACCTCCTCGTCACGGACGAAGCCATCCTCGAGCTCTTCCCGCACGACGCCGCGCTGCATCGCTGGATCCGCATGGCCCAGAAGCGCGTCGAGTTCCAGGGGCTGCCGGCACGCATCTGCTGGCTCGGCTACGGCGAGCGCGACAAGGCCGGGCTGCTGTTCAACCGTCTGGTGGCCGAGAAAAAGGTCAGCGCGCCGATCGTCATCGGGCGCGATCACCTCGACGCCGGGTCGGTGGCCTCGCCGAATCGGGAGACCGAGGGGATGAAGGACGGATCGGATGCGATCGCGGACTGGCCGATCCTGAACGCGCTCCTCAACACCGCCGCCGGCGCGACCTGGGTGTCCGTGCACCACGGCGGCGGCGTCGGGATCGGCTACTCGCTGCACGCGGGGATGGTGATCGTCGCCGACGGCACGGATGCCGCGGCCGAGCGGCTGCAGCGCGTGCTCACAGCCGATCCGGGCACGGGCGTGATGCGCCACGCGGACGCGGGGTACGAGGACGCGATCAGGGTGGCGAAGGAGCGCGGGGTCGACGTGCCGATGCTGTGATCCGGGCCCGCGCTTCTTTCACTCCCGCAATGGTCTTGTCCATGCGCCACGCGACGTCGACCTCGCGCTTGGCCGCGCGGAGGTCGCCGAGCTTCTCGTAGACCAGCGCGAGCTGGTAGCGCACGTTCGCGGTTTTCGGCGACACCTTCTCCAGCGCGGCCTTCCCCCGCTCCAGCTCGCACGAGCAGAACGCGGCCGTGCGGCCGATCTCGTAGCCGTCGCCGAGCTCCTCGAACATCGCGAAGGCCGTC
The DNA here is from genome assembly GCA_044866315.1 of Thermoanaerobaculia bacterium. GTDB lineage: Bacteria > Acidobacteriota > Thermoanaerobaculia > Gp7-AA8 > Gp7-AA8 > QHVT01. Next base: position 19,335 of record JBIOTX010000430.1, on the reverse strand, counting down.
CCCCACTGCTGCGTCTCCTGCGAAAGCCAGCCGAGCCATCTCGTGGCCAGTACTTTCGTCTCGCCGGTGCCGAGGCGGCGGGCCTCGGTCAGCTCGCGGCGGGCCGGGCCGTACTCCTCCTCGCGATAGGCGACGTAGCCGCGGGCGAAGTGTCCCAGCGCCGCGTCGCGGCGGGCGATCTCGGCCGCCTGCGCGCGCGCCTCTTCGGCGTCGCCGCCGATCATTCGCGGCGTAGTGACGTACCAGCGCACGAGGTCGAGGCGCACGTCGAGGTTGTTCGGATCGAGCTGCAGGGCCTTGTCGAGGGAGTCCTTGATGTTCAGGGCCAGGAAGAGCAGCCGAATCGGGTTCGTGGTTTGCTGTGCCTCCGCCATCCACCGACGCGCCTTCCGGTGCTCCTCGGGAGCGCCGGGCGCGGCCGTCAGAGAGAGGGCGAATATGGAGAGTACGAGAAGCGTTCTCAACGCGACCCCGAATGTAGGAGATACTACGCGCCACGCCCGGGGATCTTCTGGAGGTGTTGTCATCAGTACTGGTACGCAGCAAGCCCAAAAAGATTGGGTGAACATTCTGTTCCTGACCCTGACCCCCGTCATCGGCATCGCCGGCACCGCGGCCTGGACCTGGTACGCGGGCTTCCACCTCTGGATGCCGCTCCTCACCCTCGTCCTCTACGCCGCGGTCGGCATGTCCATTACCGCCGGCTACCACCGCTTCTTCTCCCACAAGAGCTACGAGGCCTCGGCGCCGGTGCAGGTGTTCTACGCCTTCTTCGGGGCCATGGCCGCGCAGAACTCGATCCTCTGGTGGTCGTCAGCCCACCGCGTGCATCACAAGTACGCCGACAAGGACTGGGACCCGTACAACATCCGCCGCGGGTTCTGGTGGGCGCACATCCTCTGGATCTTCTACAAGAACGAGGAGAAGGACGACTCGTTCGAGAACGCCAAGGACCTCCTGGCCAACCCGATCGTGATGTGGCAGCACCGCTGGCACAAGGCCATCCTGGTCCTCGGCGGCTTCGGCATCCCGACCCTGATCGGCGCCGCGTTCGGCGATCCGCTGGCCGGCCTGCTCTGGGGCGGGTTCCTGCGCATCGCGGTCATTCACCAGACGACGTTTTTCGTGAACTCGCTCGCCCACTCGCTGGGCAAGCCGCTCTTCAACGCCGAGGCTTCGGCGCGCGACAACTGGTTCGTGGCGCTGATGACCCTGGGCGAGGGCTATCACTCCTTCCATCACCGGTTCCCGGCCGACTTCCGCAACGCCACCAAGTGGTACCAGTGGGACCCGGCCAAGTGGTTCATCAAGGGACTGCACTGGACCGGCCTGGCCAAGGGCCTGATGATGACCCCGCTGCCGCAGATCGAGCAGGCGCGCATGAGCGCGGCCGTGCGCGTGGTCGAGTCGAAGCTGTCCTCGGCCGCGTCGTCGATCGCCGAGGAGGCGCGGCGCAGGCTGCAGGTCGCGTCGAAACATCTGGAGAAGGCCGTGGCCCTCTGGCGCAACGCCGTGGAGCAGCGCGCCCAGGGGGCGAAGAAGTGGCGCGAGGCCAGGCGCATGTCGCGGCGTCACGTGCGCCACTCGCGGCGGCAGTGGAAGCGCGCCGTGCGGATGCTGCAGGCGGCGTAACCTACTTTTTCAGCTTCTTCAGCGCGCGCTGTGCGTCTTTCCCCTGCCGGGGACAGACGCAGCGCTGTTCCCAGACGGCGGTGTAGATGGCGACGGCGTCGTCGATCTCCCCCGCGTCGGCCTTGTCGCGCGCCTTGTCGAGCAGGGTCTCGGCCGCGGACGCGCGCTCGCCCAACTCCTCGCGGACCATCTCTTCCACCGCAGTTGCCGAGAGCGCGCCGTCTTCCCCTTCCACGCTGCGCAGCACGCGCAGCGTGCCGTCGGCGAGGAGGGCCATGGGCAACTCGCCCTGGGCATCGAGCCGGTCGAGCAGCGCGTAGTCGTCCGTGCGCACCACGCGCATGGCCACGCACTGGGAGGAGAAGAGCAGCAGGTCCTGGGAGGTGAGGAGCTCCGAGCGACGCAGCTCCTCGCGGGAGGCCGGAATCCAGAAGAGCACGAGCGGAGACTCGATGTTCGGCTCGCCCGGCTCGAGCACTTTCCACGGGACCAGCGAGACGTGCGGAGGCTCCGCGGCCCGGGCCTTCCCGCCGGCAAGGACGAGGGCGATCGCCGTGACCGTGAAGAGACAGCGGCGCATGTAAACCACCTCGTATGGGAGCGCCCGGATTATACGTCCGGGAGCCTGTAGAATCCCCGCGTTGTCCGGCGGTCTTCGAAGGTCATGGTGCGAGACACTCTTGGGCGCTATCGAATGCTCGGCCAGATCGGCGCCGGGGGGATGGGCGAAGTCTTCGTCGCCCGCGATCCTCACCTCGGCCGCAAGGTCGCCATCAAGATGCTGCCGGTGCGTCTGGCCCAGCAGCGCGACACCCTGAGCCGCTTCGCCCAGGAGGCCCGCTCGGCCTCGGCCCTCAATCACCCGAACATCGTCACGATCCACGAGATCGCCACCGACGCCGACGTTCCCTACATCGTCATGGAGTTCGTCGAGGGACGCGACCTCCGCTCGATGATCAACGAAGGGCCGATCCCGGTGCGCAAGGTCCTGGAGATCGGCGCGCAGATCGCCGACGGCCTGGCCGCGGCCCACGAGCGCGGCATCGTCCATCGCGATCTCAAGCCCGAGAACATCATGGTCACCGCCGACGGCTACGCGAAGATCCTCGACTTCGGCCTGGCCAAGATGATGAACCCGCAGCCGGAGGGGAACCACACCTGGGAGCTGGAGGTGCCGGGAACCACGCCGGGCGTGATCCTCGGGACCATCGGCTACATGTCGCCGGAGCAGGCTCGCGGCGGCCGCATCGACTTCCGCTCCGACCAGTTCGCTCTCGGCGCGATCCTCTACGAGATGACCACGGGCAAGGCCGCCTTCGAGTCGGAGACGGCCGTCGACACCCTCGCGGCGATCCTGCACCACGACCCCACGCCGCTGGTGAAGGTGAACCCGGCCGCGCCCGTACAGCTCGGCGACATCATCAAGCGCCTGCTGGCCAAGTCGCCGGACGACCGGTACCGGTCCTCGCGCGACCTCGCCCAGGAGCTGCGCATCCTGCGCGACCGGGTGATCGCGGAGGAGAGCGGGTTCCACGTGTCGCGGCCGTACCCGCAGCCGCGGCGATGGACGACCACGCGCATCATCGGCGGGCTGGCGCTGGCCGTTTTTCTCGCCGTGGTCTTGTTCAAGATGTGGCCGACGCGCCCGGGGCCCCCACCCCCACCGCCGACGAGATACCTTGCCGTCCTCGGGTTCAAAGACCTCACCGGCGACCCGAATGGACAACTGGTCGTCGACGGATTCGGGGAGACCCTCCGCGCGCGCCTCGCCCACTATCCCACGATTCAGGTCATGCGCGCAGACGACGTGAACGCGGACCCGAGGAAGGTCGCCCGCGACCTCGGCGCGAATCTCATCCTCCGAGGAACGATGATGCGCAACGGCGATCGCCTGCGCGTGACCTACGAGATCGTCAAGCCCGAGGGAACACAGGAATCGAGCGATCTGGTCGACGGCAACGTGTCCGACCTGTTCGGCGTGCAGGACGACGTGGCCCAGAGCGTCGCCGCGAAGCTCAGCCTCGGCCCCGTCCCCGCCCGCCCACCGCTGGACCCAGCGGTCTCGCAGCGGAGATACCTCGAGGCCATCGGCCACCTGCGGAGATACGACAAGGCGGAGTCGCTCGACAGCGCCATCGCCATCCTGGCCGGTCTGGGCGACTCGCCGTCGGTACAGGCCGCGCTCGGACGGGCCTATCTCCACAAGTACATCATCACGAATGAGCCCGAGCTGGCCGCGAAGGCGGGACAGGCGGTCGAGAGCGCGCTCAAGCGCGATCCGCAGAGTCTGGACGTGAACATCACCCTCGGGCAACTGCGGTACGAGACCGGGCGCTACAGCGAAGCCGTCGCCGCGTACGTGCGCGTCCTGTCCCAGCAGCCAAACAATTACGACGCCTTCATCGGCCTGGGCGATACGTACAAGGCGGACGGCGATTTCAAGAAGGCGGAGGAGTCTTACCGTCGCGCCGTGAGTCTGCAACCCCGGTACTGGGGCGGCTACAACCGGCTGGGATGGCTGTTCGCCGCGCAGAAACGACCCGCGGATGCGGTGCCCATGTACCGGAAGGTCATCGAGCTCGTTCCCGACAATCAGCGCGCCTACAACAACCTCGGCGGAATGTACCTGCTCCTGGGCCGCCCCGAAGAGGCGGTGAAAGTCTTTCAGGACTCGATCCGGCGTGCGCCGTCAGGCCAAGGCTACTCCAATCTCGGAACGACCTATTACTCCATGGGCCGCTATGCCGATGCGGCGGCGGCTTTCGAGAAAGCAGTCGAGCTCACGCCCGCCGAATGCCTGTACTGGCGCAACCTCGGGGACGCCTATCGCTGGGCGCCCGGCCAGCAGGAAAAAGCCCGTGGCGCCTACGAGCGCGCGGTCGCGCGCTGCGATGACGCGATCGACCTCAATGCGAACAATGCCCGCGCGCACCGGTCCCGCGCCAGCGCCCTGGCGAAGCTCGGCCGGCCGCGCGAGGCGCGCAAGGCGATCATCCGCGCTCTGGAGATCGAGCCCCAGAGCCCGGACAATGCCTACGAGGCGGCGGTCATCAACAACATCTCCAGAGACGAAGAGGAGACCGTTCTCCGGCTGGAGCAGGCCCTCCGGTTCGGCTATCCGCCCGACGATCTGCTTCGCGATCCGGAATTCGCCAACCTCAAACAGAGCGGCACTCTGCAATCGGTCATCACGGCGTTCAAGGCCAATCCGTCACCCAATTGAGTCACCCCCCTCCGCTCCCGATTGCGGTACAGTAACGGCGGGTCCAATAACCATTCAACGGAGGTGGAACATGCCTGACGTACGTGTATCGCTCAAAAACGGCCAGATCTCAGTCGACCCCTCAACCCCCGTCAATGTCTCCAAGAAGGGCCACGAGACCGTGACGTGGCTCTCGACGGACGGGCCGTTCGGGATCGAATTCGCCCCAGGTGCGCAGATCGACAATCCCGTGATCACCCAGAACGGGAGCACGTGGCGCGGAACGGCCGGGCCCTTCGGAGACGACGTTCCGGAGGGCAAGAAGAAATACGACGTGACCGCGCCGGGCCTTCCGGTGCTCGATCCGGAGCTCGACATCAAGCCGTAGTCTGGACCTGCCTCACGCGTTCCGTGCTCGCCCCGAGCACGGAACGCTGCCCAAGCGCGCTACTGCGCGTTCTCCGGAAACACCGAGACCTTGCTCTGGCGGCGCAGCTCGTTGGTGAGCTTGGCCACGGTCTCGACGACCGCTGCGGCCTTCTGTCCGAGGAGGAACTCGCGGATGCCCGGACGGGCCTCCTCGTAGGTGCGCTTGCGGGCGGGCTTCTTGTCCTCGACCACGAGGAGGTGGAAGCCGTACTCGGTCTCCACGATCCCGCTCATCACGCCGGGCTTGAGGCTGAAGGCCACCTCGGCGAACTTCGGGTCGAGGCGCTCGCGCTCGTACCAGCCGAGGTCGCCGCCGTTCGCGGCGGTGACGTCCTCCGAGACCTGCTTGGCGACCTCCGAGAAGCGGGCCAGGAACGTCCGGGGCGCGGACTCGCCGCGAATGACCTGCAGGCTGAAGGGCATGAGCTGCTGCATCACCGCGCCGATGTGGGCGCGGGCCTGCTCCCGGTCCCGGCCGCGCGGGGTGACCAGGATGTGCCGCACCTTCACCTGCTCGTTGTCCATGAAGTCGTCGGGATGGTCGTCGTAGAACTTGCGGATCTCCGCCTCGGCCAGGACCTGGGTGGAGACCACGTCGCGGACGTAGAGATCGAACAGGGCCGACTCCTTGGCCGCCTCCATCTCGAACTTCACCTTCTCCTGCTTCTCGAAGCCGGCCTTCAGGGCCTCCTGGATGAGCAGGCGCTTCTTGATGTAGTTGTCGAGGAAGCCCATCTTCCCGCCGCCGTTCTTCTCATAATTGGCTCGGGTGCGCTCGCCGGCGCGGGCCCAGAGGCGGTCGAGGGCCTCCTTGGTGATCTTCTCGCCGTTGACCACGGCCACGATCTTCTCGCCGTCCGACGGCGCCGCGGCGGCCGCGGGCTGCGGCGGCTGCTGGGCGAAGAGGGGGAGCGCGGCGAGAGTGATCAGCAGAACATGCTTCATGCAGAGTCCTCCAGGGCTAATGAGACGAAGCTGCCCAACAGGACGTTCCGGAGGGGCATTCCGGACTCTACGGAGCGTAGAGCGACGACGCCTCTTCCCGAGATTTTGCTGTCAAACAGTTTTTGAGTTTTCCTCGCCTGTGGAAAACTTGTTGGCACTTCGATGAGAACGATGGGGGCGCGTGGGCGGGCTGTGGAAGGCGGTGCGGATCAAAGGCGCGCTCGCTCTACCCTCCGTAGAATCCTCCGCGAAATCGTTCCATGACGGTTGCCCAACTCGACGTCGCCCTCGATCGGCCCATGCCGCAGAGCCCGGACGCGGAGCGCGCGGTGCTCGGCTCGATCCTGATCAACAACCACGCCTTCTACCGGGTCATCGGCACGATCGACACCGAGGACTTCTTCAAGGACTCCCACCGCACCATCTTCTCGATCATGCGCCGCATGGCCGAGCGCAGCCAGGAGATCGACGCCCTCACCCTGAAGGAGGAGCTGGCCAAGCACGCCCTCCTCGAGCAGGTCGGCGGCGCCGCCTACCTCTCCACGCTCATCGACATCGTCCCCGACGTGGCCAACGTCGAGCGCTACGCCAAGACGGTCAAAGAGAAGTCCATGCTCCGGCGCCTGATCGTGATGGGCAACAGCGTCATGCGCGCCGCCCTCGACGCGCCGAGCGAGCCGAGCGACGTGCTCACGATCGCCGAGAAGTCGCTTTACGAGATCGCGGAAGGATCGACGGACAAGGGGTTCGTCGGTTTGGATCGCATCACGCGCGGAAACATGAGCGCGATCGAGCAGATCCACAGCGCCGGCAAGCTGCTCACCGGCATCCCCACCGGCTACGACCGCTTCAACGAGTTCACCTCGGGGTTTCAGCCGCAGGATCTGATCATCCTCGCGGCGAGGCCCTCGATGGGGAAGGCGCAGCCACTCGACTCGAAGGTGCTCACCCGTCGGGGCTGGAAGTGCATGGGATCGTTGGGTGTCGGTGACGAGCTGGCTTCGCTCGACGGCGCCGAGTCCCGAGTCCTGGGCGTCTTTCCCCAGGGCGAGCGGCAGGTCTACCGGATCGAGTTCTCCGACGGGCGGTCCGCGGAGTGCTGTCTCGAGCATCTGTGGCGCGTCTGGTACCGGGCCTGGGATGAGCCGCGCGTTCTCTCGACGGAACGCCTCATCCAGATGCTCCAGCGCAAGCGATACCGCGGGCGGCTGTACATCGACACGTTCTCCGGTGAGTTCGGGACGGATGAGGCCCTGCCCGTGGACCCGTGGCTGCTCGGTGTGTTGCTTGGCGACGGCACGACACACGGCAACAGCGTCATGTTCTCGTCGGCGAGCGCGGAGCTTATCGGCAAGGTCAGGCAAACGGTCGGCGATGCGTTCGACCTCCGGTCGAACAATAAATACGACTATCGCATCGTACAGAAGAAGCCGAACTACGCCGGATTCGGTCAACGCACACCCAATTCCCTGAAACTCGCTCTTCAGTCTCTCGACGTCTGGGATCGCCGCGCGCACGAGAAGTTCATTCCGAAGGCATACCTCTCGGCGTCGCTGGCCAGCCGCAAACAGCTCCTGAAGGGCCTTCTCGACACGGATGGCTGGGTCGAGAAGTGGGGAAGTGTCAGGTTCGCGTCGTGCAGCGAGCGTTTAGCGCGCGATGTGGTCGATCTCGTTCGCTCGATCGGTGGCACCGCCTCGTACTTCGAGAAGCAGACGTCCTACACCTATCGCGACGAGCACCGCACCGGCCGCCTCTCCTATGTCTGCAACATTCAACTACCGTCGAACGCTAGCCTGAACCTGCTGCAGAGCAAGGAAGAACGGCTTCGCCCGCGAACGCGCCTGCGGCGCCTCACCATCCGATCCATCACCCCGTCGCGCTGGACGCAGACGCAGTGCATCGCCGTGTCGCACCCGTCGCATACCTACGTCACCGACGGCTTCACGGTCACCCACAACACCTCGCTCATGATGAACATAGCCGAGACCATCGCCATCCCCGGCAAGGACGGTCAGCCGCGCGGCGGACAGCGGCTGTACGGCGTGGGCGTGTTCTCGCTGGAAATGTCGAAAGAACAAATCGGCCTGCGCATCCTGTCATCGGAGTCGGGCGTGTCGAACCATCTCATCCGCTCGGGGATGCTCTCGGAGCGGAACTGGCGCGATCTGGCCGAGGCGGCGGCGCGGCTGGCGAAGGGAAAGATCTTCGTCGACGACACGCCGGGCATGGACCCGCTGGAGATGCGGGCCAAGGCGCGGCGCCTGAAGATGGAGACGGGTCTGGACATGATCATGGTCGACTACCTCCAGCTCATGGCCGTGAAAGGAAAAGTCGAGTCGCGGCAGCAAGAGATCTCGCAGATCTCGCGCGGTCTCAAGGCCATCGCCAAGGAGCTGAACGTGCCGATGCTCGCGCTCTCGCAGCTCTCCCGCCGTCCCGAGCAGCGCACCGGCGACCACCGCCCGCAGCTGGCCGACCTCCGCGAGTCGGGCGCGATCGAACAGGACGCCGACGTCGTGGCCTTCATCTACCGCGATGAGGTCTACAACAAGGACACCGAGGAGAAAGGCATCGCCGAGATCATCATCGCCAAGCAGCGCAACGGCCCCATCGGCGACTTCAAGCTCGTGTTCCGCAACGACATCACCAAGTTCTTCAACTACGAGCCGCAGCCGGATTATCTGCCGGGGGCGAACTAGTCGTTCGCGCGCACTCCAAACCGCCCCACCATCAACAGCGCCGCCAGATACACCGCCGCCCCCGCCCCCAGCACGCGGCTGAAGCCGATCAGGATCGCCAGCGCCAAGGCGGCCACGGACCCGAGGACCGAGGTCGCGCCGTTGATGCCCCAGGCCCAGGGGATGAGCTCTGCGCTCTCGCGGGCGGCGAGGCGGATGCCGATGGGCATGGGCATGCCCATGACCAGCGCCAGCGGAATGAGAAGGACGACGGCGATGGCGATGCGGGCGGGCTGGGGGAGGTGGACGAGTCCGTAGAAGATGGGCGGGAGGGCGACGATGTAGATCGCCACGAGGGCGACGATGGCGAGGATCACGAAGCGCAGGGTGCGCGGGAGGTGCTCGTCGGAGAAGCGGCGGGTGAGGTAGCTGCCGAGGGCGCAGAAGCAGAGGATGGCGAAGAGGACGACCACCAGGGCGTAGACGGGGTGCCCGAGGAAGAGGATGAACTTCTGGATCATGGCCACCTCGATGACGATGAAGCCGAGCCCCAGGGCGCCGAAGTAGAGGAGCCAGGCCAGGCCGTCCCTGGTGCGCAGGACGGCGCGGCCGCGGGCGACGGCGAGCGGGCCGACGATGAAGAGGAGGACCATTGCGGCGCTGATCACGAGCAGGGAGAAGAGGACGTACGTGCCGAGGTTGGTCTTCTTCCACTCCGCGCTGCCGGCGCCGAGGTTGCCGAGGTACGAGAGGCGGACGGTGTTGAAGAAGAACGGGTTGTCGTCGCGGGTGGGCGTGATGTCGCTGCGCGGGTCGGTCCAGGCGGCGATGGGGTCGGGCGCGGTGATGACGCGCGTGATCGCGGAGTCGCGGCGCGTGCGCGGGGTGTAGATCACCTCGATCCCCCGCTGCCGCGCCGCCGCCTCGAGCGTCCGCACCTCGGCGTCGGTGAAGGGGCTCTTCTTGAAGAGGAACGTGGCCACTTTCGACGTGGCCACGTTCGGATCGCCATGGCGGAAGACGGCGATGCGCTGGTCGGCCCCCTCGATTCCCAACTCGTCCATCGCCGCGCGGGTGATGGTGATGAGGCGCAGGATCTGATCGGGGGGATCGAGGTACCACCTCGTGAACGACAGCATCCCGTCCGGGGTGAGGTGGCGGATGTAGTCCTGGAAGGCCTGGACGGTGTAGAGGTTGTTCTCCGCCAGCGCGAACGCGCCTGCCGCGGTCGCGGCCCAGGTGTCGACCATCGTGGCCTGAATGAGGTCGTACTGCTCGTCCGAGGAGCGGATGAAGCTGCGGCCTTCGTCGGCGACGAGGCGCACGTCCGGTTGCCCGTAAAGATCGCCGGACCAGGAGCGGAACGGCTCGCTGCGCATGATGTCGTCGGTGATGATCCGGTTCACCTCGACGGCGGTGATCCGCTTCTGGCCGAAGAGGCGCGCCACGACGACGTCCCGTCCTCCACCGGGCCCGATGATGAGGACGTTCCCGTTGCGGCGGACGAGGTGCGCCAGTCCCTCGATCATGATCGGCCCATGCTCGAGTCTTCCGAACCGGCCGCCGTCCTTGAAAATGAAGGTGTCGGCGTCGGAGTCGATGGCGATGCGCAGGATGCGGTCCTTCTGCGGCTTGCCCTGCACGGTCACGTGGGAGAACGAGTTCCACTTCGAGAAGAGGAGGTCGCGGGGCTCGTTGCCCTTCGCCCAGTGCACGTCGAAGCTGTTCGTGGCGAAGTTGAAGGCGAGGAGCGCGGCGAGGATGACCGCGATGATCACCCCGAAGATCCGGCGTGCGGCGACGACGGATGCGATCGCCGCCAGCACGGCGATGGCCAGGACGGCGTTCACCGCGCCGAGGCGATTCAGCAGCGGGACGAGGAGCAGGCAACCGGCGGCGGCGCCGGCCAGATCGAAGAGGTAGAGCCGCCCGACGTCCGTGGCGAAGCGGCTGATGGCGACGGTGATGGCGCAGCCGGCGAAGAAGAAGGGAATGGCCGTGGCGATGTAGATCCGGGTCAGCTTCCAGAAGCTGGCGTCGGCCTCGCCGCTCTCGGCGAGCGGGTTGGTAAGGACGGCGGCGAGGGCGAGGACGACCGAGAGGGCGAAGAGGGCGGCGAAGACGGCGAGGAGGGTCTCGGTGGCCACGCGCTTCAGCCGATCGCCGGCGAGGAAGACGAAGACGCCGCTCGCCCCCGAGCCGAACAGGGCCACGGAGATGGCCAGGAAGGCGAAGTGGTAGTACATCGTGGCCGAGAAAAGGCGCGTCAGCGCCAGCTCGAGCGTCAGAACGCAGAGGCTGGTGAGGAACACGGCCGCGAAGACGTTCGCTCGACTGGACGACACCGGGCGGAATCCTACGCGAAAATAGGCGTTGCCCAATCAGGAGCACTTCCATGAAGACCACATTGGCCGCGCTGGTCCTGCTGCTCGCCGCGTCCGCCGCGCCGGCGAGCATCCTCCACGTCGAGCTCGACGACATGATCCATCCGATCAGCGACGAGTTCCTCGGCCGCGCCATCGATCAGGCCGCGGCACAGAAAGCCGAGGCGGTGCTGATCGAGCTGCGCACGCCGGGTGGGCTGGAGACCTCGATGCGCGGCATCGTGGAGAAGATCATCAAGTCGCCCGTGCCGGTCATCGTCTGGGTCGGCCCGAGCGGCTCGCGCGCGGCCTCGGCCGGCTTCTTCGTCCTCGAGGCGGCCGACGTCGCGGCCATGGCCCCGGGCACGAACACCGGCGCGGCCCATCCGGTGGTCATCGGCGGCGAGAAGATCGACGAGATCATGAAGCTGAAGATGCAGAACGACGCCGCGGCGTTCATGCGCTCGATCGCGCAACGGCGCGGCCGCAATGTGACCGTCGCCGAGAGCGCGGTGCGCGAGGCGAAGTCGTTCACCGAGGACGAGGCCCTCGCCCAGCGGCTGATCGAGGTCGTCGCGGCGGACATCCCGTCGCTCCTCAAGTGGGCGGACGGCCGAACGGTGAGGCGCTTCAACGGCACGACGACCGTGCTGCGCACCGCCGGCAAGCCGCTCACGCGCTACGAGATGTCCCTCAAGCAGCGGATCCTCTCCTTCATCATGGATCCGAACATCGCCTTCATCCTGCTGGCCCTCGGCGCGATGGCGCTGTACGCGGAGTTCAACCACCCCGGGGCGATCCTGCCGGGCGTGGTCGGCCTCATCGCGATCCTCCTCGCCGTGTTCGCTCTCAACCTGCTGCCGACGCGCTACGCCGCGTTCGCGCTGATCCTCGCCGCGTTCGTCCTCTTCGCCCTGGAGGCGAAGTTCACCTCCTATGGCGTCCTCGGCGCCGGAGGGGTGGTCTGCATGATCCTCGGCGCACTGATGCTGGTCGACGGGCCGATCCCGGAGATGCGCGTGCACCTGCTGACGGCGATCGGCGTCAGCGTGCCTCTCGGCGCGATCGCCGTCTTCCTGATGACGCTCGCCATCCGCGCGCACCGCAGTCGCGTGTCGACGGGAACGGAGGGGATGATCGGCGAGATCGGCGTGGCCAGAACGCCGGTCGGCTCCACCGGGAAGGTGTTCGTGCACGGGGAGACCTGGAACGCGATGGCGAAGTCTGAGATCGCCGAAGGCTCACGGGTGCGCGTGCAGGCCGTGGATGGGCTGAAGGTGCTCGTCGAGCCGGCGGATTAGCCCTTCTTCACCCACGGCAGCTCCCAGCGCTCCTCCTCCACGTCGAGGGACGGCAGGGGCACGGGCTTGCCGAGGCGTTTGAGCTGGGTCAGCTCCCAGAGCTTGGCGTACTTCCAGAACGTGTAATAGACGTGCATGCCGACGGAGATCAGGCCGCGCGTGCCGTCGAGGAAGCCGAGATTGAAGACGTAGTCGCGGACGAACTTGCCGAAGGTGTGGCTGAAGATGCCCCACAGGCCGGTGGTCTTGCCGTCGATGAACATCTGCGCGGCGGCCCAGTTCGCGTAGCGGGTCATCTTGGCGATCATGTGGTCGAAGCTGCGGATGTAGAAGTGCAGCATCTTGTGGCGCAGGTCGAAGGTGGGGCCGTCGACGAGGAGGTCGGCGTGCACGCGCTTGTTGGGGTAGCGGGCGTGGCCGCGGTGGAAGAGGCGGGTGACGCGGTCGCGCTGCAGGCCGCTGTACTTCACCTCTTTGCCGAGCATGAAGTTGCGGCGGCCGACGGAGTAGGCCCAGTGATCGAGCGGCCCCTCCATGGTCCGGAGGAGCTCCTTCTCCAGCTCCGGGGTGACGCGCTCGTCGGCGTCGATGACGAAGATCCAGTCGTGGGCGGCGCGGTCGATGCCGTAGTTCTTCTGCGAGGCGGCGCCGAGGTATTCGCGCTGTTCGATGCGGACGCGGGGGAACTGCTCGCGCACGCGCTCGATGGTGCCGTCGGTGGAGAACGAGTCCAGGAGGTAGATCTCGTCGGCCCAGGCGACGGTGCGCAGGCAGTCCTCGATCTGCTCGACCTCGTTGAGGGTGTGGATGATCACCGAGACGGGCAGGCGCGGCATGGACGGTGTGGCATTCTAGAATCTCTCCCTCATGCGGATGAAAACGTTTGTCCTCCTCGCCCTCGCCGCCGTCTCCTGCGCCCATCGGCCGCCCGCGCAGGACGCCACCCGCCGCTACACCGTGCTCATGAGCACGAACACGGCCGGCTCGCAGGTGGTCACCACGCGCGGCGACGAGGTGACCGTCGACTTCGAGTACAACGACCGCGGACGCGGGCCGAAGACGCACACGGTGATCCGGCTCGACGACAACGGCCGGCCGGTCTCGATGGAGACGACCGGCAACGACTACACGAAGGCGCCGATCGAGGATCGCTTCTCCATCGCAAACGGCGTCGCGCAGTGGAAGAACACCGCGGAATCGGGCCGGTCGCAGGCGGAGGCGCTCTACACGAGCATGTACGGGCCGCCGGAGGAGCAGGCCATCCAGGTCCGGGCGGCCCTGAAGAACGGCGGCAAACTGGCCCTGCTGCCGGGCGGCGAGGCCACGGTCCGCAAGGTCGGCGAGGAGACCCTGCGCGGCAGGCGGGTCACCGCCTACGAGGTCGGCGGGATCTACTTTCAGCCGTTCGAGGTCTGGCTGGACGACGACCTGAACTTCTTCGCCTCCGTTTCCTCCTGGCTCTCGACGATCCGCGAGGGCTACGAGGCCGACGTGAAGAAGCTCGTCGACGCCCAGGACGCGCGCTCGCGCGCGCGCATCGGAGAGCTGGCCGGGCGCCTCACCCACACGCCCGCCAACGGCCGGCTGGTAGTGAAGAACGCGCGGGTCTTCGATCCCGTGAGCGGCACCGTCTCCGCGCCGACGACGATCGCTGTGGACGGGAACCGCATCGCCTCGATCGGGCGCGACGCGGAGGGCGAAGTGCTCGACGCGGGCGGCCGCATCGTCCTCCCCGGCCTGTGGGACATGCACGTGCACATGGGCGAAGTGGACGCGATGATGAACATCGCCTCCGGAATCACCTCCGCCCGCGACCTCGGCAACGACAGCGACACCATCGTCGCCCTCAAGCAGAAGATCGACGCCGGCACGGCCATCGGGCCGCGGCTCGTGCTGGCGGGCCTGGTCGACGGGCCGGGACCGTACCAGGGGCCGACGAACATCCTCGCCGGCAACGAGGAGGAGGCCAGGAAGGCGGTCGACTTCTTCGCCTCCCGCGGCTACGAGGGCCTCAAGATCTACAGCTCGGTGAAGCCCGAGCTCGTGCCGGTCCTGACCAAGTACGCGCACGAGAAGGGGATGCGCGTCAGCGGGCACATCCCCGCGGGGATGATCGCCTCGCAGGCGGTCGACGCCGGCTACGACGAGATCCAGCATGTGAACATGCTCGTGCTCAACTTCTGGCCGGACGTGACCGAGACGCGCACGCCGGCGCGGTTCATCGAGCCCGCCAAGCGGGCGGCGGATCTCGACCTGAGCTCGCCTCAGGTGCAGGCGTTCATCGCCAAGCTGAAGGAGCGGAACATCGTCATCGATCCGACGCTGGCGACCTTCGAGGACCTGTTCCTGGCCCGGAGAGGCGAGATCTCGCCGGGCTACGTCACCATTGCCGACCGCCTCCCGCCGCAGGTGCGGCGGATCCTGCTCGTCGGCGGCCTGCCCGTCCCCGAGGGGATGGACGCGCGCTACCGGGCCTCGTACCGGAAGATGATCGACCTCGTCGGTGTGATGCACAAGGCCGGCGTGCGGGTCGTTCCCGGCACCGACGGCATCCCGGGCTTCACCCTCCAGCGCGAGCTCGAGCTGTACGCCCAGGCGGGCATCGCCCCGGTTGACATCCTCCGCCTGGCCACCCTCACCCCCGCCCAGGTCCTGAGGCGCGAGAAGGACCTCGGCACCCTCGAGCCGGGCAAGCTCGCCGACTTTCTGATCGTCGACGGCGACCCGACCCGCAACATCAGCGACGTGCGGAAGGTGGTGAAGGTGGTGAAGGACGGGAAGGTGTTCGAGCCGAGCGAGATCTGGCGCGAGCTCGGAGTCCACTAGAGCGTGTAATTCTTCTCCAGCAGCACCCGCGCCCGGCGGTCGCGCAGATTGCGGATCTGCGACTCGATGTCGCGCTCGTACGGTATCTTGCGATGGCTGGCGTAGACCGGCGCGTCGACGGTGATCTTCTTGAGCTCTTCGCCGAACGTCTGCGGCGACAGATGCGCGGTCTCGTCGGCGAGGGCCTGCTGGTCGTTGGGGAACGAGGCCTCGGTCACCACGGCGACGACGTTCTGGGTCTCGTTGGTCTTCTTCCAGATCTGCTTCGTCGGACCGGTGTCGCCGGTGAAGACGATGGCCTGGCCGGCGATCTCCAGGATGCAGCCGGCGGCGGGGATGACGTGGTCGACGTTGACCGGGGTGATGGCGATGTCGTTGTAGACGATGCGCTTCCCGGGCTGGAGGGCGCGGTACTGCACGGAGGGCTTGCCGCTGAGCGGCGAGACGATGCCTGCGAAGTCGGGCCAGACCACGCCGTTGAAGACATCGCGGGAGAGAATCTCCATCACCTCCTTGGAGGCGAAGATGGTCAGCGTGCCGGCGTTCTGGCTGAAACGGTTGTGGATCAGGTGAGGCAGGTCGCGGATGTGATCGGCGTGCGGATGAGTGATGAACACACCCTGGATCCGCGACTGCTGGGCGAAGGACAGCTTGGAAGTGAGGGTGCCGGCATCGACGGCGAACCAGTCGTCGATCAGGTATCCGGTCAGATTGTGTTCCGCGTCGGACGCCCCATAGGCGCCGAGCACCTTCAGCCGCATCTCACGTCCTTCACTTTCGCCTTAGGGGACTGGCCACTATTCTTGCAGTGGACCTACAGGTTGTCCAGCGAAGTGACGCTCCTCACAAATGCCCCGCGCATTGAAGATCGACGACGCGCTCGCACCGTTCCATCCCGCAGTGCGGGAGTGGTTTGCCGCCTCCTTCGCCGCGCCCACGCGCGCCCAGCAACTGGGCTGGCCGTCCATTGCGCGCGGTGACTGGACGCTCATCACCGCCCCCACCGGCAGCGGCAAAACCCTGACCGCGTTCCTGTGGGCGCTCAATGGACTCATGTTCCGGCCCCGGCCGCCGAAAGAGGAGCGCTGCCGGGTGGTCTACATCTCCCCGCTCAAGGCGCTGGCCGTGGACGTGGAGCGCAACCTCCGCGCGCCGCTGGCCGGCATCGCCAACGTGGCCCGCTCGCGCGAAGACGACTTCACCCTCCCCGAGATCGCCATCCGCACCGGCGACACCCCGCAGTCCGAGCGGGCCCGATTCACCCGTGAGCCCGCGGACATCCTCATCACCACCCCGGAGTCCATCTACCTGATGATGACCTCCAACGCCCGCGACCTCCTCCGCGGCGTCGAAACGATCATCATCGACGAGATCCACGCACTGGTCCCGAACAAGCGCGGCGCGCACATGGCCCTGTCGCTGGAGAGGCTCGCCATGCGCTGCGAGCGCCCGCCGCAGAGGATCGGGCTGTCGGCGACGCAGAGGCCGTTGGAAGAGGTGGCGAGATTTCTTGGGGGATCCGAGATGGGGGCACGAGGGCACGAAGGGCACGAGGGAGATCCCCCGAGCCCCCGTGCCCCGCGTGCCCCCGAGCCCCAGCTCCACGACGAATTCGAAGACCACACCAAACCCCGCTTCCGCCCCGTCTCCATCATCAACACCGGCGAGAAAAAACAACTCACCCTCAAAGTGGAAGTGCCGGTCGAGGACATGGCCCGGGTGGCGGCGGAGGCGCAGGAGATCGTGAGCGGGCCGGCTTCGCTCGGGCCGCGGTCGCCGTCGATCTGGCCGGCCATTCATCCGCGCCTTCTGGAGCTGATCCGGGCGCACACGTCGACGCTGATCTTCGTCAACTCGCGGCGGCTGGCGGAGCGGCTGGCGGCGGCGCTGAACGAGCTGGCCGGGGAGACGCTGGTGCAGGCCCATCACGGCTCGATCGCCCGGGCCCAGCGCACGGAGATCGAGGACAACCTCAAGTCCGGCCGCCTGCCCGCGCTCGTGGCCACGTCGTCGCTGGAGCTGGGGATCGACATGGGCGCGATCGACCTGGTCATCCAGATCGAGGCCCCGCCCTCGATCGCCTCGGGGATGCAGCGCATCGGCCGGGCCAGCCATCAGGTCGGGGCGGCGTCGAGCGGGATCATCGTCCCGAAGTTCCGCGGGGACCTCGTGGCCTGCGCGGCGGTGGCGGAGGCGATGCACGAGGGGGCCATCGAGCCGACGCGGTATCCGCGGAATCCGCTCGACGTCCTGGCCCAGCAGATCGTGGCCATGGTGGCGATGGACTCGTGGCACGTCGATGACCTCTACGCCGCGGTGCGCTCCGCGGCGCCGTACGCGGAGCTGAGTCGCACGGCGTTCGAGGGCGTCCTGGACATGCTCTCCGGCCTCTATCCCTCCGACGAATTCGCCGAGCTGCGCCCGCGCCTGACCTGGGACCGCATGGCCAACACGCTCACCGCCCGGCAGGGAGCGAAGCGCGTGGCCATCACCAGCGGCGGCACGATCCCCGACCGCGGGCTGTACGGCGTCTTCCTGGCCGGCACGGAGAAGAACCAGTCCGCGCGCGTGGGCGAGCTCGATGAGGAGATGGTCTTCGAGGCCTCCGTCGGCGAGACGTTCATCCTCGGCGCCTCGACCTGGCGCATCGAGGAGATCACCCACGACAAAGTCATCGTCACGCCCGCGCCGGGACAGCCGGGGAAGATGCCGTTCTGGAAGGCGGACGCCGCGGAGCGCACCGTTCCTTTCGGCGAGGCCATCGGAAAACTCGTGCGCGAGGTCCGCGAGTCGAAGCGCGAGGACGCCATCG
This sequence comes from Thermoanaerobaculia bacterium, assembly GCA_044866315.1. Classification (GTDB taxonomy): domain Bacteria; phylum Acidobacteriota; class Thermoanaerobaculia; order Gp7-AA8; family Gp7-AA8; genus QHVT01. The sequence goes on along the minus strand of JBIOTX010000430.1, from coordinate 1,144 downwards.
AGCGCCTGGTCACGCGGCACGATCTCGACAAGCTCGCCGCCGAGAACTTCCTGCAGTACCTCGCCGACCAGCAGGAGGCCACCGGCGCCGTGCCCGACGACCGCAACATCGTGGTCGAGCGGGTGGTGGACGAGCTGGGCGACTGGCGCGTCTGCGTGCTCTCGCCGTTCGGCGGGAAGATCCACGCGCCCTGGGCCATGGCCGTGGCGGCGAAGGTGCGCGCCGAGCTGGCCATCGACGTGGAGACGATGTGGAGCGACGACGGCTTCATCGTCCGTTTCCCGGAGACGGAGAAGCCGCCGGCCGTCGAGCTGGTGCTGCCCGACCCGGACGAAGTCGAACAGCTCATCCTCCGCCAGCTCGGCGCGAGCTCGATGTTCGCGGCCAAGTTCCGCGAGGCCGCCGCGCGCGCGCTGCTCCTGCCGCGCATGCGCATCCAGGGACGGACGCCGCTCTGGCAGCAGCGCAAGCGCGCCTACGACCTCTTGCAGGTGGCCTCGCGCTTCGGCTCCTTCCCGATCATCCTCGAGGCCTACCGGGAGACCCTGCGCGACGTCTTCGACGTGCCGGCGCTGGTCGAGCTGACCAAGCGCATCCGCAAGCGCGCCATTCGCGTCCACACCGCGGACACGTCCAAGCCCTCCCCGTTCGCGGCGTCGGTGCTCTTCCGCTACGTGGCGAATTTCCTCTACGACGGTGACGCCCCGCTCGCCGAGCGCCGCGCCCAGGCCCTGGCCATCGACCAGTCGCAGCTCCGCGAGCTCCTCGGCGAGCCCGAGCTGCGCGAGCTGCTCGATCCGGACGCGCTCGCGCAAACGGAGCTGGAGCTCCAGCACCTGGACGAGCGGCACAAGGCCAAGAGCGCGGATGCGATTCATGACTTGCTGCTGCGGCTCGGCGATTTATCCGAGGAGGAGATCGGCCGGCGGGCTGAGAGCCCGCCGCTCCACTGGATTCGCGACCTGCTCAAGCAGCGCCGCATCCTCGAAGTCTCCATCGCCCGCGAGAAGCGCTTCATCGCCGTCGAGGATGCCTCCCGCTACCGCGACGCCCTCGGCACGCCCATCCCCCACGGCGTGGCCGAGCGCTACCTCGAGCCGGTCGCCGATCCGGTCGGCGACCTCGTGCTCCGCTTCGCCCGCAC
>JBIOTX010000429.1:0-2335 GCA_044866315.1 Thermoanaerobaculia bacterium | reverse complement strand
GAACTGCGCGTATGCGCTGACGGCCAGCAGCGATACGAGCAACGCGGAGAGTGCCGCGCGCAACCATGTGGGGGAACGATACATTCGATCTCTCCTTTCCTGTGACTTGCGCGGGCTCGCGGTGCAGGGGGGCAGCCACGGGTGCTCCGAGCCCCAAGTTCATGGGAGTAAAGCACTTAGGTCACGGAGTCACGGGGTCACGGGGTTTCGGAATTCAATGAGTCGGAGCGGGGCGGCCGAGGACGCGCGGGACGCGCCGGAAGGGTGGCGGGACGAGACGGACTGGCCGGGCGGCGAGGCGCGTGGGCGGTGGGGCGAGGCGGTCGGAGGAGGGATTAGAACGGATTTGCGATGCGCCTGCGGAAGGCGCCCGGAGCGGCGCCGAAGACCCGCCGGAAGGTGCGCGTGAAGTGGCTCTGGTCGGCGAAGCCGAGATCGTTTGCGATTTCGTAAAGGTTGCCGGCGGCGATGATCCGCTCGAAGGCCATGCGCAGGCGGAGCTGCTGGCGGTACTGGGTCATGGAGAAGCCGGTGACGTCGCGGAACACGCGGCTGAGGTGATACGGCGTCCAGCCGAGGTCGGCGGCGATCTGGCGGAGGGAGACCCGGGTCTGGCTCTGGGAGAGGACGAACTTCACGTGCTCGATCTTGGAGTGCGGCGGCGAGGCCGCCGCTTTCAAAGCGGCAGCGACGCTGCCGCACTCCAAATGGCCCAAACGTTCCTCGAGAAAGAGATCGACATTGCAGGGAACGTAGTGCACGACAAAAGGTGCGCCGCCCTCGAATGTGTAGCGCACCAGGACGTCGCCGGAGTCGCGCTCGATGGCCCGGCGCTCGTAGACGTCGCCGCAATTCCAGAGGGTGACTTCGTTCGGACCGACGACAAAGCTGCGCGCGTTGTGGCGGAGGAGGATTGGCCGGCGGCGAAACTCGAGGCACTGCCGCTCGATCGCCACCGGCTCGCGAAACGCCGGATCGCCCTCGCCGACCTGGATTGCCTGCGCGTTCATTGCGGAAGGGAGCAGTGCACGGCGAAGCGGCCGGCCGTGCCGGAGTCGAAGGTGATCGTGCCGCCGGCGGCTTCGACGCTGCGCTGCACGAAGGAAAGTCCGCGGCCGTGGGTGACGGCGGCGGGGGCGGATCCGGGCGCGTCGTTCCAGAGGTCGAAGCTCAGCCGGCCGCGGCGCTTCTTCACCGAGAGCCCGACCGCGGTCTTGTCGCCGTGACGGGCCACGCCGTGCTTGACGGCGTTCTCCAGTAGCGGCTGGAGGAGCAGGCGCGGGACGATGGCGTCGTGCGCGGAGGGCGGGACGTCCCACGACTCCACACGGATGCGGTCGCCGAAGCGCATGCGCTGCACGGCCAGGTAGTCGGCGGCGAGACGGAGCTCGGTCTCCAGCGGCCAGCGATGGATGCCGGCGGAGGAGACGATCTGCTCGACGAGATCGGAGAGGCGCCGGCACATCACCGCGGCCGCCGCGGGATCGCTGCGGATCAGCGCCGCGATCGAGGTCAGGGCGTTGAAGAGGAAATGCGGGTGGAAGCGCGCCTCGAGCTCGCGGGTCTCGGCCAGGGCCACCTCGTCGCGGAAGCGCGCGGCCTCGCTTCTCTTGGCCAGCAGGATCCGGCTGATGGCGTAGGCGAAGGCGATGGCCGCGAGGGCGCTGGCGATGATGATGTTCCGGGTGAGGAGCAGGGTCGAGGAGAGGAGATCGGGCTGCGAGGTCACGCCGATCCTGCCGACCATGAAGCGCGCGAACGCGGTCACGGCGATGCCGGTGGCGATCGAAACGAGCGTGCCCGCCGCCAGCGCCACCGGCGGCGGCAGCCGCGCGGCGCGGATGATCAGCCAGCCGAGGAGCGGGCCGGCCAGGACGAACGAACAGACCGAGACGATGCGCGCCATCGGCAGCCAGGCGTCCCACACCGCGGTGCGCAGGTCGACGACCGTCGCGCTGGCGCCATAGCTGACGACCATCGCCAGGAGGATGAAGAAGACCGGAGGGGTTTGGAGTGCGGCGGCATCGCCGCCGCTTTCCAAGCGGGAGCTTTGCTCCCGCACTCCAAAAGGTTGGCGGAGCAATACGCGTGCGTGTCGGGCCAGGCGATGCACGAGCGCATCCGCTCCCTCCACGTCATGAGGAAGGAGGTTCTGCACCTCGGTGAGCGTGTTCACGATCTCCCCCGGCCGGTAGCGCTCCTCCACCAGCCGGCGCGTGCGCTGGGCTTCCTCCGACTCCAGCGTGCGGCGCTGGGCCTCGATGGCCGAGGAGGCGCGGTACCACTGCAGCGCGCGGACGACGCCGTAGGCGGTGAAGAAGATGATGATCGCCGT
>JBIOTX010000428.1:0-7544 GCA_044866315.1 Thermoanaerobaculia bacterium | reverse complement strand
TTGCCATCGCCGGACTCACCCTCAAGAACATGTTCCTTGTGCCCGAGTTCGCGAGAGCCGCCATCGCCTACTGATCGCCAGATTCTTGCTTTTCTGCAATCAATCGTCGGGCGAACGGACTACCCCTCTCCCCGCGAGCGGGGAGAGGGGAAAACAGGGTGATTACGCGAACGGGAACAGCTGGCGCGCTTTGATCTGCGTCACCGGCACGCCCACGTCCTTCGTGAGCGTCCACTGCATCGGGTCCGACAGCTGCGCCGTGGACGACGTCCGGTAGCGCAGCGTGGCCAGGCCCACCGCGGTCTTGAGCACGTTGAGGCGGCAGAGGCGGGCCACGACGAACCAGAAGGCGAACATCGGGTTGTCCCACTCGGGGAGGGTCGTGTTCGCGAACGTGGCCGCGGCGGCGGTGGCCAGCCGGGTCAGGCTGTGCGGCTTGCGGTCGGCCGAGGCGGCCAGGGCGTCGCGCAGGCCTTTCAGCGCGCCGTAGCCTTTCGGGCGGCGGGTGATGAGGGTCTGGATCGGGACGTACGGCGGGACGAACCGATTGTCGTCGTCGAGCACGACGAGGTGCTTGCCGCCGAGGGAGAAGCTCTTGTTCACCAGCACGCTGCGGAAGGCCGTGGTGGAGCTGTCGGTCCAGGTCTGGGCGAAGAGGTCGGTCTTCACCACGCCGGCGAGCACCTCCCCCGTCGACTCGTTGAGCGAGGCGATGCGGTCGGTGATCAGGTCGTCGCGGAGGAGCCGGTAGGCGGCGTTGCGGTAGTCCTTGTTCCAGTTCGCCTCGCCGTCGTCCTGGGCGAACGCGGTGAGCGCGGCCTCGTCGAGACGGATGTCGAGAGCGAACGTGGTGTCCGCGTTGGCAGGAGCGTCGGTGAGCGACTGCGCGGCGGTGACGAAGAAGCCCAGGTCGATGAGCAGCGTCTGCAGCGCGTTGAGCTGCGCGGCGGCGGTCTTGGTCTGCGTGCGCGAGAACGTGAGCCGCAGCGACCGGTCCACCGTGTCGAACGGCAGCGAGAGATCGCGCTGGTCGTCCGTCGCGTCCGCCTCCACCCACACCCCGCACTGGCTGGTCGTATCGCTGGTGCTCACGGCCTGGGTGAATCCGCCGCTGAACGTCGCCGACCGCCCGCTGTCGCTGATGTGCACGACCGACTCGTCGAACCGCGAGCCGGTGACCGTCTGCAGGTTCGACAGCTTCATGAAGGACAAGAGGACCGTGGAGACGCTGGAGCGGGTGTGGCGCGAGACGATCATCGACTCGCGGATGGCGAAGGGACGCACGTCATCATTGCCGAGACCGTCGAGGGCGACGAGCATGCCGCGCACGTTGCCCTGCGGCAGCTCCTTCTCCACCGCCGCCACGGCCGCGGCGTTCTTCGGATCGACCTCGAAGTCCAGCACCGCGGAGTATTCAGTGATCCGGCTGATCTCGAGCGAGGCGTTGAAGCCCAGCGATCCCTGGAGCGCCTTCGCCGCCTTGGCCAGTTTCGCCGAGAGCTCCGTCCACTCGGCGGTGATCCTCTGCGCCCACTTCTGCACCGCCGCCAGGTCCTGGGGGCTGATCTTGTCGAAGGTCTTGCCGACGGCCTTGGACACGATCTTCTTGATCTCCGTGTCGCCGAAGGCCTGGATCTGATCGAGCGAGGTCGCGTTCGTGGCCAGCCAGGTGATGATGCTCTGGATGCCGCTGTTCTTCGCGAACGTGGCCAGGGCGCTGTTGATCTCCGTGGGCGTGTCGGTGATGACGCGCTCGAGCTGCTTGGCGAGATTGACCGCCTTGGTGATCGCGCTCTCCACGCCGGCGTTGCTGCCGATGAGGAGCTGTTCGATGCTCTTGCCGCTCAGCGACTCGAGCATCTGCAGGTCCTTCTGCGCGGTGGGGCTGAGGAACTGCTCGAGGTTCGGATCCTGCGGATTCAGCGCGGCGATGGTGTCGACGGTCTTGCGCAGCTCCGAGCCCGGCTCCAGGTCGACCTTGATCAACAGGTCGCCCCACAGCTGCTGCACCTTGGCGTCGATGCTGTTGTAGATCGACACGACCTTGTTGATGTCGGCCAGCGCCTTGGTGACCTCGGGATCGCTGGCCGCCTTCTCTTTCCAGCCCGTGCCGGCGATGAGCGCGATCAGCTCCTGCGAGGTCTTGTCGACGATGACCTGCTCGATGTTCTCCCACTGCCCGTTGGCGACGATGGTCAGGACGTCGATGGCGCGCTTGAACGCCGAGGTCTGGAACGCCTTCTCCAGCGCCGTGGCGATGCTGGACGCGTCCCAGGTGGCCTGCAGCGCGAACGTCGCCCCGGCGGTGAACTCGTCCTTGCGCGAGCGGTCGATGCGCACGCGCACCCAGCCCGGCTGGAGCTGCTGCGCGCTGCCGACCACGACGTCCATGTCGTCGTAGAGCGTCCAGCCGAGGCTGGCCTCGATGGAGGCCTTGGCGCTGGCCTTGATCTGGGCGGACAGCCCGTCGAAGAGACTGAGGGCGTGGTCGTAGTCGAAGGTGTCGCCGTAGGTCGCCTTCAGGCCGAGGTCGAGATTGAGCGTGGCCTGGAAGCGGCTGATCTCCCCCGCCTGCAGCGACGCCAAGGGCGCGAACTGGGGAAGCTCCGACGAGGCGACGACTTTCGTCAGCGCGTCGAGGCGCTTCGCCGTCGCCGCGACGAGCAGGTAGTGGTCGTAGGTGAACGATGCCGCGCCGCTCGCGGAGAGCGTCAGCGCGGCGATGTCCTTCTCCGCGGTCTCGTTCGAGGACAGGTTGCCGGTCACTTCCAGCACTCCGTAGCTGCTGCCGCTCGGCGCGGTGAGCGGGGCCGACGAGTCGAACGGCGCGATCTGCGCCGACGGCGCGAGGATCGAGGCCTTCACCGTCGACTTCGCGTCGAGCTCCGCGGTGAGGTCGAACACACTGAAGGCCTTACTGGCCGTGTCGACGGTGACGTCCGGCAGCGTGTACGCGCTCGTGCCCACCGGGTCGAGGATGCCGCTGCTGGTGACGTCCTTGTACAGGACTTCGATCTTGTCCTTGGTGTTCGCGCTGAAAATCCTGCCGAGACTCGCCATGAGCCCTCCGTGACGCGTGTTGTGTGGTGAAGCAGGACTATTCTATTCCTGAGGCCGCACGCCGAGGTATCCGCCGGCCATCATGGCCGTGTTCCAGACCTCGCCCGACTCGATGGCGAACGACTTGCCGAACAGCTCCTCGGCCTTGGCCCGGTCGCCCTTGATCAGGTAGTACGCGCCGAGCTCGGCCAGCCCCTTGTCGTCCTTCGGATTCTTCGCCAGCGACTTCTCGAACGCCTCGCGGGCCTTGTCCCACTCGCCCGCCTCCCAGTACACGCGGCCGATGCGCCACCAGTCGGTGGTCTCCGGATCCTTCGCCGTGACTTCATCGAAGATGGCCTGCCCCTCGGCCTTCATGCCGCCGAGGTAGTACACCCGGCCGACGCCGATGCGCTCCCAGCTCCCCTTGCCGGCCTGCTTGCGCGCGAGCTCGAGCAGCGCCGCGGCCGCCTCCTTCTTGGACTTTCCTTCGTACAGCGACGCGTCCACGCCCTTCTTGGCGGCGAAGGCGCCGAGGGCGAGGCCGAGGGTGAACACGGCGAGCAGTGCGGTTGCGGATTTGATCTTCATGGATTCCTCCGGAGCGATTTCTCGCGCCGGAGGATATCGCGTCACCGCTGGAAGGCGTAGCTGACCTTGGCGAAGAACTGCCGGTTGCTCGGCTCGAAGTCGCTGTCCACGGTCACCACTTCGCGCAGGTCGCCGTAGCCGACGTAGAACACGGTCTGCCAGTTCAGCTTGTAGGCGAAGAGAAGCTGGCTGCCGAGGGAGCCGAAGCGCTCGTCGTCGGGCTCGTCGTCGCGGTGGGTGCGCTGGTTCTGGAGGATCGCGCGGAGGAACATCCGCGAGTTGAAGGTGTAGGTGGCCTTGATGCGCTCGAACTGGGAGGTGAAGAGGCGGCGGTCGCCGATGTTCAGCCAGCGCAGGCCGGTGTTGAGGCCGATCTGCAGGTGGTCGGTCGGGCGGAGGGTGGCGAAGGTGTTGAGGCTCACGCCGTCGCCGGGGGTGTTGGAGGCGAAGTCGACGTCGTCGCCGATCCAGCCGTCGACGCCGACCTGGCTGATCACGCGGCTCACGCCGATCTGGAACTGATAGTAGAGGCGGTTGCGGTCGAACATCTCGCCGCGGTTCGCCACTTCCTCGTGGGCCACGCGGATGCGCGTGAACGAGCGGTACTTGCCGTCCGCGCCGAAGCCGGTGGAGACCATGCGCCACAGCGGGTCGCCGCTCTGGGTGTCCTGGTACTCGCCGAAGCCGTAATAGCGGAAGCGGTTGAAGAAGCCCTTCGGCCGCCAGGTGTGCCCGTACTCGGCGAAGCTGCCGCGGAAGCCGACCTGGGGCACGAAGCCGTTGTCGGCCCGGAACTGCTCGTCGTAGTCGGAGTAGTTGACGTAGAAGTCGTTCTTGGACGAGGAGAAGGCGTACCAGGCATAGCCGGCGTGGCCGCGCAGCTTGCGGCCGTCCCACTCGGCGGCCAGGTCCGGACGGTCCGGGGTCTCGGTGTCGCTGTAGAGCAGCTGCCCGGTGATGGTGTGATTCTGGCCGATGCGCCACTGGAAGTCGGGGCCGAAGACGCGGTTGTGCGCCCCGCCCTCGTTCTCACGGGCCGTGGTGAGGAAGCTGATGAACGAGCGATTCTTCAGGTCGCGGCGCACGCGGCCGATGAGGGCGGTGGACTTGAAGTCCTGCGCGGCGAAGTCGGATCCGAACGCCGAGGGAAGGATCACCAGTCCGCCGCCGCGGTCCTGCGAGACCAGCAGCGTGTAGGCGTACTTGCCCGTTTTGCCCGTCGTGCGTCCGCCCCAGCGCGGCGCGGTGAGCGTGCGCGTGTAGACGGCCTGGATGGGCGTGGAGAAGAGCTCCACCCCCTCGAGGAAGAACGGCCGCTTCTCGGGGATGAAGATGGCGAAACGCTCGTTGGTGGAGATCACCGCCACGTCCGACTCGACCTGGGAGAAGTCGGGATTGATGGTGGCGTCGATGGCCATGTCCGAGGTCGGGCTCCACTTCACGTCCAGCCCGCCGTCGGTGCCGATCTGGTGATTGACGAACGGCGTGCCGAGGCCGTTGCGCGGCTCGCTCAGCTGATGCGCGGTCACGTACGGGGCGATGACGTAGTGGTCGCCGGCGGGCAGGTTGCGCAGGCCGGTGATCTTGCCGAAGTTGCAGACGAAGCAGTTCGAGTCGCGCGGCAGCTTGCTGGTGAAGAACTGATAGCGCCGGTCGCGGGGCATGTTCCGGTAGACCACCAGTCCCCACTGCGCCGGGTTCGGGTTTTCGTAGCGCAGGGTCGAGAACGGGACGCGGAACTCCGTCGTCCACCCCCGCTCGTGGATCTTGGCCTCGGAGTCCCAGAAAAAGTCCGGCGAGCTGTCCTCGCCCGCGCCCGAGTCGTCGGTGATGGCGTCGTACTGCACGTTGCGGGCGGTGACGAGGAAGAGATAGGCCGTCTTCCCGTCGTTGCGCGTGTCGACGATGATCCCCGCGTAGTCGTCGGTGTTGCCGCTGATCTGATCGTGGTCGCCGTAGACGGCGCTGACGTCGCCCGGCTTCGGGTCGAAGGACTCGATGCCGACGTAGAGGAACTTCGAGTCGAAGGTGACGTAGCCGACGGTCTTGACCTTCGGCTCGATGTTGTCGCCGGGGTTGGTCTCGTACCAGGTCTCGTACTTTGTGGCCGTCTGCCAAGCCGGCTCGTCCAGCACGCCGTCGATGGTGATGGGCGTACTCGTGGCCTCGATCGTCATCGGCTCGGCGGCGAGGAGTGGTGAGAGTGCAAAGGCCAGGAGCGAGATCCCGATGGTTACAGCGCGCATGAATCCCCCCGTCATCGCGTCTATTTGTACGAAGAGATTCGTATGGAGTGGTGAAAAGTTAGCAGGGATGTGTGAACAAATCGTTACGGGACGCCGGACTGGTGGATCAGCTTGCCGTCGCGGATCGTGTAGCGGACGCGGGCGAACGCGCGAACGTCCTGCGCGGGATCTCCGCTGAGGACGATCAGGTCGGCGAGCAGACCGGGAGCGATGCGACCGAGGCGCTTGGTGTCGCCGAAGCGCTCGGCGGGGGTGGTGGTGAGCGCCGCGAGGATCTCCCGGAAAGTCATCCCCGCCTCGGCCAGGAGGGCGTACTCGTCGGACGGGTCGTAGTCGTCCATGTAGCCGACATCGGTGCCGAAGATCACCACTCCGCCCGCCGCGCGCCAGGCGCGGAGCTGGCCGACGCCGGTGGCAACGAAGCGGTTGCCGAAGGCATCGCGGTCGTGACGCAGCTCGTGACGCCAGAGCTGGAGCGTCGGGATGAGCTTGACGTTCGCCTTCTTCATCGCCGCCACGATCGCGTCGTCCCATGGCCCCGCCTGCGGCGAGGTGTGCACGATGACGTCGGCTCCGCCTTTCACCGCCGCCAGCAGCCCGTCGCGATTCGACGGATGGGCGAACACGAGCTTGCCCGTCGGTGCGCCTCCTCCGCCGCCGCGCGGATCGCCTCCTCGGGGAGCGTGACGATCGGCGGCGCCCACGTCGCGGCGTAGACCTTGATCCCGTCCGCGCCGCCCTCGAGGATCTTCTGCGCGGCCGCGCGCGCCTCCTCGGCATTCGTGACCTCGGGCGTCTTGATGCGCATCGCGCCTTTCACGTCGAGGATCAGCTCCGTCGGCGCGCCGCCCTTCGGAAAGAGCACCTCTCCCGTCGTGCGGATGCGCGGCCCGGAGATCTCGCCGGACTCGATGCGCTCGCGGATGCGCCGCGTGTTCTCCAGCGCCGAGCCGGTGTCGAACACGCTCGTGAAGCCGTAGCGCGTGAGCATGGCCCTGAGTTGCGCCGCGAGCTCCGGCGCCGGGATCTTCGCCGCGCTCGCCCACTTCCGCTCCATGAAATGCACGTGACTGTTCCAGAACCCGGCGGTGACGGTCATGCCGGCACAGTCGAGGACCTCGATCCCGGGTGGGATCTCGATGCCACGCCCGACCGCGGCGATCTTCCCGTCGCGGATCACGACGACCGCGTTACGGAGCGGCTCCTCGGCGGGACTGAGATAGACACTGCCGGCGGTGAGGACGAGATCCTGGGCGCGGGCGGAGGGGGCGAGGAGGACGAGAACGGCGAGGACGAGAAAGCGTCTGGCTCGCATACGAAGCAATCAACGGATGCGAGGGGACGGGGGTTAACAGGGCGCAGGGGGCAGGGCGCAGAAGACAACCAGGCTAGGGCTCCGACTGCGCTCTGCCCCCTGCCCCCTGCGCCCTGATTTCAGCAGGCGTGCTCGATGATGACGAGTTGCGGCATATGGCGGCGGTGATCGTTGCGCCAGTGGATGAAGCGGCCGATCAGGCCGAGGCCGAAGCCGGTGCCGGCGGCGATGCCGGCCCAGAGCATCGGGCTGTTCTTCATCGAGCTCTGCACCTTCGTCACCTGGCTGCGCGCGCCGTCGCGCATCGAGCTCTTCGCATGTGCCAGCGAGCGCTTCACGCCGTCGAGCTCGCC
>JBIOTX010000427.1:0-30234 GCA_044866315.1 Thermoanaerobaculia bacterium | reverse complement strand
GCGCAGGCGGTCATGGCCTCCATCTCCACGCCGGTCTTGCCCTCGCAGCGGACGATGGCGTGGATCTCGATCGTGCCGCCCTCCGGGTCGAGATCGAAGGTGATGTCGACGGAGTCGAGGGCGAGCGGATGGGCCAGCGGGATCAGCGACGGGGTCTGTTTCGCGGCCAGGACGCCGGCGACTTTGGCGGTGGTGAGGACGTCGCCCTTCGGGAGGGCGCGCTCCACGAGCTTCGTCAGCGTGGCCGGGGACATGCGCACGGTCGCCGCGGCGACGGCCTCGCGCTGGGTGGCGCGCTTCGCGCCGACGTGCACCATCGAGATCCCGCCGGTCTCGTCGAGATGCGAGAAATCCTTAGCTGCCATACCACCTCTCCGCCCGCGCCAGCTCCTCGGGTGTATTGACGTTCATCAGCGGCTCTCCGCCGAACCGCCCGCGAATCTCGGACTCGGCGATGATCTCCCCTTCCTGCAGTCCGTGCAAATCGAGGCGGCCGGCGGCGATGCGCTCCTCCACCCGAGAGAGAAGCGCGGCGTCCCAGACGGCGCAGAGGTACTGCGGCCGCCCGTTCCACTCCGGGACCGCCCCGGCGTCGCGCAGCCAGCGCAGCACGTCGCTCGTGATCAGCGGATAGTCGACGGCCAGGATGAAACACGACTTGCCCGCCTGCCGCAGCGCTTCGGCGACGCCGAAGATCGGCGCCCGCGGCTCGCGGTCCCGATCCAACACGATCACCTCGTCGAACACCGGCCGCGCCGCGGCCAGCACGCGATCCAGGAACAGCTCCGCCTTCGAACGCCCCATGCGCCGCGAGTGGCCGCCGACCAGGATGTAGCAATTCATGCAGGCGCGGTACGTTACCATCCGGCCGTGCCGGCGCCGGTCACCGTGATCATTCCCACGCTCAACGAGCAGCAGTGGATCGGCGCGGCAGTCAACTCCGCATTCGCGGCCGGCGCGGCGGAAGTGATCGTCTCCGACGGCGGGAGCACGGACGACACGGTCGCGATCGCCCGCGCGCGCGGCGCGAGGATCCTGGACACTGAGCGGATGCGCGCGCGCCAGCTCAATCGCGGCGCGGAGGAGGCGTCGCACGACGCGCTGATCTTCCTCCATGCGGACACGCAGCTTCCCGCCGGCGCCGCGGCGGCCGTCGCCCGCGCGCTGGCGGACGGCTTCGCCTTCGGCGGCTTCCGGATCTCGTTCCTCGAGCCCGGCCTCGGCCACGTGGCCCGGCTGATCAATGCCCGGACGCGCGTCACGCGCGCGCCGTGGGGCGATCAGGCGCAGTTCGTCCACCGCGACGTGTTTCCCGGCTTCCGGGAGATCCCGATCATGGAGGACTACGAGCTGGCCCGGCGGATGAAGCGCACCGGCCGCACGGTCGTGCTCCCCCTGCCCGTCCGCACGTCGGGCCGGCGGTTCCTCGAGAAGGGCGCGCTCCGCACCGCCGCCATCAACTGGTGGATCATCGCCAGCTATCACCTCGGCGTGCCGCCGGAGCGGCTGGCGCGTTGGTATCGCGACTAACGTTTCTTCTTCTGCTCCTCGGCAACCTTCTTGGCGTGCCGGGCCTGGCCGAGGGAGACGTTGACCGGGTTCGTGCGGGTGAGGAACGGCACGGCCGGCGTGGCCCGGATGCCGAACGACTTGCGCACGTCCATGAGGTACTCGTGCTCGGGCGCGACCTTCAGCCCCGCGTCCGCCGTCTCCACGGCCTTCTTGCGATTGCCGGCCGCGGCGTAGACGCGGGCCAGGTTCGCGTAGTGCTCGCCGTTGTAGAACTCCAGGTCGATGGCCCGGCGGCAGAGCTCGATCGCGGTCTTGTACTGCTTCTTCATCATGGCCAGGGAGAGGCCGAAGTACGACAGGCCGCGCGCGTCCTTGGCCGTGCGGATCGGCGGCGCGTCGTCGGTTCCGTAGATGTCGAGGAACATCGTCAGCGAGCGCAGGTAGTCCTCTTCCTGCGCGGCCTCGATGGCTTCTTCGATTGGCGTCAAAGGCATCAGAGCGACTCCCTCGAGCGAATTCGGTGGACGAAGCGGGCAATGCGCTCGCCGTCGTCCTCGGTCGGATCGAGGAAGCGCATCCCGTATTTCGATTTGGCGCCGGCAAACTCCGCGCGCAGCACCTCGGCCAGGATCTGCAGCGGCTTCGGGTCGCCCGGCAGGTAGAAGTGCAGGCGCACCGGCCCGTCCTGGGGCAGCATGCGGTCGACCTCGAGCAGCATCCCGGTCGAGGAGATGTTGATGCTGCGGCCGAGGACGAAGCGGCCGTTCTTCTCCAGCGAGACCTCGATCTTGGTGATCGTGCGCAGCTGGCGGCGGACGGGGATGCTGGTCAGCTTCTCGACCTTCTGATCGAGATCGGGCTTTTGCAGCGGGCGGAAGATGACGTCGTTGCAGCCGGCGGAAAGACAGAGGTCGCCGTGCTCGGTGTGGGCGCGGTCGCAGACCAGAAGCAGGGAGATCCCGCGGGTCAGATCGCTGCCGCGGATCTCGCGGCAGAACTCGGGCGCGGTCATGTCGAAGAGGTCGTAGCCGAAGATGATCAGGTTCGGCCTCTCCATGCGGGCCTTGATCAGCCCCTCCGAGCCGGCCAGGGCGGTCATGATCTGCATGTCCCGGCGGCGGAGGATGGTCTCCTGGAAGAGCAGCGCGCCGCGGGAGTGGTCGACCAGGAGGATGCGGCCCTGATGCAGCTCCGCGCTCATGCGGCCGAGATCTCCCGAAGTTTCCGGACGATGCGCTTCAGATCGTCGATCAGCATGGCGATGTGTTCCGCCGTATTGGATTTTCCCAGCCCGAACCGGATGGACCCCATCGCCGCCGCGTCGCTCATCCCGATGGCCTTGAGCACGCGGGATGGTCCGCGCTCCCCGGAACTGCACGCCGAGCCGGACGAGAGAGAGAAGCGTTTCATCGCCAGGATCAGCGTTTCGGCCTCGATGCGATCGAAGGTGGCGTTGAGATTCCCGGGCAATCTTAACTCCCGCGGACCGCTCACTGAAACGCCGTCGATCTCGGCCAGGAGCGCGTCGCGGAGCTGGTCGCGCAGGCCGGCCAGGCGCACCGCCTCCTCGTCCATTTCCGCAGCGCGCAAACGGATGGCCGCGCCGAGACCCACCACGCCGGGAACGTTGACCGTGCCGGCGCGCACGCCGCGCTCCTGCCCGCCGCCGGCGACCAGCGCCTGCACGCGCACGCCGCGGCGGACGAACAGCCCGCCGATCCCCTTCGGCCCGTAGATCTTGTGACCGGAGAACGAGGCCAGGTCGACGTTGCGCAGGTCGAGCGGGATCTTCCCCGCGGCCTGGGTCATGTCCGTGTGAAAGAGGATGCCCCGCTCGCGGCAGAGGGCGGAGAGCGCGGCCAGCGGCTGGATCGTGCCGATCTCCCCGTTTGCGGCCTCGATGGAGACCAGGCGCGTGCTCGGTCGCAGCGCGTCGACGAGCGTGGCCGTGCGGATCACGCCCTCGTGGTCGGGTTGGAGGAACGTGACCTCCACGCCCCGCTTCGCCAGGCGCTCCGCGGGCACGAGGATGGACTTGTGCTCGGTCTCGCTGGTGACGAAGTGATCGCCCGGCTCCAGGAGGTTCAGGGCGATGTTGTTCGACTCCGTCGCGCCGGCGGTGAAGTAGATCTCCGGCGGGAGCACGCCGAAGAAGCGGGCGATGGCGATCCGCGCGTCCTCGACCGCGGTCGAGGCCTTGCGGCCGTGCGGATGGGTGATCGAGGCCGGGTTTCCGAAGTGCTCGGTGAAGTACGGCAGCATGGCCTCCAGCACCCGCGGATCGCAGGGCGTGGTGGCGTGGTGGTCGAGGTAGATCACGTCCATCCGGCTGGCATGATAATCACAATACGGAGGCTCCCACCGATGACGACTGGCGCTTTCTTTCTCGTCCTGTCGCTGCTGTCCGGCCGCTCCGATTACCTCGAAACGCTCGATTTCGACGTCCTGCTCCGCCAGGCCACGGCCGTCCAGGACCTCGGCGGGTCCGCGATCGGGGAGGTGCGCTTCGAGGTCACGGTGACCAACAAAACGGACGAGACCTGGACCATCCGCAAGGTGTCGATGCAGAGCGCTCCGAGCGTGCATTTCGTCCTTCCCCTCACGGCGCAGATGTTCGATCGGCCTCTGGCGCCGGGGGAGAAAACGACCCTGGACGTCTGGGGGTCCCCGCGGATCCACCGCACCACCACCCCCGAAGGCCGCCACCGGGGAGCGTCGGTGCGCATCGTCATCGACGCCGTGGGCGCCGACGGTCTGACGCGGACCGAGACCTTCGACACCACCGTGTCCCCCTGGACCAAAACGGGCGGAGTGCCCTACTTCCCCCGCCGTGATCGCACCTGGTGACACTACCGTCGCCCGAAGGAGACAATCATGCGCTTCCGTTCCCTGCTTCCAGCTCTCCTGGTTTTCGTCGCCTGCTCCGACAACGCCAACCTCAGCGGCATGACCGGCAACACCTCCAACCGCTCGACGCACGACTTCGACGTGACCATCGTCCAGGCCAACACGCCTCAGGTCTTCCCCGGCCAGGCCACGGCCGACGTGCGCTTCGACATCAGCGTCACCAACCGCATCGCGGAGCCGTTCGCGGTCAAGCGCATCACCCTCACCAGCATGGGCGGCAGCGGGTACACCGTCCCACCGACCACGCGCAACTACGACCGGACCCTCGCGCCCGGTGACACGTACACATTCGAATACTGGGCGACGACGGAGCTCGGCGAGAACGTCGGCCCCACGCCGCGCGCGCCGCTCGTCATCCGCGCCGTCATCGAGGCCGCGAACGCGGCCGGAACGAAGCGCCAGGAGACGTTCACCGCGCGCCTGAACGGGCGGGTGGCGGTAGGGGTGGCGGGAGGCGGGAGCTAGCGCCGCCTGCGGCGCCGCCGCTTCACCGTCTGCTCCCCCTCCTCCTGTGCGCGCTTCACCCGCCCCGCGAACGCCTGCCACTGGCGGAACACGTCCACATACCGCCCGGATGACAGCGCGTACAGCTCGAGCAGCGCGAGCGCGTCCTGAAACGGCTCACGGTGCACGGCGCGGAACTGCGAGCGGCGATCCGTGGGGGGCTCGAGCAGGCGCCAGAGCGTCTCCAGGGCCTGCTCGATCTGGTGGCGCGTGCCGGCGGCGAGGGCCATGCGCGCGCAGAGGGGCTGGACGAGATCGCGGATGAAGACCAGGACCTCGCCGATGCGCATGCGCGAGGCCCGGCGCTCTTCCTCGCGCTCGATCTCCTCGATCACCCACGGCAGCATGAGCACGGAGAGGAGCACGGCGTCGGAGATCCTTCTCCCGGACTGTACGGTGCGGTCGAGGACCTCGAGCATCTTCCAGAAGTACGGGGCCTGGCCGCCGCGGATGGCGTTGTAGATCTCCGGGAGGAGCGGCTCGAGGAGGGCCGTGTCGACCATCAGCCGGAACGCGCCGCGCGACCAGCCGCGGCGCAACAGCTCCAGGATCTCCTCGGAGACGCGCGGCGGCGAGGCCTTGAGGATGTCCGTGCGATGCCGGAGGATGCCCTGGTAGGTCTCGGCCTCGATCTCGAAGCCGAGGCGGGAGGCGAACTCGATGGCGCGCATCATCCGGACGGGGTCTTCGCGGAAGCGGACGTCGGGGTTGCCGATGACGCGCACCCGGCCTTCGCTCAGATCGTCGATCCCACCCACGTAGTCGATCACCGAGAAGTCGGCGATGTTGTAGAAGAGGGCGTTGATGGTGAAGTCGCGGCGGCGGGCATCCTGCAGCGGCGAGCCGAAGGTGTTGTCGTCCGTGATCAGGAAATCCTCGGCCTCGGCGTTCTCCCCCTCCACCGCCACCCGCTCCGGCTCGCGCCGGAACGTGGCCACCTCGACCACCTGATCCTGAAAGATGATGTGCACGAGACGGAAGCGCCGGCCGATGATCCGGCTGTTGCGGAAGAGCCGCCGCACCTCGGCCGGATGGGCGTCGGTGACCACGTCGAAGTCCTTCGGCGTGCGGTTCATCAGCAGGTCGCGCACGCTCCCGCCGCAGAGGTAGGCCCGGTAGCCGCTGCGGTGCAGCCGGTAGAGCACCTTCAGGACGTTCTCGGGGATGCTGCGGCGGGAGATGCGGTGCGAGCTGCGGTCGATGACGACCCCGCTCTCCGCCTCCGTCTGCGGCTCCACTGCCTCGCCGTCACTCATTGCCATACGAACTGACGCCCGGCGTGTAGTGGTACTTGCTGTCGACGATGAAGAACATGCGATGCCAGCGCGTGTCGGGGAAGAACCGCAGAACCACGCGGCCGAGCTCCTTGATCCGCTCCATGGGCGGACTGCCCGCCGGCGGCGGCTCGCCCGCGAACGACCAGTAGACCATGAACGCGCGGCCCTTGATCATCGAGCGCGGCACGCCGTACCAGAACCGCGAGTCGTGGGAGCGGTCGCGGTTGTCGCCCATGACGAAGTAGTGCCCCGCCGGAATGCGATACGGGCCGAACTGGTCGCGCGAGCGGTACGGCTCGATCGACATCGGCGAGTACGGAAACGTCGAGGGGTCGAGGTGGACCACGTACGGCTCCTCGAGGGCCCTGCCGTCGATGGAGACCTGCTTGTTGCGGATGGTGATGGTCTCGCCGGGAAGGCCGATCACGCGCTTGACGAAGTCGGTGTCGGGGTTCTCGGGATAGCGGAAGACGATGATGTCGCCGCGGCGGACCTGGCGCAGCGGGAAGATCCTGGCCAGGCCGCTCTCCGCCCCCGCGCCGTAGATGAACTTGTTGACGATGAGGTGATCGCCGATCTTGAGGTTGTCTTCCATCGATCCCGTGGGGATCTTGAAGGCCTGGAAGACGAAGATGCGGGCGAAGTTGACGAAGATGATCGCGATCAGCAGCGCTTCGTAGTACTCGCGAGTCGTCGATTTCTTCGCTTTGTCATCGGCTGAAGCCATTGGTGGGGCCGGTCCTCCGGATTTGATCCGCGATGAAGGCGGCGGCAAACGATTGTACGACAGCGGGTGAGACGGCAACGGCGCTGCCATCGCGGCGGGAGCGCCCGCGCGGAACGGCCGCGTCCGCGAGGATGGAGACCGCGCCCGGCGCCTCCACGCCGACCACGAACCGCCGCTCCGCATCGATCCACGGCAGCGCCGCCGCCCTGCGCCAGAGCTCCTCGTCCGGCGCCTTGCGCGTGACGATCAGGGCCACGCGCGCGTCGCGGAGCAGCGCGCCGCGGGCGTCGTTCCAGGCATAGAGGTCGTCGTCGATCCAGACCACCAGCGGGAGCTTCTCGCCGTACCGGACGTCGCGCCGCCGGACCGTGATCGCCTCCGGCCCGAACGGCTCCACCTCGGCGTCGACGGTGATGCCCGGCTTGACCGCGACCCGGCGCCCCTCGCCGTTGTATTTCATCACCTCCACGCGATCCGAGGCGTCGGGAGTGGAGTAGGCGATGGCGAAGCGCTCCGCCGCCGGCTCCCACGCCAGCGCATGCACGCGCGCGGACGGGAACTCGATCGTCTGCTGGAACGCGGTCGGGACGTGCACGGTGCGCACGACGTCGCCCGCCTTCGCGCGCACGACGTAGCTGATCTTGTTGCCGCGCGGCGCCCACTGGACGGCCACTTCGTCGGCCGGGTCGGACGGGACCCAGTTCATCGCGCTGCCGTCGGTGGCCACGAGGCCGATGTCGAAGCCGTCCGCGCTGGTCTTCTTCGCCGCGAACACGATCTCCCCCCGCGCCTCGGAGATGTCGAACGACTCGACCGCGGCCAGCGTGTCGGAGAGCGGGAACTTCGCGGGCTTGGCCGGAGGGGTGTCGGGAGAGGTCGTCACCTTGCCGTCCGGAGCGAGCGCGACCGACCGGATCCGGGCGGCCTCAGGCACGCTCATCCACGGTTTCGGGATGGTCTGGAGCGCCGTCGAGCAGGCGCAGAGAACGCTCAGAAACGGAAGGAGAAGAGCCCGCAATCGAAGCATCAAATCGCATTGTAAATCATTGATACGAAAGAGCAAATAGCTGGACATGAGATTGCAAATAAGATTACTGCCATGGACTTGCAAGCACACCTGATCGAATCGCAGAAAACGAAGAAACGCCGAGGCTGGTGGAACGCGCCGGTGGTCTCGCTGGCCTTCCACGGCCTTCTCGCAGCAGTCTTCCTGTACATGTCCACAACGTCCGTCGCGCACCGCGTCGACTCCGAGAAACGCATCAACGCCTTCATCACCCAGGGCGCGGCACCACCCCCGCCCCCGCCACCACCCCCGCCGGCCGCGAAGACGAGCGGTGCATCGATCCCCAAGCGCGTGCAGCCCACGACGCCGGTGGTCGTGCAGAAGTCGTTCGTCGCGCCGGTGGAGATCCCCAAGGAGCTGCCGCCGGTGCAGAACACGCTGGCCGAGCTCGAGACGCCGGGGACGGAGGAGCCGGCCGGTGAGGTCGATGCCGGCGTGCCGGGCGGTGTGGAGGGCGGCGTCGTCGGCGGTGAGGTCGGCGGCGTGGTCGGAGGAGTCGTCGGCGGTGAGGCCGGCGGTGAGATCGGAGGCGTCGTCGGAGGCCAGGTCGGCGGCACCGGCACGGGCACCGAGGGCACGGGCACGGGCGGACCGGAAGCACCGGTCGTCGAGGCCCCGGCCCCGCCCCCACCGCCGCCGCCACCCCCGCCGCCCCCGCCCGCGCCGAGCGGACCTTTGCGCGTCGGAGGCGACGTGAAGGCGCCGGTCGTGGTCGATCGCGCCCAGCCGAACTACACCGACACCGCGCGCAAGGCGCGCATCGCCGGCGTGGTGGTGGTCGAGGCGATCATCGACAAGAACGGCAACGTCGACCACGTGAAGGTGATCAAGGGACTGCCGATGGGGCTTTCCGAGGAGGCGGAGAGGGCCGTGCGCAAATGGCGCTTCCGGCCCGGCACGCTCAACGGGCAGGCGGTGGACACGATCTTCAACCTGACCGTGAACTTCAAGCTGGAGTAGTTTAGGAGTGCGGTGGCGGAGCCACCGCTCTGGGATCCGGATACAAGAGCGGCGGCTGCGGCCGCCGCACTCCTAGACTCTCCGGGAGATGGCCTTGGCTTGAAGAAACAACCCGAGGTAGTCGCGGCCGCCGGCTTTGGAGTCGGTGCCGGACATGTTGAAGCCGCCGAAGGGGTGGACGCCGACGAGCGCGCCGGTGCACTTGCGGTTCAGGTAGAGGTTGCCGACGAAGAACTCCTCGCGGGCGCGCTCGAGCTTCTCTTCGTTGTCGGTGAAGACGGCGCCGGTGAGGCCGTACTGGGTGTCGTTGGCGATGCGCAGGGCGTCGTCGAAGTCCTTGGCCTTGATCACCGCCAGGACCGGCCCGAAGATCTCTTCCTGGGCGATGGTCGCGTCGGGAGCGACGTCGGCGATGACCGTCGGCTGGATGAAGAAGCCTTCCTTGCCGTCGACATCGCCGCCGGCCACCACCCGCCCTTCCTTCGCCCCCTTCTCGATGTACGACTTGATGGTCTTGAAGGCCTTCTCGTTCACCACGGGGCCGAACTGCGCGTCACCCGAAGTCGGGTCATCGATGCGCAGCTTCTTGGTCTTCTCCACGATCAGCGGCAGAATCTGGTCGTACACGGCCTCGTCGATGATCGCGCGCGAGCACGCCGAGCACTTCTGGCCCTGGAACCCGAACGCCGAGGCGACGATCGCGGACGCGGCGTCATCGAGGTTCGCGGTCTCGCGGTCGACGACGATCGCGTCCTTGCCGCCCATCTCCGCGACCACGCGTTTGATCCAGAACTGTCCTTTGCGCGGCTTGGCCGCCTCCTCGTTGATGTGCAGGCCGACTTCCTTCGAGCCGGTGAAGGAGATGAAGCGGATGCGCGGATGCTGGATCAGCGGGTCGCCGACCTCGCCCCCCGAGCCGCTGACGAAGTTCACCACGCCCGGCGGCATGCCCGCCTCCTCCAGCAGCGCGAAGAAGCGGTAGGCGATCCACGGCGAGTCGGAGGACGGCTTGAGGATGATCGTGTTGCCGGTCACCGCGCCGGCCGTGGTCATGCCGGCCATGATCGCCAGCGGGAAGTTCCACGGAGGGATGACCGCGCCGACGCCGAGCGGGATGTACACCAGGTCGTTGTCCTCGCCGGCGATCTTCACGATCGGCTGTTCGCCCGCATACCGGTAGGCCTCGCGCGCGTAGAACTCCAGGAAGTCGATGGCCTCGGCGGTATCCGCGTCGGCCTCCGCCCAGGTCTTGCCGACCTCGAGAATCATCGTCGCCGAGAACTCGTGCTTCCGCTGGCGCAGCAGTTCCGCGGCCTTGAGCAGCAGTCCCGCGCGCACGTCGACGGGCTGGCGCTTCCAGCTCTCGAACGCCTTCCAGGCCGCGTCCATGGCCTGCTCCACATGCTCGCGCTTGCCCTTCGAGAAGCGGCCCACAACCTCGTCCTTGTGCGACGGATTGATCGAGGGAAACGTATCCAGTCCGGTGATGCGCTCGCCGCCGATGACCAGCGGATACTCGCGCCCGATCTCGGCGCGGACGGTGGCGAGGGCCGCCTCCATGGCGGAGCGATTCTCGGGCGTCGAGAAGTCGGTGAGCGGCTCGTTGTGGAACTCGGGGAGCGATGCCATGCGGTGGATTTCCTTTCCGGCGTCCAAGTTGCTACGTTGAGGGGCCCGCAGAGGACGCGGGCGCTGTAAGGGATGGGAATCTTATCGAAATCGACCGCGAGAGCAACCACGCTCGCGATCGCGTTGTTCCCCGTTTCGTGTACGTCGCGACTGCCGTGGGCGAATGAGCCGATCGGGAACGAGGTCAACCTCGCCTTCACCCTCGAGCGCAACCTCATTGCGCTCACTACCGTCCGCATCGACAACCGCCCCGGCCGCTTCCTCCTCGGCACCGCCGCGCGCCAGACCATCGTCGACCCGCGCTTCCCGCTCGCGCCCGCCGCCGTGCACGCGCTGCAGATGGGTGAGCGTGAGACCGTCCGCCTCTCCCCCACCCCGCTCGACCTCGGCGGTGTCGCCGACGCCATCATCGGCGTCGAGGCCTGGCGCAACCACGCCATCAGCATCGACTACAAGGTCGGCCTGGTGACGTATCAAAAGTACGGCATCGCCCCGGCGGAGATGAAGGTCTACCGCTTCGAGGCCGAGCCGATGATCAACGTCATCGTCAACGGCCAGCAGGTCTCGGCCATCGTCGACACCACCAGCCCGGACACGCTCGTGCTCCCGGCCACGGTGCACGGCCGCGGCAGCGCGGACGTGGTCATCGCCGGCACGAGCTTCGGCACGGTCGACGTCGAGCACGCGAACGTGAGCCGCGCCCGGATCGGCAACCGCCTCCTCGCCCACTTCCTCGTCACCATCGACTACGGGCGGAAGTGGGTGGGCGTGTGGCGGGACCCGCGAATCCCCATCGCTGGGCGATAATCCCCACATGCGGTCCGTCGTTGTCGCCGCGCTCCTCGCGCTCGCCGCCTCCGCGGCGCACGCGCAGCAGCCGGCGTTCGACCTCACCGGCTACGTCGCCGCGCGCGCGATCAACGCCACGGGGCCGGAGTCGTGGCTGGCGGGCGGGTTCGGGCGGCTGGAAGCGCAGGGCGACCAGGACGACTTCTTCGCCGCGGCGCAGCTCGGATTCGACTGGACGCCCTCGCAATACTTCGACGTGCACGTGAGCGGCGCCGCCCGCCGCGATCCCGAGGAGTTCGGCGGCGACGACTTCGGGCTCGTGGAGGCCTACGCGGAAGGGAGGCTGATCTTCGGCTTCGACGAACTGCAGCTCCGCGCGGGACAGTTCTTCCTCCCCACCTCGCGCGAGAACCGGGACGCGCTGTGGGCGTCGCCGTACTCGATCAACTTCTCCGCGCTGAACACGTGGATCGGCCAGGAGGTGCGGCCGATCGGCCTCGACCTGCAGTACCGGCACACCACGGGCGGCGGGCACGTCATCACCGGCGCCGCCACGGCATTCCGCGGCAACGACACGATGGGGACGCTGCTGGCCTGGCGCGGGTGGTCGGTCGGGAATCGGCTGTCGACGTACGATGAAGTGGTGCCGCTGCCGCCGCTGCACACGCTCGAGACGTTCTTCTTCCGCCAGCGCGACGAGGGGACGAAGCCGTTCGGCGAGGATCTCGACGGCAGGACCGGCTACTCCGGGCGCGTGCGCTACTCGATCCCGCAGCGCGGGAGCGTGCAGTACACCTATCTCGACAACCGCGGCGACCGGCTGCTCTACGGAGAGGATTACTCCTGGGAGACGAAATTCCACCTCGTCGGCGCCGAGCTCGGAGATCCGGACGATTTCATCGTGGCCGCGGAGTACATGACCGGCGAGACGTACATGGGCGTGTTCGACGCCCACGTGGAGGCCGGCTTCTGGACCGCGTACGCGCTGGTCTCGGAGAAGCGCGGGCGCAATCGCTTCACCGCGCGCTTCGAGCTCTTCAACACCACCGAGGAGGACTTCTCGCCGGCCGAGAACAACGACGAGAGCGGGCGGGCCTGGACCCTGGCCTGGCTGTACGACATCACCCCGAGCATCCGCGGCGGGCTCGAGCTCACGCAGATCCACGGCGACCGGCCGGCTGCGCAGGAGTCGGGCTTCGATCCCGACACCGACGGCCGCAGCGTGACCGTGGAAGTGCGCTACAGGTTCTGAACGACGACCTGGCCCTTCCCGCCGGCCTTGCCCACGTACATGGCGTCGTCCGCGGCGCGCACGAGCTCCGCGGCGGTGTGCGGCACGTCGCGCACGTGCGCGACGCCCACGGTGGCACCGAAGCCGAGGTCCGCGTAGGCGCTGCCGAGCGCGCGGATCGAGTCGGCAATCGCGCCGGCCACGCGCTGGGCCTGCACGGCGTCGGCGTCGCGGAGCAGCACCGCGAACTCGTCCCCGCCGAGGCGTGCGGCGACGTCGCCCGGGCCGATGGACTGGGTGAGGATGCGCGCCACCTCCTCCAGGATGGCGTCGCCGGCGGCGTGCCCGAGGCGATCGTTGAAGGCCTTGAAGTTGTCGAGATCGATATAGACCACGCACACCGCGCCGCCCGTCTCCTGGACCCGATCGATCTCCGCGTCGACGCGCTCCAGGAACGCCCGCGCGTTCGGCAGCTTCGTCACCTGGTCCGTGCGCGCGAGCGCGGACTCACGGGCGGCCAGACGGCGGAGCTTCTCCCGGTCCTTGTGCAGGAGGGCCAGGAACACGCCCTCGCTGACGTAGATCACCAGGCGCGTGAACGCGTTCCAGACCGAGATGGCCACCGCGGTGTCGCTCTCCCGCCAGGCCAGGTCGGCGAAGAGCCACGACGCGCCCGCCGCCGAGGCGACCAGCACGGCCGGCCCGATGCCGCCGTACCAGGCGGAGACGGCGATGGGGATCAGGTACAGCAGCGACAGACCAATGTCCGGGCCGGTCGTGTAGTCGATCCAGCCGATGACGGCGACCGCCACCGCTGCCACGGCGGTGCTCACGAGTCTCCTTCTCCGCACGCCTAACCCTGCCGCAAATCTTCTGCCGTGTCGATATCCAGGGCCGCGTCCTCGAAGGGAATGACCGCCATTTCGGCGCGATGAGCCTCGATGACCGAGCGCGCGCCGCGGTCGCCGCGGAGGGCGAGCAGGTCCGGGACGAACTGCGGGGCGAACACGGCCGGCACGCCGGCGACGCCGCGGTAGCCGGTGGCGACGATCGGCACGTCGGTCGCGATCAGGGCGCGGAGGTGCTCCGCCGTGACCAGCGGCTGGTCGCAGAGGGTGATGAGGATGCGCGCGTTCTCCCCTGCCGCCCGCACGCCCGCCCGAATCGACGAGGCCATCCCCTCGGCCGCATCCGGATTGTTCTCGCGCGTCACGACGATCACCTCATCCGCGACCTCGCGGGCGACCCGCTCGGCGCGCGCGAGCAGCGTCTCCCCTTTCCAGAGCACGCTCTGCTTCGGCATACCGAGGCGCTTCGAGAACCCGGCGGCGAGGACGACCGCGACTACGCGCACGTGGGCGTGGACAGCGGCTCGTGGATGGGCGCGTTCAATTCGCGCAGGGCCTTGGCCGAGCGCCGGTTCAGCACGGCCTGGATCTCCGCCACGATCGACAGGGCAATGTCCTCGGGGGTCTCGCCGCCCAGGTCGAGGCCGATCGGGCTGTGGATGCGGGCGTCGCGCTGCGCCCCGATCTCCGCGAGCAACTCGTCGCCGCGCGTCTTCGGACCGAGGAGGCCGATGTACGGGATTTGCGAGGCGAGCAGCGACGGCAGGAGCTCGGCGTCGCGCAGGAAGTTGTGGGTCATCACCACGGCGGCGTCGTAGTCGCCGAGGTCGATCGGATCGCGCGTGGTCACGACGTCGGCGCGCCAGCCGAGGGCGCGGGCGAGCGTTACCACCGGCGTGACGTCCGCGCCGCCGCCGAAGACCACCACTGCGCGCTCGGGCTGGACGACCTCGAAGAGGCTCTCCCCGTCGGGCAGCGTCGTCGTCCACGGCACCGGCTCGCGTCCGTTCCAGCGGAAGTCGACGAGGTGCGGTGGATGCGCGCCGTCGAACGGCTCGACCAGCAGATCGAGCACGCCGCGGCAGCCGAGCCCGAGGCCGAAGACCAGGTCGTCCGAGCGCGTGGAGTCGTAGGTGATCACGCACGGCTGCATGTCCGCGAGCCGGGGGCGGATCCGCTCGGCGAGATCGCGCTCCAGGCAGCCGCCGCTGATCGCTCCGACGGCCGCGCCGCTTTCGGCGATCACCGCCCGCGCCCCCGCCCGGCGGTAGGTCGAGCCGTGCGTGCGCACGACCGTCACCACCACCCCGCGCTGCCCGGCGTCGATGAGCGAACGGCAGGCCGTGATCAGCTTGTCGATCTCGTGCATGGGACTAGGGTATAGGAGTGCGGTGGCAAAGCCACCGCTCTGCGATCCGGATACAAGAGCGGTGGCTACGCCACCGCGCTCCTACACGATTGGTAATCTCCTAATTCTAGTCCCCGTCAGCTTGAACATCGCATTCGCCACCGCCGCGGCGGCCGGCGGCAGGCCCGGCTCGCCCGTGCCCGTCGGCGGGTGGGTGCTCGGCACGATGTGCACCTCCACCACCGGCATCTGGGCGATGGTCAAGAGCGGAAAGTCGTGGAAGTTCGACTGCTGCACGCGGCCCTTCTCGATGGTGATCTTCTGGCCGAGGGCGGCGGCGAGGCCGTAGACGATCCCGCCTTCCATCTGCGCGCGGATGCCCTCCGGATTCACCGGCACGCCGCAGTCGACGGCGCAGGTGACCTTGTGGATCTTCGGCCGCCCGTCCTTGTCGATCGAGACCTCCGCCACCTCCGCGGTGTAGCTGAGGAACGAGTAGTGCGCGGCGAAGCCGTGGGCCCGGCCGGCCGGAAGGCGCTTGCCCCAGCCCGACTTCTCGCGGGCGAGCTCGATCACCCCGCGCAGGCGGTCGCTCATGTACGGCCACTCGCGCGAGGGATTCTTCTCGTCCTCGAACTTCTGGACGAAGCCCTTGGGGAGCATCGCCAGCCGCAGCTCGATCGGATCGCGGCCGGCCGCGTAGGCCAGCTCGTCGAGGAAGCCGTTGACCACGAAGCCGTTGATGGAGTGCTCGACCGAGCGCCACCAGCCGCGCGGCACGCCGGAATTCACGTGGACAAAGTCGACCCGGAAGTTCGGCACCTCGTAGGGCATGTCGTGCACGCCGGGGGTCTCGCTGTCGAACCACTCCGCGGGCTTGCCGGGATCGAAGTAGGCGTTGATCGACGGCGCGGCGATGCGGTGATGCCAGGCGATCACGTTGCCTTGGTCGTCCAGTCCCGCGGTCATGCGCTGGAAGCTCGCCGGGCGGTAGAAGTCGTGGGTCATGTCGTCTTCGCGCGTCCACTGCACGTGCACCGGTGCGCCGACGGCCTTGGAGATCTGCACGGCCTCGATGGCAAAGTCGGGGTTGGCCCGGCGCCCGAAGCCGCCGCCGAGCATGGTCACGTTGACCTTCACCTGCTCGGGCTTGAGACCCAGCGCCTGCGCCGCGGCGGGACCGGCCCAGCCGGGGAATTGCGTGGACAGCCAGAGCTCCGCGCCGTCCGGCTTCACATGCGCCGTGGCATTGAGCGGCTCCATCGCCGCGTGGGCGAGGAACGGCAGCTCGTAGACCGCTTTCAGCGTCTGCGCGGCGTTCGCCAGCGCCGCATCCGGATCGCCCTTGGTGACCACCGGCTTCGCCTCGGCCAGAGCGGCGTCGCACCGCTGCAGCAGCGACTCACTCGACTCATTGGCGTGCGGCCCCTCGTTCCACTTGATCTCCAGGGCGTCGCGGCCCTGCATCGCCGCCCAGGTGCTGTTGGCGACGACGGCAACGCCGCTCCACGGCAGGTCGGTGCCGGCCGGCTTGACTTCGACCACGTCCTTCACGCCGGCGATGGCCTTGGCCTTCGTCGCGTCGAAGCTGGCCACCGTGCCGCCGAACACCGGCGAGCGGGCGATCACGGCGTAGAGCATCCCCGGCACCTTCACGTCGATGCCGTAGGTGGCCTTGCCGGTCATGATGTCCGTGGTATCGATCCGCCGCGCGGCCTTGCCGACGATCCGGAACTGCTTCGGGTCCTTGAGCTTGATCTTGCCCTGGGCGACGGTGACCTTCGCCGCGGCGTCGGCGAACTCGCCGAACGTGCCCTTCTTGCCGCTGGCGCGGTGCAGGAGCACGCTCTTGTCGACCTCGATCGAGGCCGGATCGACGTTCCACGCCGCCGCGGCCGCGCCGACGAGCATCGCCTTGGCCGTCGCGCCGGCATTGCGCAGCGGCGTCCACATCGTCCGGATGCTGCTGCTGCCGCCCGTGCCCTGCCGCCCGAACTTGCGGTCCAGGGGGGCCTGTTTGATCTTCACCTTCGCCCAGTCCGCATCCATCTCCTCGGCGATGATCATCGGCAGTGCGGTGCGCACGTCCTGCCCCATGTCCGACTTGGAGACCCAGATGGTCACCTGGTCGTCCGTGCCGATCTGGATGAACGCGCCGAGGTCGTGGACGGTGAGGGTCGTGTCGTGGGCGCGGGCCGGGAGGGTGACGCCGAGGATCATCCCGGCGGAGGCGGCGGAGGTGATCTTCAGGAAGTCGCGGCGGTCGACCTGGATGACAGCCATCTCACACCTCCTTCGCCGCGCGGTGGATGGCGCTGCGGATGCGCTGATAGGTCCCGCAGCGGCAGAGATTGCCGGACATCGCGTCCTCGATGTCCGCATCGGTGAGCTTGCCCTTCTTCCGCGCCAGGAGCGCCGCCGCGGACATGATCTGCCCCGGCTGGCAGTAGCCGCACTGGGGGACGTTCTCCGCCACCCAGGCCTTCTGCAGCGGATGCATCCCGTTCGGCGAGAGCCCCTCGATAGTGGTGATCTTCTTCCCCGCGGCGTCGCCGATGGGCGTGACGCAGGAGCGGATGGCCTCGCCGTCGGCCATGACCGTGCACGCGCCGCACTGCCCCATCCCGCAGCCGAACTTCGTGCCGGTGAGGCCGATCTCGTCGCGGACCACCCACAGCAGCGGCGTGTCCTCGGAGGAGGCGACGTCGTACGACTTTCCGTTGATCGTCAGCTTGGTTGACATGGCCGGTAATGGTACGCCCGGCAGTTGTTACGAGATGCAACAACGGGTGACGGATGGGTGGCCGGACTCCGCCTATAATTTCTCCATCCGGAGCCTTCCGAACCAGTCCTTCGCTCAGCCGCTCGAGCCGCCGCGGCTCGTCCGGGGCTGGTACATGGTGTGCGCGAGCGGCGAGCTGCGCCGCGGCTCGGTCCGGCGCATCGAGCTGGGCGGCGAGCGCCTGGTCCTCTTCCGCGGGCGGGACACGGGCGTGGTGCACGCGCTGCCCGCGTATTGCGAGCATCAGGGCGTCGATCTCGCGCACGGCGCGGTGGTGGGCGACCGCCTGCGCTGCCCGCTCCATCACTGGGAGTACACGAATCGCTGCGAGCGCATCCCGGGCCGGAGCGAGGCCCCGCGGTCGCTCGCGCGCTACGCCACCGCCGAGCGATTCGGCATGATCTTCGTCCACCTCGGCCCGAAGCCGGCCGCTCCCATCGCCGGCTTCTCCGTCGACGATCGAGAGCTGTCCTTTCGCGCCGGCAAGCCGGTCGACATCGAGTGTCCCTGGTACGTGCCGGTGGCGAACGCGTTCGACATGACCCATCTCCGGACCGTCCACCGCCGCGAGCTGACCAGCGACGTCGATTTCTCC
The DNA here is from genome assembly GCA_044866315.1 of Thermoanaerobaculia bacterium. GTDB lineage: Bacteria > Acidobacteriota > Thermoanaerobaculia > Gp7-AA8 > Gp7-AA8 > QHVT01. The sequence continues at coordinate 12,059 of JBIOTX010000427.1, read as the reverse complement.
TGTCCCGATCCCATGACCTTCCTCGTCCGCTACACGACGTCGGTCCTCGGCAACGGCTGGAGCGACCGCACCATGCGGGCCTTGTCGGGAAACGACATCCACGTGAAGGTCACCTGCTCCGGCGCCTTGCTCATGGTGGAGTCGGCGATCCGCCGGTGGCGCGGGTACCTGATGGTCTGCCTGCGTCCCACGGCCGACGGCGTCTCCATCCTCCCGCTCTTCGGCGTGCCGCGGACGAAGACCGGCCTGCACGCGCTGCACGTGCGCCTTTCCGCCGCGCTCTTCCGGGCTTTTCTCCTGCGCGACGTGAAGGCCCTCAGCGGCATCCGCTTCCCGGCCGGCTTCGTCGACGGCGACGACCCGACCATCAACGCCTGCTATCGCTATCTCTGTGGTCTGCCGGAATACAAGAGCGAGGAGTCTTCATGAAGCACATCGTTCCGATCCTCCTGGCATTCCTGGTCGCGCCGCTCGGCCTGCACGCGCAGGACGAGGCCACGCACGACGCGCTGCGCCGGCTCAAGACGACCATGGAGAAGGCCCTGAACGCGCGCGACCTCGACACGATCGTGGCCAACGTGCACCCGAGCGTGGTCTTCACCACCATGAACGGCGACGTCTGCCGCGGGCCGGAGCAGATCCGCGCGTACTTCCACAAGATGCTCACCGCGCCGAATCACATCGTCAAGGACGTGAAGGTCTCGTTCAACGTCGACGCCCTGACCACCCTCTACGGCGGCGACACCGGCGTGGCCTACGGCAGCTCCCGCGATCACTACGAGCTGACCGACGGCAAGACCTTCGACATCGACGGACGCTGGACGTGCACGATGGTGAGGCACGGCGACCGCTGGGTCATCGCCGCGTTTCACTATTCCGCGGACGTCTTCCGCAACCCCATCGTCGACCGGTACAAGGCCGCGCTCTGGCAGGTCGGCATCGGCGCGGCGGCGGTCGCGCTGATCGTCGGCCTGGTGCTGGGCCGGATGCTCCGGCGGCGCGCCTGAGGCGATGCGCATCCCGGGGACGCTGAACGTCGCGCTGACGGTTGCCGTCGCGGCAGCCTGCTGCGGCGCGCTCCGGCTGGCATCCCACGGAGCGGCGTGGCAGATCGCCCTCGCAGCCGTCGCATTCTCGTTCCTCGGGAACACGATGTTCTCGCTGCTGCACGAGTCCGTGCACGGCATCGCCCACCCCAACCGTCACGTCAACGAGGCCATCGGGCGCTTCGCCGCCGCGTTCTTCCCGACCAGTCTCTCCCTGCAGCGAGTCTTCCACCTCGGGCATCACGCACATAACCGGACAGTCGAGGAGCAGTTCGATTACATCCGTCCGTTCGACCGCCCCTGGCTCAAGCGCGCGCAGTGGTACGCGATCCTCACCGGCCTGTACTGGGTCTTCGTCCCCTTGGGCGGAGTGGCCTATCTCCTCGCGCCCTCGCTGTTCGCGCGCCTGGGAGAGAAGGACCTGGCCACGCAGACCGGCGCGTCGTCGATGTTCGCCGGCCTGCGGAGCGCATCGAAGACAACCATCCGGCTGGAGCTGCTCTTCACCATCGCCGTGCAGCTCGCCTTGGTGGTGCTGCTCGATCTCACCCTCGCCGGCTGGGCGATCTGCTACGCCGCGTTCGGCCTGAACTGGAGCTCCCTGCAGTACGCCGATCACGCCTTCTCCAAGCTCGACGTCCGCGACGGCGCATGGAACCTGCGCGTGAGTCCGCTGACTCGCCTGCTCTTCCTCAACTATCACCATCACCTGGCCCACCACCGCCACCCGCAGGTGCCGTGGGTCCACCTCGGCCGCTACGTCGATCCGTCCGAGGAGCGGCCGTCGTTCTGGTCGATCTACCTCCGGATGTGGCGCGGGCCGCGGCCGCTGCCGGGGAGCGCGCCCCGGACGTCCGCGGCGTGGCTTCCCGACCCCGACACCCTCCCCTTCTGCATCCTCTTCGCCGCCGTCTTCGCCGTCTGCTACGGCGGTGCGTCGTGGTGGACGGGACGCTACGCATCGCTGCCGGCGTGGGACCTCGCGTTCGAGCACCGGCTGCCCTTCGTGCCGGAGCTGTCCCTCGTCTACCTGACCATCACTCCGGCGCTGCTGCTGGCCCCGTTCATCCTGCGCACGCGCGCGCAACTCGCACCGCTAGCCCTCACCCTCTGTGTCGAGACGCTGATCGCGTGCGCCTGCTTCCTGCTCTTCCCGCAGTCGACGGCGTTCGTCCGCCCGGAGGTGACGGGCTGGGCGCGCATCCCCTTCGGCATCGCGGACGCCCTGAACCTGCAGTACAACGAGTTCCCCTCGCTGCACGTCGCCTTCGCCTTCTCCGCGGCATGGGCCTATCGCCGCTTCGCGTGGAAACTCTGGGCGGCCGCCGTCGCCGTATCGACCTGGCTGATGTGGGAGCACCACCTCGCCGACATCCTCGGCGGCATCGCGTTGGCCGCCGTCTCGATGTCCGTCCTCTACCCGCGCCTCAAGGCGCCGGGCGTCGAGCTGCAGTGCCTCTGGCAGTGCATGCGCTTCTCCCGCAGGCACATCCGTTACTTCATCATCTTCCTGGCCATCTATCTCCCGTCGCTCCTGCACTGGAGCCGCTACCGCGCCGTGCGCACCGGATTCTGTGCCGCGCAGTGGATCGACGATCTGCTCGACGGCGACCGCCCGTCGAAACGCGAGCCGCTGGAGATCATCGACGAGCTGCTGGGGGAGATGACACGGGGAACGTTTTCCTCCGGCTCCCTCTCCCAGCTCCTGGCCGCCCTCTTCGCCGACCTGGACGCCGACGGCCAGCGCGACTTCATCGCCCTGGTCCGGTCCATGCGCACCGACCGCGTGCGCGTCCTGGAGCGTGCCGTCTGGAGCGAGGAGCAACTCAGCGCGCACCACCGCACGACCTTCACCCTCTCGGTGAACCTCATGCTCGCCACGGCCGGCTGCAGCACGCGCGCCTCGGAGGTGCCGTCCCTGATCGACGCCCTGGCCTGGTGCTCCGTCTTCCGCGACCTCGACGACGACCTGGGCAAGGGGCTGAACAACATCCCCTCCGGCGCCGACGTCGAGCGGTGGACGCGAGAGTCGCACGCGCGTGCGTGCATCTCCCTCAGGGACGCGGCCGGCGAGATCGCCCGACTCGACGACAAGCGAGCCCGACGTATCCTGGGGATCTTTCAGCGATCGATCGCGAAGTTCGCCCGGCGTTTGGAGCTGGTCGAGGCGGCGGGCTTGGTCGGTCTGTCGCCGCCGTCGCGACGCGCAGAAGCCCACGACGACTCGCCCAATCCCACCGCACGACTCGCACAGAAAGGCTGATGGTAGGCGCAGTCCGCGCCGCGGTTTCTCCAAGACCCGCGACGGCTCGCACAGCACCCCCCGACGGCTCGCCCAATTCCCCCTGACGGTACGCGCAGTCCCCACGACGGTAGGCGTAGTCCCCGCGGAGGAAGACGGCTATCGCTCCACGGTTCGCGTACCGAAGGTGGATGACTCGCGTACCGAGGGGGCTCGATGTGCGTACCGCCAGGCAGTGATCCGTCTGGTCTCGCGCACGCTGCGCGTATCGTCGGAGGGGATGCGCGTATCGTCAGGTGGGACTGTGCGTACCGTCGGAGGGAATTGTGCGGATCGACGGAGGGACTGTGCGTACCGTCGGGCGGATTGTGCGAGTCGTCAGAGGTACTACGCGTACCGTCAGGGTGGATTGTGCGTACCGTCGGAGGGGACTGTGCGAGCCGTCAGAGGATACAACGCGTACCGTCGGAGGGACTGTGCGAGCCGTCAGAGGTACTACGCGTACCGTCGGAGGGACTGTGCATACCGTCACGTGAGAAACCGCTCCCCCCACCCCTGCTCGCGGTCCAGCGCCGGGATCTTGATGTCCCCGAGGCTCTGCCTCGCGCTCTTCACGCGCAGATACGTGGACGCCCCATCCCGCACCCGCGCGACTCGCAGCGGCGCGAGCTGGCCGAGGCGGCGGGCCTGGTCGTAGTGGTAGCTCTCGCGGAGGGCGGTCTCGAGCGCTGCGACGGCCGCGTCGACGGCAGCCTCGGTCTCGATGTAGAGGACGTAGGCGTTGCCATCGCAGGCAAGCATGGCGAAGGTGTGCGGGGTGTCGCGCAGGGCGGTCTGCATGCGCTCGCGGACGAAGATCTCGTTGAGCTTCTCGCCGAAGTGGTCGGAGACGTGGTGCGCGCGGCCGATGAATCGGAGGACCGGGGCCTGCTCGCGGTAGCCGGTCACTTCGACGATGTCCTCGGTGTCGTAGCGAACCAGGCCGCCGCCGGTGGTGAGGATGACGTCGTAGCGCCTGCCGATCTCGAGCTCGTGGGCGAGCTTGACCGCGGCGCCGTCGCGGAATTCGTAAAAGTGCGAGCGGTAGGCGAGGACGTGGGCGCCGTCCCAGGGGATGGTGACGAAGCCCTCGGTGGAGAGGAGGCCCTTCGGCCGGATGGCCGCGTGCGGGAACTTCCTGGCCAGGGCCGCGGCGGGAGCGGCGGCGTTGGCGTCGGCCCAGCAGCTGATGACGCGCAGGTTCGGCCAGGTCTTCTCGGTGTCGAGATCGCCGACCAGGAGGTCGAGGAAGCTGGGGTGCCAGACGGAGATCAGCGACAGGGTGCGGCAGCGCTTCAGATGACGAAGAGTCTCCTCGCGGAAGTTCTCGTTCCTCAGCCGCACCGAGGAGGGCACGGCCTGCACGGCGCGCACGAGGCGGCGCTGGATCGGGCCGAGGACTTCTTCGTCCGACTCCGCCCCGGGGGAGATCGACCAGTACGCCTCCCCCGCGAAGGCCCGCGGCTCGCTGGCGAAGAGGTCGACGATCCACGGCGCGATGGCCCGGTGGAGCTGGCGGCGGAGGGTGCGGGTGTAGGGAATGCGCTTCTTCGCGCCGGAGGAGCCGCTGGTCTCTTCCCAGCGCTCGACGGGCTCGTCGAGGACCAGCTGCTGCTCCTCCCACTTGCGGATCGGGTGACGTTCTCGAAAGAGGTGAACGTCGCCGACCATCGCCCGCTGCACCTCGGCCACGCGATGGAGGCCCGCGCGGAAGGCCATCGCCGCCGGCGCCGCGGACGCCAGCCACAATCCATTCGCCGCCGCGCACCGCAGACGCACGTCAGCGCCTGCCGATCATCCGCAGGCCCGCGGCAGTGAGATTGGCTTCGTCGACGCGCACCAGACAGGCCAGCTCGTCGCCCTCGGCGTGGCCGGGATTGGCCTCGACGAAGAAGCGCACGTCCGGGTTGTTCATCCGCGCGGCGGGATCGGAGATCCCCTCCCGCAGCGGCGCGGGCGTGGCCAGGCGGATGACGCCGCCCTCGGCGTCGTACGCGTCGCCGAACTTGGCCGTGGCGATCGCGTCGAGCAGCGGCTTGAGCGTGGCGTCGCGGGGATAGAAGTCGCGGAAGAAGACCGGCAGGTAGCGATAGGTGCGGTACCCGCTGCTGATCAGGAACCAGTACGTGTTGGCGTCCGCCTCGGCGAAGACGTGCCGGGCCCACAGCCGCGGCAGGGCGAACGTTCCCCAGCGGTGGCGGGCGACGATGGTGTCGCCGGAAAAGAAGACCGTGGCCCCGTCGATGGACAGGCGCATCAGCGTGGAGAAGCCGTCGATGGCGCCCTCGTCGTCCCACAGAAGGAGGACCCACTCCTTCTCCGCCAGGTCGCGCTCGAAGGCGATCCGGTCGGTCGTCGCAAAGTACGTCGCGTACAGCGCGAACATGGCGTCGCGCTCGCGGCGGGTGAGCTCCGCGCGCGGAACGACGTCAGAGCGCGGAGAGATCGAGGGCGCGCGGTCGTGCAAGAAGTCGGTCATGGAAGTCGTCCCCGTCGTCGAAGGCGACGGTGTAGATGCTGCTGACGTACTCGACGGGCCTGAGTCGCCTGGCCACGCCGAGGAAGGGATCGCTTGCGGTGAAGCCGAAGAGGACGTGGTCCAGGCCCCGGCCCACGGCGGCATCGAGGATCGCCGCAATCAGTTCGGAGGCGGCCACGTCGTCCTCCGCGCAAAAGTGCGTGGCGTACGCGTGCGCGAGCGGCGTGTTCGGCTTCGGCAGCTGGAGAGCGGCGACGAGGTTGTAGAGCGGGCGGATCAGGCTCAGGGCGCGGTCGTAGCCGTCGATCACGGTCTGCTTCCAGGCCCGCTGGTCGCTGAGCGCCGCCGATCCGCCGGCGACGGTGATGCGCTCACCGAGCGGCTCGTAGGCGGGAAAGAGATTGGGGCGATCGATGCCGCGGCGTCCTTCACCGCGCCGCGCGGAAAACCTCCGCTTCACCGGGATGGCCAGGGTGTGGAGCTTCTCGACGAAGCGATAGCGCGGCATCCTTTCCCGGGCCTTCCGCACCAGGACGCCCTCGGCCTGCGCATTGCCGTCCACGATGGTCGTGAAGTACCCCCGCGCCCGCCCGTCGGCGTCCAGCTCGCGCATCACCCGGTAGCCGCGCGCGGTCAGCAGCCGGCCGCGATACGCGCGGTCGACGCGCAGTTGCCCGAGGTAGCCGACGTCCTCGGCGACGCCATTCACGTACAGCTTGCGCACCTCGCGGCAGGCGACGCCGACCACGCGCGCGCCCTCGCGGGCGACGAGGACGTCCGTCGCTTCCGTGCAGCCGGCGAAGTAATCCGGCTCGCGCTCGAAGCGGACGCGGATCGGCCCGGGCATGGCGTTCGTCGCCAAAAGGCGGCGGATGCCGGCGTCGTCGTCGCGCGTGGCCAGGGAGAACGTGATCACCGGCGCACCTTCAGCAGCTCGCCGCGGAAAGCCTGATCGCCGAGGGGATAGTCGCGGCGCTCCGTGACCTCGCGGCGGATCAGGTAATTGATGATGAAGAACTTCGCCCCCATGTAGAGCGAGCCGGCGTTCACGCGGTCCATGCTCCGCCGGGCGATCGAGCTCCAGCGGTAAAAGTCGCGCCGCGCGGAGATGCACCCTTCCTTGACCTCGTCGGCGGTCATGCCCGCCGGCGTGTACGGGACCATGCCGTAGCGGTAACCCGGGTCGAGCCACCACTTGTCGAACAGCAACCGTCCCTCCTGCTTCAGCCGGTCGTACAGCGGCGTGCCCGGAAACGGGGTGAGGTGATTGAAGGCCACGATGTAGAACCTGTGGCGCTCGGCGAACTGCATGACCTCCTGCACCGACTGCAGCGAGTCGCCGTCGTAGCCGAGGATGAACGTGACGTAGAGACGCATGCCGTGGCGGCGCAGATTCTCGAGCGCCACCTCGTAGCCGCCCTTCATCGTGTTGAAGGACTTGTGCATCTTTTTGAGGTTGGCCGGGTCGAGCGACTCGAAGCCGATCAGCAGGCCCTGGCAGCCGGAGGCCTTGAGCAGCCGGAGCAGCTCCTCGTCGTGGGCGACGTTGATCGAGGCCTGGCTCACCCAGCGGATCTTCAGGGGGATGAGCCGGCGATAGAGCTCCTTGGCCTCGTCCAGGTTCGAGGTGATGTTGTCGTCGACGAAGAAGTAGAGCGGCTTCTTCATCCGCTTCACCTCCTCGCACACCTCCTCGGCCGGACGGCGCGTCTGCGTGCTCGCGAAATACGACTGGATCGCGCAGAACTCGCAGGCGAAGTGGCAGCCGCGGCCGGCCTCGACCAGGCCGAGCGGCAGATAGCGCTTGCCGAGGAAGATGCTCCGGTCGGCCGTGGCGCCGGCCAGCGACGGGCGCCGGGGAGCGCGATAGACCGGCTGCAGCGAGCCGCGGCGCGCATCCTCGACGACCTGTGGCCACAGCCCTTCCGCCTCGCCGACGACCACCGCGTCCGCGTACTCCGCCACTTCGTCCGGCAGGAGCGTGGCGTGGAAGCCGCCCATGACCACCGGCACGCCGCGCCTGCGGTACTCGGTGGCGATCTCGTACGCGCGGCGGGCGGTGTAGGTCTCGACGCTGATGGCCACCAGGTCCGTGCGCTCGTCGTACGGAATCGCCTCCATGCGGTCGTCGTAGAACTTCACCTCGACGTCGCGTGGGGTGAGGCCGGCCAGGACCGCGGGCGCGAGCGGCTCCATCTGCCAGGTGCGGATGTACTTCTGGCCGATCCGCCTGCCGATGCAGGGGTGGATGAGTGTCAGCCGCATCGTCACGCCGCTTTCGCCGACGGAAGCGCCCAGTCACAGGTGTAGTACTTGTTGAGGTGATGGGCGTAGAAGCGATAGCCGAGGTTGGCGGGGATGGCGATCGGCAACTGCACGCGCGCGCCGGCCAGGCGCTTGAACATGCCGCGATAGCTGTACGTCGTCTTCCAGGCCGATTCCGTCCCCTGCAGCAGCTCGTCGGCCGTCATGCGCGCGGGGCGATAGACCACGTGCTGGCCGTCGTAGTACGTCCAGTCGCTGGTGAGGATCCGCCCTTCGCTGGAGAGGCGCGTGTAGAGAGGCGTGCCGGGGAACGGCGTCAGGATGGCGTAGCGCGGGAGGTCGATGTGCGTATCGATCGCGAACTGCGCGGTGCGGGCGAAGACGTCCGGGTCGTCGTCGTCGAAGCCGAAGACGAAGCAGCCCTGGATGGCGATGTTCCGGGCATGCAGCTTCTCGATGACCGTGCGGTACTCGAGGCGGGCGTTGAAGCTCTTGCGCGACTCGGCCAGCGCCCCCTCGGAGAGCGACTCGAAGCCGAGCAGCAGCCCGCCGCAGCCGCTCGCCGCGGCCAGATCGAGCAGCTCGTCGTCCCAGGCGATCATGGTCGTGGCCAGCCCTCCCCAGCGGATGCGCAGCGGGATCAGGGCCCGGAAGAGCTCCTTCGCATAGTCGGTGTCCGAGATCAGGTTCAGGTCGAGGAAGATCAGCTTCCGCGGCCGCATCTGGCGGATGTCCGCGATCACCTCCCCGATCGGCTTCTGCAGCGGGCGGCCCCACGCCGAGGGGACCACGCAGAACTCGCACTTGTGGATGCAGCCGCGCGTCGCCTCGATCGTGTGCGGGGTGACGTAGAACTTCGCCGGGAGCAGATCGCGGCGCGGCAGCGGGAGGTTCTCCAGCTTCAGGTGAGGACTCTGGTCATAGCGCTTCCCGAGCGCCCCCCGCGCGAAATCGCGCAGCAGTTGCGGCCACGTCTCTTCCGCGTAGCCGACCACCGTCGCGTCCGCGTGCTGCATCACCTCGTCCGGCATCAGCGTGGCGTGGACCCCGCCGATGACCACCGGAATGCCGCGGCTCTGAAAGTGCCGCGCCAGCTCGTAGGACCGCGGGGCCGTGCCGGTGATGGCGCTGATGCCGACGAGGTCCGCCGGCGCGTCGGGATCGATGTCCTCGATCCCCTCGTCCATCAGCACCACCTCGGCGTTCAACTCCGGCGGCACCAGCGAGGCCAGCGTGGTCAGGGTCAGCGGCTGGTAGCGTAGCGACTTCTTCCAGATGCCGGTCTTGTGGCGATAGAGCGGGCCTCGGGGGGAGATGAGGAGGATGCGCATGAGGAGATCGCGGTCATTGTACCGTCCGGGCGGGTCGCTAGAATCGATCGGTGGCCGGCAAGGGGTGGACGGACAAGAGCGAATACAAAGAGCTCAAACGCGAGCTGCGCGCGCTCTCGCGCGACGCGTTCGCCGACCGGGTCCTGGAGCTGCTGCGCATCCGCTGGCCGGAATGCATGACCGCGCCGCGGCTGAAAGCGATCGACCGCAAGGGCGTGGACCTCTTCGTCTGGGACGAGCTGGCTGTGCAGTGCAAGGGCTTCGAGGTCGATGAAGCCCGCCTCGGCCGCTCCCAGATCGATCAGTGCCTCGCGTCGATCGAGAAGTTCCGCCGAAGCGACGTCGGCGCCGAGCGCTACCTGTTGATTCACAACCGCGACGGCAGCGACGAGGGCTTCCGCGTGGAGGTCGGCAAGGCCGTGGAGGCGCTCGCGGCCGGCGGCCGCGTCGAACGGGCCGAGCTCTGGGACGTCCAGCGGCTGCTGCGCGAGGTCTTCAACGGCATGAGCGACCGCATCACCGACGCGCTGGCGGTGGCGGCCAACCGGAACGTCGCCGCATTCGGCGCATTCGACCCGGAGCCGCTTCCCGTCGTTCCGCTGCGGCTTTCCAATCTGACCATCGATCGCCATCGGCTGGAATCCGAGGAGCCGGCGGTGGAGATGCTCGCCGATCCCGCGGAGCTCCTGCTGACGTCCGGCGGACCGCATCTGACGTTGCTCATCGGCGAGGCCGGTTACGGAAAGACCACCGCCGCGCGCCGGGCCTTTCGCTCGGCGACGCAGAAGGTGTTCTTCATCCCTGCCGCGCGCATCGACAACCGGGTGGTGGGAACCAAGGACCTCCTCGACCGCTGCATCGATCTGGAGGAGCTGCTGGAGATCGCCGACGTCGGCGACTCGCCGCTCTGGAAGTTCGTGGCTCGTCCGGTCCTGGAGAATCTCTTCAAGGATCCGACCACCAACGCCGTGCTTCTCTTCGACGGCCTGGACGAGAGCCCATTCTTCGCGCGCGAGCGCGGGGCGTTTCAGCACTTCTTCAACTTCTTCAACCTGCTGAAGGTGCCGGTGGTGTTCACGGCCAGAACGGAGTTCTGGACCACGCGCAAACACGACCTCGAACAGCGGTTCGGAAAGGTCGGCGAGCACAAGGGAGGGATTCGGAAGCACGTCCGCCAGATCGAGCTCCGGGAGTGGGACCAGCCGCAGATGGTCGCCCTGGCGCGTCGACATCGCGAGTCGCTGGACGGCGACGCCGCGCAAGCGCGAATCGACGAATTGATCCGGCTGATCGAGTCAGGATCGTACGCGACGTACTACGGCGACATTCCGCGGCGGCCGCTGTTTCTGCGGATGATCCTGGAGACGGTGTCCGAGCGCGACATTCACTACGTCAGCCGTGCCGATCTGGTCGAAGAGTGGGCAATGCTGAAGGTCAGCCGGGATATCGAGGAGTCGCAGCGCTGGGGAACGAGCGGACGTCCGTCGATCGCCGGAGAGACCGCCAAGCGGGACACGATCGGGCTCGCATTCGAGGTGATGGAGGCGGCCGCAGCATCGATGTTCGAGCTTCACGATGGAAAGCTGGTCCACCTTCCCGACTGCGAGCTTCGTGCGATTGCAGATCAGTCCCCGCGGTCGCGGCCCTCTTCGACTACACCGGCCTCGTGCTCAACACGCTTCTCGTGCCCGTCGACAACAAGACGACGCAGCGGCCACGAGTGCGATTCGCTCACCTCCTGTTCCAGGAGTACTTTCTGGCCCGATATTTCGCAGCTCATCTCGAAGAGGTGCGGAGCATGGACTACATTCCGCCGAGCACAGGCCTGTTTATCATCGAGCTGCACGGCAGGTGATCTCTTTGCATGCGCCTCACGCCCCTCGTCCTCCTGCTCCTCACTTGCACGGAGCCATCCACCACCCCGCCCACCCCTGCCAGGAGCGCTGACTACGACCTCGTCATCCGCAACGGTGAGGTCCTCGACGGCACCGGCGCGCCGCGCGTCCGCGCGGACGTCGGCATCCGCGGCGATTCGATCGCCGCGATCGGCGATCTCTCGAAGGCCACCGCGATCAGCACCCTCGACGCCCGCGGCAAGGTCGTCGCTCCCGGCTTCATCGACCTCCTCGGCAACTCTCAGGCGGCGGTGCTGATCGATCCGCGGCTGGAGGGAAAGATCCGCCAGGGCGTGACCACCGAGGTCACGGGCGAGGGGTTCTCGCCGGGGCCGCTCAACGAAGAGATGGCCGCGGAGATGGAGCGGACGAAGCCCGCGGGCTGGCCGAAGGTGACTTGGCGGACGCTCGGCGAGTTCATGAAAGTGGTCGAGCAGCGCGGGACGGCGCTGAACTTCGCCTTCTTCGTCGGCGCGCGCAATCCGCGCGAGATGGTCATCGGCCACGCCGACCGCGCGCCGACGCCCGAGGAGCTGAAGCAGATGCAGGAGATCGTGCAGCAGGCCAAGGACGAGGGGGCGATCGGGCTCGCCAGCGCGCTGATCTACCCGCCGGGCCGCTTCGCGACGACGGCGGAGCTGACCGCGCTGGCGAAGACCGCGGGCGGGTACTGGACGCACCTGCGCAACGAGGCGGACCGCATCGACGCCGCGATCGACGAGGCCATCAAGATCGGCCGCGACGCCGACGTGCCGGTGAACA
>JBIOTX010000426.1:0-15536 GCA_044866315.1 Thermoanaerobaculia bacterium | reverse complement strand
CCCCCCCCCCCCCTCCACGGGTTGCCATCACCCGGCGTGCCCCTCCCCCGGGCGAGCCCCTTGCACCCCCACGCGCGGGGAGGTCGCGATGCCGATCAAGGCCAAGAAAGAGAGCAAGCAGCGGGCGATCAAGGCGCCGCAGACATCGGGACGGACGACCCGGGGAGCGCTGGCCGGGCTGGTCACGCCGACGCCTGAGCTCGCGCACATCGTCGGCTCCAAGCCGCTCTCGCGCGGTGACGCCATGAAGCGCCTGTGGGACTACATCAAGCAGCACAATCTGCAGGATCCCGAGAACAAGCGCCGCATTCGCGCCGACGACAATCTCCGGCCGATCTTCGACGGCAACGACTCGCTGTCGATGTTCGAGATGACGGCGTACGTCTCCCGGCATCTGGTCCGGCAATAGGTCAGGCCTCCGGCGCGATCTCGTCGGCGGCCACGGTGCGCTTGGTCCACGAGGTGACGTAGACCATAGACCACGCCGCCGATGGTGAGGGCCGCGCCGAGCAGCGACTTCGGGCTGAGGGTCTGCTACTACGTGGGGGTGCTGGCCGTCGACCCGAAGACGCCGGCCACCCTGTACGCCAGCGGGTGCGGGAACCTGTTCAAGAGCGAAATGGCGGCGGATAGCCCAAAGAGAGTCATCGGGAAGATCTCTTTCTGCAGCCCGAAAAGGCGGAATGCTTCGATGAAGCATTGGAAAACGCGAGCCGGCGCTCGCGCACTCCAGACGCTGTGGGTAGCCTGATTCGTGGCCGGCGGGCCGAAGCGTGGAGCGAGGCGGCGTCAGCTCGCGTGAGAACGTCGTATCGAGTCTGAGCCGTGCCGTCTTCGCCTCCATGAAATCCCCACAAAAACCATATATCTCGCGCCCAATCGGCGCCCACCTTGGGTGTGCATGGCAAAAGCAGCTATGGGAACACAGTCCATGCCGCCCGCCCAGGGATGGCCGGGCGCGCTCGGAACCGCGCAATCGTCCGCGCCGCGAGCTACGACGAGGCGGTGCGCCTCTGTCCGAGTTCCGCAACCGCGCCGTCGATTTCGAACGGCAGGCGGCGGCAGCGTGCTCTGGATCACAATGCCGTCGAAGCAGGAGAGCACACCGGTGGTCCTGCTCGCGTGGCGGTCGCTCAGCAGGTTATCGCCGGACGATATCGCCAACGGTCCGCACGGACTTATTTCTTGGTTTCGGCGATGCCGAGGTAGGGATTGCATACTTTCGGTCACTCCTATGCGAGAGGAGGTGGCGGGAGTCCACATGCGGATGCGCTGCCCTCCTCGGCAATCGGAAAGTCGTGCGGCGGAACTTCACGTACACAACTTCTCACGGATGATTGATGCTGCAAATAGAGGAGGGTTCATCCTATGAACGCCAAGATCCCCAGTTGGAACTCAGGGACGTTGGTGCTTGCCCGTTCGGTCGCGGCTGCACTGTTCGTATTCGGATTGACGACGCAGCTCACGGCACAGAGCAACAACTGGGTCGACGCCGGAGCCGACGTCCACACCACTGGGAGAGTGGCCATCGGAACGGCGACGCCGAACGGCATGTTGCATGTCTATCAGTCGGTGAACGGGTTTAACGATGTCGTCATCGCAAATGACAATCCCGGCAACCTTGCGACGACCCGGTTCCGACTGGGGGAGAATATCAATCTGGGGAAGTCGTTCTTCCTTCAGTACTTCAACTCCGGTTACGCGGCAAGTGGACTCGTTACCCCGAATAGGGCGTTCTTCGGCACGTCGAGCGGCGCGTCGAACGGGCTTGTGGTTGCGACCCTGGGAAGTGCTCCGATCCTATTCGCTACGGGGGGCGCCGGAACTTCGAACGAGCGGTTGCGCATCGACGGCAGCGGCGTCGTAACGATCGGCACGAATCCGGCCGATCAGTCCGAGAAGTTGGTCGTCAATGGAAAGATCACCGCGACATCGATTGTGGGAGCCGTGTACCAGGACCTCGCGGAGTGGGTTCCGGCCTCCGAGCCGATGGCGCCAGGGACCGTAGTGGTCGTCGATGCCGAAGCTGTGAACGGCGTGACGCCGTCCAAGCGCGCGTATGACACGGCCGTCGCTGGGGTCATTTCCGCGCAGCCGGGAGTGCTCCTCGGCGTTGAAGGCCCATCCAAAGCGATGGTGGCCACCACCGGCCGCGTCAAGGTCCGCGTCAATGCAGCCTACGGCGCGATTCGCGCGGGGGACCTCTTGGTCAGCAGTGACCGTCCGGGCGTGGCGATGCGCTCTGCGCCGATAGACGTCGGAGGGGTGATCATCCACCGCCCCGGGACGATCATCGGCAAAGCGCTCGAGACGCTTCCGAGCGGCGAAGGGGAGATTCTCGTCTTACTCAGCCTCCAGTAACAGCAGCACCACGGGAGTACGAGGTCTTCCGGATCAGCGGGAGAGGTCTTATGAGGAAAACAGCTGCAAGGTCATTGGAGGGACGAGCCGCGTGGAGCGCGGCGGCGTCAGCTCGCGGTCCGAAAGCACGATGGAAATCATGAAATCCGCGCCGGCGGTACCGGGGGTCCATGTGAGCTCATTTCTGTCCTCGTTTCGCAGAGTCTTCGTTGCCGTTCTTCTCGTGCTCGGCGGCCTCGTGCCGGGCGACCTTTCGGCACAGCCGAAGGATCCGAAAGGACCGGCGCTCCGGAGCGCACGCCTCCTGATCCGCAAGAGCGCCGATCGCGAAAACGCGCCGCGCTTCGGAGAAGTGCTCGATGACTACGGCAGCTATGTGCTCATCCGCCTGCCGGAGGCGGCGCTGCAGCGCGCGCGCGGCGCCGGTCTCGACATCGAGGTCATCGAAGAAAACGTCGGCCTCGGCGCGTTCCGCTTCGACCCGGGCGAAGGAGAGCCTTCGGTCCCGGCGGCATTCGCGGACAACGATCACGGCCCCGAGCCGCGCTACTACATCGTCCAGTTCCGCGGGCCGATTCGCGAAGAATGGATCGCCAGCGCCCAGAGCAAAGGTGTCGAGCCGATCCAGTACGTTCCCGACAACTCGATGCTCGTACGCGCCACGCCCGCGCAGATCGCGGTGGCCGGACGCGGTCGCGAAGTGCGCTGGCGCGGTCTGTTCCACCCCGCGTACAAGCTCGGCCCCGATCTGGAGTGGCTCCTCGGCAAACCGGTGCAACGGACTCAGGGCCCGCGGCAGTTCTACCGCGTCTCCGCGTTCAGGGCGAAAGACCTCGAGGAAGTCATCGAAGCGGTGAAGCGGCTCGGCGGAAACGTCGATCAGGTCGCCGACGTGGTCGAGGGCCTCTACTTCCGCAACTTCCGCGTCGAGTTCGACACCGAGAAGCTCGCCGAGTTGGCCGCGCTGCGCGACATCGCCCGGATTGAAACGTGGTTCCCGTACGAGAAGGAAGACGAGCGCTCGAACCAGATCGTCGCCGGCAATTACAGCGGCACGACCGTGACCGCCCCCGGCTACGCGAGCTTCCTGACGGCCAAAGGGGTGAACGGGACCGGGATCGCCGTCGGCGTCGTCGATGACGGCGTCGACGTGTCGGAGATGCATCTCACCGGCCGGGTCACCGATAACGCCACGATCCGCCGCGGCGCGGCCGCAGGAGCGGAGGGCCACGGCCATCACGACGCCGGCATCGTCGCCGGCCTGTGCAACCACACCGACGGGAACGGTTTCTTCTACGCCAGCGGCATGGCCCCGCAGGCGCACATCATCAACATTCCGCTCCTCCGCTCCGGCTACAGCGCGTCCGATTCGACCGCGCAGGCGGACATCGTCGCGACCACCGCCGGCAACGGCTCGGCAGGAACGGTGTCGACGAACAGTTGGGGCGCTGGTCCGGGCTCCGCTTACGGCTCGCGCGAAGCGCTGTACGACGCGCTCGTGCACGATGCCTCGTCGGCGACCACCGGCCAGCAGCCGCTGGCGATCATCTTCTCGGCAGGCAATTCCGGCCCCGGCGCCGGCACGCTCACCTCGCCGAAAGCGGCGAAGAACATCGTCACCGTCGGCGCAACGGAGAACTACCGCCCGCAGCAGGGGACGGATGCCGATAACATCGATCAGTGGGCCTGGTTCTCCAGCCGCGGCCCGACGAGTGACAACCGCATCAAGCCCGACATCTCCGCGCCGGGCGTCTGGATCGCCTCGGCGCTGTCGGGCCCCGACGTGCTCTGGGGCGACATCGACGCGAACCATCGCTACTGTTCCGGAACGTCGCAGGCCTGCCCGCACGTCGCAGGCGCCACCGCGCTGATCCAGCAGTGGTGGAAGGCGACGCATGCCGGCCAGCTTCCCGCGCCGGCGCTGTCGAAGGCGATGCTGATCAACGGCGCCGTCGATCCGAGCGCCGAGCCGGCCGGATTCGCACCGAACAACACCGAGGGATGGGGGCGGATGAACCTCGCCAACGTGCTCAACACCGGCGTGGCTACGGTCTATAACAACCAGGAGACCCTCCTCACGAACGCCGGACAGACCTATACGATCTCCGGCAACGTCGTCGACCCGTCGAGGCCGTTCCGCGTCACGCTGGTCTGGTCGGATGCACCCGGCGCCGCCGGCGCGAATCCCGCGCTGGTCAACAACCTCGATCTCGAGGTGTCGTTCGGCGCCACCACGTATAAGGGCAACGTCTTCACGAACGGCGCGACGACGGCCGGCGGCACGACCGATACCCGCAACAACGTCGAAGCAATTCACTTCGCCGCGGGCGCGGTCAGCGGGGCGTTCACGCTCACCGTCCGCGCCACCGCGCTTGCCGGTGACGGCGCGCAGGGCACCGGCGACACGACCGATCAGCACTTCGCCCTCGTCGTTTACAACGCCATGACGTGCGCCTCCCCGCTCGCTCCGGCCACCGCCTCGGCGGCGCCGAACGGCTCCAACCGCATCGACGTCGCTTTCGCCGCGGCCGCGAACGCGACCAGCTATCGTGTCCTCCGCGGCACGACCTCCGGCGGTCCGTACACGCAGGTCGGCACGCCGACCGCGTCGCCGTTCGTCGACACCACGGTCTCGGCCTTCGTCACCTATTACTATGTCGTGCGCGCCGTCGGCCCGAATTGCGAATCGGCCAACTCGCCCGAGGCGTCCGCGACGGCGACCGGCACGATCGCCGCTCCGAGCTCCGTCAGCGCACAGTTGATGAGCGCGACGAGCGTTTCCGTCACATGGCTCGGCGTTCCCGGCGCGCAGACTTACCGCGTCTACCGGACGAGCAACAACAGCACCTGGACGCTCATCAGCTCGGCACCGGGCACGCAATACCTCGATACCACCGCGGCGACGAACACCGCCTACCTCTATAAGGTCCGCGCGGTCGCTCCGTCGGGAAGCGAATCGGCCGACAGCAACAAGGCTCTGGCCACGACCGTGGTCTTCACCGACGTCGCGCTGACCGTCGGCACGACGGCCGTCAAGGCCGTCCATTTCACCCAGCTGCGCACCGCCGTGAACGCGGTGCGTCTGCTGAACAACACCGGCGGCTTTCCCTTTACCGATCCGACGCTGAACACGTCGACGGCCGTCAAGCGCATCCATCTGGTGGAGCTCCGAAACGCGCTCGACGCAGCCCGCACGCCCCTCGGTCTGCCGTCGTACCCGTACACCGATCCGACGATCACCGCGGGAAGTACGCGGATCAAGCGCGCCCACATCCAGGATCTGCGCATCGCCACCGGCGCGTACATGATTCCGCCACCGGTGAACACACAGATCCTGCTGAACCCCGGCTTCGAGGCCGGCACAGCGAACTGGACGGCCACCGCCGGCGTAATCGTCTCGTCCGCACAGGCGCGCACCGGGTCGTATCTGGCGCACCTGAACGGATACGGTACGACTCACACCGACACACTCGAGCAGCAGGTCACGATTCCCTCGGGCGCGACGGCGGCGACGCTCTCGTTCTGGCTGAAGATCGCCACCGACGAAGGGACGACCACGATCGCCTACGACAATCTGATGATCCAGCTCCTCGATCCCTCGGGGACGGTCCTGACGACGCTGGCCACGTACTCGAATCTGAATGAGACCAGCGCCTATCAGCTCAAGCAGTTCGACGTCCTCGCGTACAAGGGGCAGACGATCCGCGTCCGCTTCTACGGCACCGAGGACTACTCGCTGGCCACGAGCTTCTTCGTCGACGACACCGCTCTCGACGTGACGCAGCAACCCTGACCGTTTCGTAGCGGGGCGCGGGGCCATCCTCGCGCCCTCGCCTCGCGCGGAGTCAGCTCCGCGGGAGACACGCGGTCATCGAACCGGAATCGATTGGGCTGGTCCGGCAATAGGTCAGGCCTCCGGCGCGATCTCGTCCGCGGCCACGGTGCGCTTGGTCCACGACGTCACGTAGACCACGCCGGCCACGCCGCCGATGGTGAGGGCCGCGCCGAGCAGCGCCTTCGCGCTGAGGGTCTCGTCGAGGAACGTGGCGCCGAGGGCCATGGCCACGACCACGGCGAGCTGGGACATCACCCCGACGGTCATGGCGTCCACCCAGCGCAGGCTGAAGGTGAGGAGCAGCTGTGCGCCGATGGCCAGGAGCGACGTGGCGGCGAGGAAGCTCCACTCGCGCGGGGTGGGATTCTTCCAGGTCATCACGCCCAGCGGCGCGGCGACGAGCATGCCAAGAAGGCAGAAGCTGGCGTAGACGGCCCAGGAGTTCTCGCCCCGCCGCGCGGCGCGCATGGCCGTGACCGCCGCCCCGGAGAAGAACGCCGAGGCCGCGCCGGCCAGCTCCCAGGGGCCGAAGCCGAGGATGTCGCCGGGACGGGCGTGCGCGTTCACGACCAGGAAGACGCCGAGCAGCGCGAACGGCATCGGCAGGAGCACCTTCGGACTGATCTTCTCCTTGAGGAAGAAGATCGAGAACAGGCCGCTCCAGAGCGGGGCGGTGTAGTTGAGGAGCGTGGCCACGCCGACGTTGATGTGCTCGATGGCCAGGAAGTAGAGCAGCACGGCCAGGCCGCCGCAGATGCCGCGCAGGAGGAGGAGGTCGGTGCGCTGGAACGTCAGCGCGCGGCGGCGGATGTTCGCCACGAGCAGCACCGGCGTGAGGCCCACGGCCATGCGGATCATGGCCACCTGCGAGCCGGACAGGCGTCCCGAGGCCAGCTTCGCCGCGAAGGCCATCGCCCCGAACAGCGACGCCGCGCCGAGCATCAAAAGCAGCGCGCGCCGGCGCTCCTCGTGCGGGGGTTCTGCTATCGTCACCGCGGCCGGAGCCTAGCATGCCCATCGCCTACCGCGACGCGCGCCCCGATGACGCCGCGCGCATCATCGCCTTCCAGCGGGCCATGGCCCGCGAGACCGAGGACCTGGAGCTCGACCCGGAGATCCTCGGCCGCGGCGTCGCCGCCGTCTTTGCCGACCCTTCCCTGGGCCGCTACTTCGTCGCCGAGAGCGACGGCCAGGTGGTCGGGTCGCTGATGATCACCTTCGAGTGGAGCGACTGGCGCAGCGGCATGGTCTGGTGGATCCAGAGCGTGTACGTCGTCCCCGAGCTGCGCAGGCGCGGGGTGTACGCGGGGCTGTACCAGCACGTGAAGGCGATGGTGGAGGGCGATCCGGCGGTCCGGGGCATCCGGTTGTACGTGGACTCGCGGAACACCGGCGCGCAGGAGGTATACGCGCGGTTGGGGATGAATGGGGAACACTATAAGGTGTTCGAATGGATGAAAGTCTAGGAGTGCGGCGGCAGCGCCGCCGATCTGCGATCCGGATCGGAATGCTCCTCGTCGCAGTGCTCGCACCCCTCGCCGTGAACGCCGGCGTGAACCGCTGGAGCAGCGGCGGACCGGACGGTGGTCGCATCAACGCAGTGGCCATCGATCCGGCGAACGCGGCGCACGTCTATGCCGGCACGGAAGCGGGCATCTTCCGCAGCGTGGACGGCGGCGATACCTGGCAGTTGTTCAGCGAAGGCCTGGCCCTGCCGCCCTCGACCTTTCTCCCGCGCATCGGCGCGTTCGCGTTCGCTCCCACGGTGCGCTACGCCGGCGGCGGGACGCGCGTGTTCCGCAGCAGCGCGGATGGCTCGGGGTGGACGGTGACCGCGCCTCTCGGCTCGCTCATCGGCAGCGTCGTGTCCGCGCTGGCTGTCGATCCGACGGACCCGAACACCGTCTACGCGGGTACCTACGACGGCGTGTACAAGAGCGCCGACGGCGGAGCGAGCTGGATCCCGGCGCGCAACGGCTTCGACTGCTTCTACGTGGGGGTGCTGGCCGTCGACCCGAAGACCCCGGCCACCCTGTACGCCAGCGGGTGCGGCAACCTGTTCAAGAGCGAAAACGGCGGCGGGAGCTGGACGCCGTCCGGCAACGGCCTTCCGGTCACCAGCGTCCTGGCTCTTGCCGTCGATCCGCGGACGCCGTCGATCGTCTACGCCGGAACCCTCCAGGGTGTCTTCCGGAACTCCGACGGCGCGGCCACGTGGAGCAGGACCAGCAACGGGTTGCCGCCGCTCTCCGAGGTCGAGACCGTGGCAATCCATCCGGACGACTCGTCGACGCTTTATGCCGCCACGACCGACGGTCTGCTGATGAAGAGCCGCAACGGCGGCGGAAGCTGGAGCTTCAGCGACGCCAGTCTCGGACAGGTGTACGCGCTGGCGCTGCGCGGCCCTCGACTCTTCGCCGCCACCGGCACCGGCGTCTTCCGCAACGACAGTGACGGCGCTCCTCCCTGGAACTTCACCAGCCGCGGCATTCACGCCAGGGAAGTCCGCGCGCTGGCGATCGACGGCGCGACGCCGCATGCGCTGTACGCGGCCGACGTCGACGGCTCGGTGCTCAGGAGCACGGACAACGGCGGCTCCTGGATCCCTCGCAACGAAGGGATCACCGGCGAAGTCCGCTCGCTCGCCGTCGATCCTGCATCGCCCGACACGATCTACGCGAGCGCGACCGGCGGCATGTTCAAGAGCGTCGACGGCGGCGCGAGCTGGACGAACCGCTCGACCGGTCTCGCGCCCGAATTCGTCACCGAGAAGCTCGTGGTCGCCCCCTCCAGTCCGGGAACGGTGTACGCGAGCGAGTTCGACTTCCGCTTTCAATACAAGACCGTGGACGGCGCCGCGAGCTGGATCTACCTCGGCTCGGAGAACGCGCGCATCCTCGCCGTCGATCCGACGAGCTCGGACATCGTCTACGCCGGCGGCGGATTGGCGGGCACCGGTGCGCTGAAGAGCATCAACGGCGGCTTGCTCTGGACTCCGATCAACACCGGCCTCGACGAATTCGCCTACGTGCTGACCATGACCGTCGACCGCAACGCGCCGTCCACGGTGTACTGCGGGACCTCGCAGCACGGCATCTACAAGAGCGTCGACAGCGGCGCCACCTGGAGAGCCATCAACGAAGGCCTGCCGACCGACTTCGATCTTCGCCAGTTGCTCGTGCGCGCCATCGTCGTCGATCCGACGAACTCGTCCATCCTCTACGCCGCCACAGCCTCGAAGGGAGTCTTTCGTTCGTTCAACGGAGGCGCGAGCTGGAGCTCCTTCAGCGAGGGGCTGACCAGCGGTCTGGTCTACGACCTGGTCCTCGACGAGACGGGGAAGTTTCTTCACGCCGCCACGTATACGGGCCTCTTCGATCTGGAGCTCGCGCCCTCGCGGCGGCGCTCCGTCCGGCACTAGATTGCCGGGCGGGTGGTCTTCCTCACCGACCCTCCCTGGGCCGTGGATGAAGGGATGAAGGCAGAAGGCAGAAGGCATAGAGCAGAAGGCAGAAGAAGGTGCACGGGACGGGAATGAAGAGGTTCGAATGAAGAGGGAAGAATGAAGAAGCACGCCCCCCGGACACGACCGGGTGGGTGGGACTCTTCATTCTTAATTCTTCATTCGAACCTCTTCATTCATCTTTCTGCCTTCTGCCTTCTGCCTTCTGCCTTCATCTCCTCCTCACCGCCACCTCCGCCACCTCCCCCTCCCGGTCCACCACCCCCTCCCACCCCGCGAAGAACCCGGGCAGCTCTCCCGGCGCCACGCAGAAGCGCGGGTTGATGCCGGTCGTCCGGGCCGCGGCGACGACCATGCCGCCGGGGCGGACCAGGCGCTTCGCTTCCGCGAAGAGCGGGCGATGTAGATAGAAGAGGATGGCCACGAGATCGAAGGATTCGTCGGGGAAGGGGAGGGGCTGGCCGTTCTCCAGGTCGAGGACGCGCGTGTCGATGGTCAGGTCGCCGGCGTGCTCCTGGAGGATGCGGATGGCCTCGGACGCGCCGTCGATGGCCACCACCGCCCAGCCCCGCCGGGCCAGCCAGAGGGCGTTGCGGCCGGCGCCGCAGGCCAGGTCGAGGGCCCGGCCGGGCGGGAGGTCCGTGGCGGCTTCGACCAGGACTGCGGCCGGCTCGTCGTTGATCTCTTCCCGCGCGCGATAGCGCTCGTTCCAGTTTTCGAGGCTCACGGCCCTTACAATACGCGGCGTGACGCTCAAGGGCATCCTGCAAACCGTCTTTCGAGGAGAACCGCACATGCTCCAGCCCGGAGAGAAGGCTCCCGATTTCGAGGTCACCGACCACAACGGCAACCGCGTCAAACTCAGCGATCTCAGGGGGAAGAAGGTCGTCCTCTGGTTCTACCCGAAGGCCGACACCCCCGGTTGAACGCGCGAGGGTTCCGGGTTCCGGGACCTCAGCCAGCAGTACGCCGCCAAGAACGCCCAGATCCTCGGCGTCAGCTTTGACAGCGAGAAGGAGAACAAGGCCTTCGCCGAGAAGTTCAAGTTCCCCTTCCCCCTCCTCTGCGACACCGACCGCAAGATCGGCATGGCCTATGGCGCGGCCGAGTCCCCGAAGGACGAGTACGCCCGCCGTATCGCCTACGTGATCGATGAGGAAGGGAAGATCGCCCAGGCCCACCCGAAGGTGGATGCCTCGACGTATCCGCAAACGCAATTGGAATCGCTATAGGAAAGCGGCGGCTCTCTGCCGCCGCACTCCTAAACTTGTAACAAGCGGTCTTGCAACTATTTCCGCTCGCGAACGAATACAGCCTTCAGAAAGCTCTGGAGGGTGTCATGAGCGCGAAGCGGAAACGCAAGATCACCATTTTCACGATCATCGTTCTGGTCATTGCCATCGGCAGCACGGTGGCGATCAAGGCCAACGGCAAGGACAAGAAGCCGCCCGAGTCGCCGGTCAAGGTCGGCAAGACCGAGGTGGCGGACATCCAGGTCAAGGTCACGGAAGTCGGCACCGTCGAGCCGGAAGTGAAGGTCGACGTCAAGTCGGCCATCTCCGGCAAGGTCGTCGAGATCCTGCACCGCGACGGCGACGTGGTCCGCCGGGGCACCGTGCTCGCGCGCGTCGAGCCCGACCTGACCCAGGCCCAGTCGCTGGCCGACACCAAGAACTCCCTCGCCTCGGCGCACATCCGCTTCGAGGAGGCCAAGAAGAACTGGGAGGCTGACAACAAGCTCTTCGTCCAGGGTCTCCTCGCGCCGAAGCAGCATCGCGACGCCGAGGCCGAATACCTCGAGACCCGCCAGGAGTACGAGAAAGCGCGCGAGAAGTACGCCATCGTCGAGAAGAGCGGCATTCCCATCAGCCAGTCGGCCCAGAGCTTCCAGGGCTCGAGCGTGGTCGCTCCGATGGACGGCGTGGTCCTGACCAAGAACATCGAGATCGGCGAGTCCATCACCTCCGGCGTCAGCTCCTTCAACGCGGGCACGGTGCTCTTCACCGTCGCCGACACCTCGCGCATGATCGTCAAGGCCGGCGTGAACGAAGTGGACATCGGCAAGATCCACACGGCCATGCCGGTCAAGGTTACCCTCGACGCCTATCCGAAGGTCATCTTCAGGGGCAAGATCGACCGCATCGCCCCGGCCGTCCGCGTGGATGACAAGGTGCGCGTGTTCGACGTCGAGATCCGTCTCGACGCCCAGGGCCGCGAGCTCCGCTCGGGCATGACCGCGAACATCGAAGTCATCGGCGAGCGCAAGGACAAGGTCCTCTCCGTCCCGGTGGAGGCGGTCTTCAAGCGCGACGATCAGGAGATCGTCTACGTGAAGAAGACCATCGACCCGAAGGCCTTCGCCGAGGAGGCGAAGAAGAAGGACGCCAAGAAGGCCGAGGGTGGACCGAAGAAAGAAGACAAGGACGCCTGGAAGAAGTTCTTCGACAAGCGCGTGGTCGTCACCGGTCTCGCCGACAACGCCCGCGTCGAGATCCTACAGGGCCTGAAGGCCGGCGAAGAAGTCGCCCTCGAAGACCCGACGGTCTCGAAGGACAAGGACGACGACGAGGATTAATCGGAACGCGAGCGGGAGCGAGCCATCATGAGCGCCGTATTCAAATTCGAAAACTGGCGGACCGCCGAGCCGGCCCCTCCCACGGCGGAGACGGCCGGCAAGAAGCTGATCCAGCTCGAGAGCATCACCAAGGTGTACGACTCGGGGGAGAACGCGGTGACGGCCCTGGCCGGCATCGACCTGCAGATCGACCGCGGCGAGTTCGCGGCCATCATCGGGCCCTCCGGCTCGGGCAAGTCGACGCTGATGCACATCCTCGGCTGCCTCGACTCGCCGAGCGAAGGCAAGTACTGGCTGGACGGCGAGGACGTCGCCGCGATGTCGGCGCGCGCGCTGGCGAAGATCCGCAACCGGAAGCTCGGCTTCGTCTTCCAGACCTTCAACCTGCTCCCGCGGGCCACGATCTGGAAGAACGTCGAGCTGCCGCTGCTCTACGCCGGCATGGATAGCGACGAGCGCCGCCTCCGCGCGCTGGAGGCCCTCGACCGCGTCGGCCTCAAGAACCGGGCGAAGCACCGCCCGGGCGAGGTCTCCGGAGGCCAGCGCCAGCGCGTGGCCGTGGCCCGGGCCCTGGTCAACAACCCGTCGGTGATCCTCGCCGACGAGCCCACCGGCAACCTCGACCAGAAGACCGGCGGCGACATCATCCGCCTCTTCGAGGAGCTGGCCGCGAACGGCCAGACCATCATCCTGGTCACCCACGACCCGGCCATCGCCGCGCGCACCCAGCGGCGGATCAAGATCGTCGACGGCAAGATCGTCGACGGCGACGACATGGACTGACGCCATGCTCCTCTTAGAAGCGATCATCGACGGCATCCGCGACATCAAGGATCACCTCGGCCGCACGCTCTTGCAGCTGACCGGGATCATCCTCGGCGCCGGCTCCATCGTCGCGACGTTCTCGCTCTCCGTGGCCGGCAAGGAAGCGTCGATGCGCTACTACAAGATGAGCGGCGGCATCGAGCGCATCTGGATCAGCAACAAGGAGACCGGCCAGATCACCCTCGACGCCAAGGCCCTGGCCTCCAAGGGGCTGACTTACGGCGACGCCATGGTCCTGCGGCGGGAAGGGAAGGAGATCGACCTGGTTTCGCCCGTCTCCTCGGACCGGATGAACGTCAGCTTCGGCAGTATCCAGAAGCAGCGCGACGTCATGGGAGTGACCCCGGCGTACTCGCCGATCAGCTTCTTCAAGGTCGAGCACGGGCGGTTCATCACCGACACCGACCTGCAGACCGCCGCGCGCGTGGTCGTCCTCGGCACCACCCGGGCCACGGAATTCTTCGGCAGCGACAACCCGCTCGGCAAGACCCTCACCATCGGCGACGCCGGCTATACCGTGGTCGGGGTGATGGAAGAGAAGTGGTTCAGCTTCGACAACGAGCGGAACGTGCTGCGCTGGATGAACCGGCAGATGTACATCCCCATCACTACCATGATGACTCGCAAGGGCGAGCCGCTCGAGCAGGGGCGGATCTCGTTCATGCACGCCCGGATGAAGGACGTGAAGCGCCACAAGGAGGCGGTCTCGGAGATCGAGTCCATCCTCTTCCGCGAGCACGGGGTCAAGGACTTCCAGGTCTTCTCGCGCGTGGCCAACCTGGCCCGCAACGAGTCCGAGAACAAGATGTACGACATGACCTTCATGATCTGCGGGGTGATCTCGCTGCTGGTCGGCGGGATCGTGGTCATGAACATCCAGCTGGCCTCGTTCAACGAGCGCGTGCGCGAGATCGGCACGCGCAAGGCCGTGGGGGCCTCGCCTGCCCAGATCTTCTTCCAGATGCTCACCGAGTCGCTGCTGGTGTCCGTCTTCGGCGGCATCATCGGCCTGTTCGTCGGGAAGCTCTTCACCCAGGGCATCGCCATGCTCACCCGCGACCCGGCCATCGTGACCCCGGGCACGATCATCAACGCCCTCATCTTCGCCGCCGGGACGGGCCTCGTGTTCGGCATGTACCCGGCCATCCGCGCGTCGCGGCTCAACCCGATCGACGCCCTGAGAACGGAGTAGGAAGACCATGCAAGTCGGTGAAGCGGTCCGCACGTCGTACGAGGAAGTGAAGGCGCACCCGCTGCGCTCGCTCTTCACCCTCATCGGCGTCATCCTCGGCACGCTCGCGCTGGTGGTGGTCATGTCCGTGCTCGACGGCGTGCAGATGTCCGTGCTCAAGGGCATCAACGACCTCGGGCTGGACGGCGTGCTGGCCATCTCGCCGCAGCGGCCGACCGACCGCGTGCAACTGGCGAAGTCTCACCTCTCCCGCGGCCTGCGCATCGAAGACGCGAAACTGTTCGATGCCGCGCAGTACGTGCGGGACATGGTGCCGGTCGGGGAGAGCCGTGCGGTGGTCACGTCCGGCACGGTCACGCGGCGCATCGACGTCTACGGCGTGACCCCGGAGTACGCCAGCATCCGCAACCGCGAGGTCTCCGCCGGCCGCTGGATCAGCGAGCGCGACCTCGATACGTCCGCGCCGGTGGTGGTCATCGGCTTCAACCTCAAGCGGCGCCTCTTCGGCGGCGAGGAGGCCCTCGGCCGGCAGATCAATCTCGGTGGGCGGCGCCTGACCGTCATCGGCGTGGGAACGAAGTTCGACACCACCTTCGTCGACGACGACGACATGTTCCGGGAGATGGGCGGCGCGTACGTGCCCTGGACCGTCTACCGCGACATGTTC
The DNA here is from genome assembly GCA_044866315.1 of Thermoanaerobaculia bacterium. Lineage (GTDB taxonomy): Bacteria > Acidobacteriota > Thermoanaerobaculia > Gp7-AA8 > Gp7-AA8 > QHVT01. The sequence goes on along the minus strand of JBIOTX010000426.1, from coordinate 618 downwards.
GGCCGGGCCAACTCCATCTCCTACATGCTCGGCAAGGCCGTGACGCCGGAGCAGTCCATCGACGCCGAGGACGAGTCCACGGCGCGCTTCACCCAGGCTCACAACGGCATCAAGGACGTGCGCATCAACAACATCGGCAAGGACATCCTCAAGGAGCGCGGCGAGATCGAGGTCATCCTGCGCAACTGGCGGATCGTCTTCTTCTCCATCGCCGGCATCTCCCTGCTCATCGGCGGCGTGGGCATCTTCTCCGTGCTCAAGATCTCCATCTCCGAGCGCCTCTTCGAGATCGGCCTGCGCAAGTCCATGGGCGCGAGCGACGCCGACGTGTTCGTGCAGTTCCTGATCGAGTCCGTGGCCCTGTCCGTGGTGGGCGCCGCCATCGGCCTCGCCGGCGGCATCGGCCTGGTCAAGGTCGTGGGCGGCTTCTTCCCCGCCGGCCTGCCGGTATCGATGTTCGGCCTGACCGTGGCCAGCGCGTTCGCGATCGGGGTGGGCTTGTTCGCGGGGCTGTACCCGTCCCTGAGCGCCTCGCGGCTCACGCCGGTCGAAGCGCTTCGCTCGTAACGTGGAGCGGTGGGCTCTCAGCCCGCCGTTTTTCATTTCGGCGGGCTAAGA
>JBIOTX010000425.1:0-13972 GCA_044866315.1 Thermoanaerobaculia bacterium | reverse complement strand
AGCCCACCGTATCGGTCTTCGGCGGGCTGAGAGCCCGCCGCTCCACGTTCACGTCGGCTTCACCACGAAGAACAGCTTCACCGTCGGCGCCTGGATCGGCTCGAGATACGGGTCGAAGTTCACGACGTCGACGGCCGCCAGGCGCGCCTCGGCGAGCGCGGAGCGAAGCTCCCGCTCGCTCCAGGCGCGCTGGCGGTGCTGTTCTTTGATCTCCACCCGCTTCCCGTCCACCACCGCCCACCCCGTGATCATCGCCGTGGCGCGCTTGTCGCGCGCGCGGTAGGTCGTGGCGATCTCCAGGTGATGCTCGCTCCCCACCGAGACGAACGGATCGGACGCGCCCCACACCTCGGGGTAGATCTCCGGATGGTTGACGTCGAAGAAGAACAGCGAGTCGTCCTCCATCACCGCGCGCACGGCGCGGAAGGCGGCGACGAGGCTCCTGCGGTCGAGCATGTGATTGAGGCTGTCGTACAGGCAGGTGACGCGCGCGAAACGCGCGCGGAACGGCAGGGCGCGCATGTCCGCGGCGGCGCGAGGGCCGCTCGCCAAGTGCAACATGGCCAGCGAGGCATCGATGCCCACTGACTGCCAACCGCGCCCTCGGAAGAAGTCCATCGCCAGCCCGGTGCCGCAGGCGACGTCGAGATGAGTGCGCTTCGCCGTCGGATAGCGGGCCAGCATCCGGTCGAGCAGCTTCGCCACCGCCCGGCTGAAGCGAAAGCCGAGGGCCTTGTCGTAGGCGTAGGCGAACGCGCCGTACGCCTCCGACTCAGCGCCCCTCGTTGACGTAGCGCACCGCCCTTTCCAGCACCTCGTCCTTCCCCTCGCGCAGGCCGCGCAGGGTCGGCGCCACGCGCACGTGCGGCTCGAGTCCGACGCGCTGGAGCTGCCGTCCGTCGGCGTGGCGGACGTCGTGGCCGGTGAAGATCACCCGGAAGCCGCCGGGTAGGGTGAAGTTCGTGATGTCGCCGTTCGCGCCGGCGGAGTTGGTGCCGATGAACTTCGTCCCGTTCGCGGCCTCGTAGAAGAGGCCGGAGTGCTCGGACTGGCTGATGGCACGGTCGTCGATGAGCATGACCGTCGGTTTCGTGTACTTCGGCTTGTCGGTCTTGGGCAGCGGCTGCTCGAAGAAGAAGCCGCTCGCACCCTCCTCGTTCGACCAGCCGCTGGGCTGCGTGCGCCGGAACGCCGCGCCGACCTTCGCGTTGTTCGTGTTGATGCGCGGCGCGATCGTCCAGGCCGTGCCGTTCGGATAGCCGCGCATGTCGAAGATGATGGCCTTGGTGTCCTTGAGCGCGTCGAACATGGGATCGACCTGCGGGACGGTGAGCCGGGTCAGATCGACGTAGCCGATGTTGCCGTCGAGAACGCGCCACGGATCGCCGGTGAGGCCCGCGTTGCGATCGTAGAACTGCACGCGCGGCACCTTCACCACGCGCGTCGAGCCGTCCGCGCCGCGGACGCCGATCTCCGCCGGCACGTCCTTCGCGCCGAGGAGCGAGAAGCCGAGGACTTTGTTCAGCCGCGCCTCGGGGGTCGAGGCCGTGACGATCGCGTGCAGGCGCTTGACCCGGTCGGCGAGCGGCTCGCCGTCCACGCTGACCACGATGTCGCCGGGCTTCAAGTCCTTCACATCCGCGCCGACGCTCGTGACCGCGTACTGGCCTTCCACGGAACGGACCTCGATGTTCGCGCTGAACATCCCGCCGAGGTACTTCTCCGTGGGCGGACCCCAGGCGCCGGAGTGGCCGTCCTCGACGCGGGCCACGGCCTCGAGCACGGCCTGGGTGTAGGCCTTCTCGCCCTCGGCCTCTTCGAAGCGCGGGATCATCTCGCGCAACGCGGCGTCCCAGTCGCTGATCAGGTGGCGGTAGGGATAGAACCGGTCGATGATGCTCCAGAGGCGGAACAGCGCCAGGAGGCGATGCGGGAGGTCGGGTGCGGTCATCTCCACGTAGGGCTTGTCCTTGCGCAGCTGCGGGACCACCGCCGGCGGCGCGGCGGCCGTGCGGACCGGGAACGGCGTCGACGCGCGGGCGATCTCCAGCGCCGCGGCCATGGCCGCCTCGCCCGTGGCGATGCGGTCGGCGGCGGCGTCGGGCGCGATTGCATCGACCGTCCGTACTGCTGCCGACCAGCCCCCTCCGATCTCGATGTCCCGCGTCCCGCCGAGCAGCGCCTCGTTGATCGGCGCCTCGGAGACGATGGACGCCTTTCCCGCACGCCAGAGGGCGACGGCCTTGTCCGGAACGTACTGGCCGGTGGTGACCACGACGATGCGCGGCGCGGTGGTGTTCGTCCCGCGGCCCTTCGTCACCGGGTCCCCGGCGATGGTGAGGAGGCCCGAGTAATAGCCGCCCGAGGTCGAGCCGAAGTGCGGCGCGTAGCCGGAGTGAAAGGCGATGTGCCCGGCGATCCCGGGAACGTTTTCGACGACCAGTCCCGGCAGATTGCCGAACGCATACGCCACCGTCTCCGCCACCTCGGCGCTCTTCGAGCGCAGGTCCACCACCAGCATCCTCGACTTGTCGATCTCCGGCGCCACCTGCGGGTTGATGCGATAGAGGGAGTACGCGCCCTTGGCGTCGCCGTACGGGCCGAGGTTGAGGATCAGGACCTCGCCGTCGCGGCGGAACAGCGGCACGTCCGCGTTCGTCGGCTCCTGCTTCGCGACTTTGACCATGCGCGTGAGCGGATCGTTCAGCTCCGCGAGCATGGACCCGATCGCCGCCGCGAGCTGATCGTGCGTCTTCGCCTCCCGGACCTTGGGGATGGCCCGGACCAACGCCGCGTCCCAGTCGACGTCGCGCAGCATCATCTGCGGGTCGAGGTACTTTGCCGTCGACCAGACCTCGCACAGCTTCACCAGGGCATCGGTGCCGGTGAGCTCCTGGGCGCAGAGCGGGAGAGCGAGGACGACGAGCGCGAGGGCTGCGAGAAACCGCCGGATGGAACGCATGGGCCGATATTATCGGCCCGCCCTCACCCGCCGATTACCATTTGTAAAATCCTTCCCCGGTCTTCTTCCCCAGCTTCCCCGCCGCGACCATGTCGCGCAGGAGCTGCGGCGGCTCGAAGCGCGCGCCGAGGGTGGAGGCCAGGTACTCGGCGATCCCGAGGCGGACGTCCAGCCCGACCAGGTCCGTCAGGCGCAGGGGCCCCATGGGGTGGTTGTAGCCGAGCTCCATGGCCCGGTCGATGTCTTCCGCCGAGGCCACCCCCTCCTCGAGCATGCGGATCGCCTCCAGCCCGATGGCCACGCCGAGACGGGAGGTGGCGAAACCGGGACTGTCGCGGACGACGATGGGCGTCTTCCCCATCGCCTCCGCCACCGCCCGCACCTCCGCAACCGTATCGTCGGACGTGCGCTCCCCGCGCACGATCTCGATCAGCTTCATCACATGCGGCGGATTGAAGAAGTGCATGCCCACGAACCGGTCCCGCCGCTCCACCGCCCCGCCTAGCTTGGAGATGGAGATGGAGGAGGTGTTCGAGGCCAGGATCGTCTCCGGCCCGCAGAACAGATCCGCCTGGGAGAACAGGTCCGTCTTCAGCTCGAAACTCTCCGGCACGGCCTCGATGATCAGGTCCGTCCCGCTCACCGCCGGCTCGAGATCCGGCACGAACTGCAACCGCCCCATCGCCTCGGCTGCCTTGGCCTCGGAGACCTTCCCCTTCTCCACCCCCTTCTGCAGCGTCGACTCGATGTTCGCCTTGGCCGCATCGAGCGCCGAAGTCTCGACGTCGTAGACGAAGGTGTCGAAGCCGGAGAGGGCGGCGAGATAGGCGATCCCGCGGCCCATGGTGCCGGTGCCGAGGATGGAGATGTTTCGGATCATGTGCTTGGGAGGAGTCTATCGTGAGCCGCGTTGTTTGAAATCGTATTGCTAATTTCAAAGTGTCAACTTATATTGGCGACGCGACATGGCCCCGCGTGTTTTTCGAAGAGGTACGCTGAGGGCGCTGGCTATGGCAAGACGAGCTACCGTTGCGCGTGATCATTCAGAGCTGACTGCGGATGAGCAGGCGTTCCTCAATCGCGCGCGCGCGAAGTTCGCCGAGAACACCGACTGGCTGGAATTCGAAGACTTCGCGTTCGGCAGCCGCTCGCCGTTGTACGCGAGGACCCGCTCGCACCAGGACGTGCTCACGCATCCTCTTTATCTCGCTCTGAAGGACATGTGGCTCGATCTCGGCGTGCGTCAGGGACGCATCTCGATCGGGCAGAAAGGTGCGGTCAGCGATGCCCCGGGGAGGAAGGCGCGAGGGGGCGGGTAGGCCATCGACGGCGGAAACGCCTCGACGAGTGGTGACCTTGCGATTGCCGGTGCACCTGATCACCGCGGCTCACCGGCGAGCCGAGATCGACGGAACCAGCGTGACCCGTTGGATCGAAGTAGCCATCGAGCGACGGCTCAAGCGGGTTCGCTGAATGAGATTCCTCGACGTGGCTTAGGCACCCTATTTCGCCGCCGCCTGGATCAGCTCCGCGTTGTCCTTGCACTCGCTCCACTCGGCGAGCTGCAGGGCGGTCGCGCCGCCGGGGGTGGCGCCCTCGGTTTTCGCGCCGGCGGCGATGAGGGCGCGGATGGCGGCGGTCTGGTCGCACTTGTCGGCCAGACGCATCAGGGCGGTGATGCCGCCTTCCTCGGTGGCGTTCACGTCCGCGCCGGCCTCGATGAGGTACAGGACCACCTTGCCGTGGCCGCCGGATGCGGCATTGACGATGGCGGGGGTGCGGCCGTCGCTGGTGTCGGGGGAGTAGCCGGCCTCGAGGAAGAGCTTGACCAGCTCGAGCTCGCCCTGGCCGGCGGTCATGACCAGGAAGTCGCCGCTGGGAATGGGGTAGCCGCGCTCGCGCAGTTTGCGGAGGGCGGCGCGCTCCTTGTCATTCTTAGGCTGGCGCACGTCGCCGGGCGGGTCGTCGGGATCGCCGGCGATGTTCCACAGCTCGCTGAGGATCCGCCACTCGCCGTCCTCGCGGACGAACTGGATGTGCCCCGCGGCCTTGGTCTCCATGACGTCGGCCACGACGATGAGCGTGGCGTCGTCGCCGTCGATGACCTCTTTGTGCAGCTTGATGTTCTCTTTGGGCGAGACGGTGCTGAGCGCGGCCAGGCCCTCATCCGGCTTCATGGCGTCGATGCGGGCGCGCTTGCCCGAGGAGAGGAACGGGCGGGCGGCCTTGAGGTTGTCGCTCTCGACCGCGGCCACGTACTTTTTGTAGATCGGGAAGAGCTTGGGCTCTTCCGCGGCAGCGGCAGGCAGCGCCGCCGCCAGGAGCAGCGCGAGGAGGACGCGCGCGCTCACACCGCCTTCATCGCCAGCGAGAGGATCTCGCGGTGGGTGAAGTAGTTCACCGCCGGGTCGTCGAGGTGGAAGGTGTAGGTGAAGCGCTCGTCGTTGTCGGCGATGAAGGTGAAGCGGTGGTACCGCGACTCGCTGCCGTCGCCGAACTCCTTGATGTTCGAGGAGTGGCCGCTGTCCTCCTCCACCTTCAGCACGCGGTAGAGCCGGTGGGCGCTGATGGGGAGGTCGTCCGGCGGGTAGTGGATGAACTGGATGGCATAGATCGACTTGGGATCGATCTCCCGCTGCGGGAAGTCCTGGACCCCCTCGCCGGCCACGCCGGTGAACCAGCTCTCGTCCTCCTTGAAGAGGACGATGTTCGCGGAGTTCTCGGTCATCGGCAGGGCGCCGCGGTCGAGGTGGATGTGCTGCTCCGGATCGGTGGCGTCGCGGAGCTGGGTCAGGAGGTCGATCAGGTACTGGATGCCCTCCCGCGTGCCGGTGAGGGCCACCTCGTCGTCCTCGTCGGAGATCCAGACGTCGAGCCAGGCCTCCTTCGGGAGCTTGACCCGGCCCTCCAGGGCCTCGCGGGTGATGGGGGCGAAGCCGAGGCGCTTGGCCGCGGCCAGGAGGAACTCGTTGCAGTGCGGATCTTCGATGAGATTCTGCCGGGCGTGCTCGATGGCCGCCTCGTAGGCGCGCTTGCGCCCGAAGTCGTGACTCAGGTCGAACGGCAGGATGATCTGGTCGAGGAGCTGAGCGTAGCGTTCAGCGGGTTTGGACATGGCGTGTGCGGTAAAACCTTCGGAAATCTACCATATTTCCAGAGCCCCGCCCGGTTCAGGACAGCCAGGATTGCCTGTCCTCCACTACCCGACCGTCCGGTCCCTCTGTCGCCAGTCCTTCTCGATGTCCTTCAGGAAGCTGGCGAGGTCGTCGGCGTGCTCTTCCTCGACGGCCAGGATGCCCTCCAGCATGCGCCGGGTGGTGACGTCGTCGTCGCCGACGTAGCGGATCATCTCGTTGTAGGAGTCGATGGCCACGCGCTCGGCGACGAGGTCTTCCTTGATCATGTCCACCAGGGTCGTTCCCTCGACGTATTCGGAGTGCGAGCGCGTGGTGAGACCCTCCGGGCTGAAGTTCGGCGAGCCGCCGAGCTGGACGATGCGCGAGGCGATCTGGTCGGCGTGCCCCTGCTCCTCGTTGGCGTGGGTCAGGAACTCCGAGGCGATCGGGTCGGCGTGGATGCCCTGGGCCATGAAGTAGTGGCGCTTGTAGCGGAGGACGCAGACGATCTCGGTGGCCAGGGCCTCGTTCAGGAGCTTGATCACGGTCTTCCGGTTCGCCCGGTAGGCGTCGGTCACCGCACCCTCTTCGATGTGCTGGCGGGCCCGGCGGCGCAGCTCCTGGACGTCGGTGAGAAACGGCTTCTCGGTCATGTACTTCTTCCCTCCGGCCGGGGACGGTTGCAAACCTCAATCCGCTCCGAACCGGGTGCGGCTCGCATCGTAGGTCCGCCCCCGCCAGTGCAGCTGGCGGCGGATGCCGGTCCGCCAGACCGAGCGGAGCATGATCCAGGTCCAGACCAGCATCATCAGCGGATGGCCGAAGAGGGCGTTGTCCAGGCGGTAGCCGAGGAAGGCGAAGACCAGGACGCGGCTGAGGGTGATCAGGCCCACGGTGACGGCGCTGGCGAGGTCGCCGGCGAGGGCCAGCCCGTACGGCAGGAGGTGCATGACCAGGGCGGAGGCGATCCAGAGCACCGCCAGGGTGTAGCTGCGGCTCAGCACGGCGAAGCCGTTCTTGGTGAAACCGTCGACGGTCTCGCGGAGGCCGTGGTACATGCGGACGGAGATCGCGTCGTCGGCGCGAACGGCTACGGTGCGGCGCCCGCAGCGGCGGAGGAGACGCGCCAGCCCGACGTCGTCGACCACCGCGCCTTGCAGTGCGACGTGGCCGCCGCAGGCGTCGTAGTCCTCGCGGCGGACGAGGTTTCCGGTTCCCCCGCCGACGGCCAGCCACACCCAGCGCGAGCGGTTGCTGAGCCAGAGCGGGAGCCAGCTGAAGGCCATCAGGGCCAGGGCCGGCATGGCGATGTGCTCCCAGAAGCCGTGCATCTCGATGCGCGGCAGGACGGCGATCATCGGCACGCCCTGCTCCTCGAGCGTCGCCACCGCCCGCTCCACCGCCTCGGGCTCATAGAGCACGTCCGCGTCGACGAAGAGGAGCAACTCGCCCTTGGCCCGGCGGCTCCCCTGCTCCAATGCCCACGGCTTGCCGAGCCAGCCGGACGGCGGCTCCTCGCCGGTGATCACGGTCAGCCGGGGATGGGCGAGCCGCTCCAGGATCGCGCCCGTGGCGTCGACGGAACGGTCGTTGACGACGATGACCTCGAGGTGCGGGTAGGTCTGGGCCAAAAGCCCGGTCACGGCCTGCTCGATGTCGTGCTCCTCGTCGCGCGCGGGGACGATGATCGACACCAGCGGGAACCGCGACGGCGCGCGCCGCGAGAGGCGCGGCGCGGTGAGGAGATTGAGGATCGTCCTCCCCAGGATGACCGCCCAGAAGGCGAGGACGAAGTAGCTGAGGATCTTCATGTGGAGCGGCACGGCCGCCGCTCCACGATCCTACGCCTGCGGCGCGCGGCGCTGGGCCTCGAGCACGTACGGCGACTCGGGGTACTCGGTCGACAGGCGCCGGTAGGTCTCCCGGGCCTTGCTCGAGTTGCCCTGCACATCGTAGGCGTGGGCGAGGAGGACGAGCAGCGAGTCGCCCGGGAGCACCGGCTCGGCCTTGGCCAGCTCGGCGGTGAGCTCGGACGCCACTTGAGCGGCCTCGCCGGAGTCGATCCGCAGCTGGTAGAGGCTGTAGCGGGCCCCGCCGACCAGGACGGTGTCGCCGTGGTCGTCGACGAACTCCTGCAGCATCTGCCGGGCGGTCTTGGTATCGCCCTTGGCGACGGCCAGGCGGGCCAGGTAGAGGCCGGCCACGTCGGACGCGTCGGTGCCGGAGTACTTGCTGTGGACTTCCTTGAACTGGGTCTCGGCCTGCTTGTTCCGCTCCTCGGCGGTCTTGAACTTCGGCGCCGGTTGGGTGGGCGGCGCGCCCTGCGGGGTCTCGCCGACCTGGGCGTCGATGGTCTCGATGGCCACGGCCAGCGCCTCCTGGGCCTGTTTCTCGCGGTTGCTGCGGTAGAAGAAGATGCCGTAGACGATCACCGCGAGGCCGATGAGGGCCGCACCGATGGTCAGGAGCAGGCGCTGGTTGTCCCGCGCCCGCACCGACAGTGCGCCGATCTCGTCGACGAACTTGTCGTGCTTGAGGTCATGACGATGCTGACGATCCATAGGGTGGAAATGCCTCCCGAAAAGAGGGGGAACTGTACTGCCGGGGGCGGGAACGGTCAATGAGAGGGGAGGATTCCCGGGGGGAGTTGTCAGTAGCCGGTTGCCGGTAGCCAGTTGCCGGTAGAATGTCTCTACACACTCGCCCCTCGGGGCACTCATATTGCAGCGGCAGCCAATCGCCTTTGATCTCTCAGTATCCGGGAGCACCATGACCGCGCGGCGCGCGTTATCGGCCATCATCTTCGTTCTCCTCTCCGTCGCTGCCCTTGCTGCGCCGAAGTCGAAGGCCAGTAAGGAAGAGCCGCGCGATCCGAGTCCGGTGGCGACCGTCCTCTGCTACCACATCGTCGAGGCGCCCGCGGCCCCGCTGATGCACATCGACCGGGAGACCTTCCGCCAGCACCTCCGCTACCTGGAGATGACCGGCTACAACGTCATCCCCCTGAGGCATCTCTACGAATACGTCACCGGCAAGCGGGCCTCGATTCCCAAGAACGCCGTGGTCATCACCATCGACGACGGCTGGCGGAGCGCGTACACCGAGGCCTTCCCCGAGCTGCAGAAGCGCAAATTTCCGTTCACGCTATTCATTTATCCGAACATCATCGGCAAGACCAACATCGCCCTGAGCTGGGAGCAGGTCAAGGAGATGTCCGACGCCGGCGTGGACATCCAGAGCCACACCTTCTCCCATCCCTTCCTCACCCGCCGCCGCCACCATTCCATGGACGAGGAGCGCTACGCGCAGTGGCTGCACCGCGAGCTCGCCGAGAGCAAGCGCCTGATCGAGAAGCACACCGGCAAGAGGGTGGCCTACCTCGCCTACCCCTACGGCGACTACGACGACCGGGTGGCCAAACAGGCCGGACTCGCCGGATACGATGCCGCGCTCACCTGCGACTTCGGCCGGGTGAAGAAGGGCAGCGATCCCCTGCGGATGAAGCGCTTCGTCATCGACGACCGCATGGACTTCGCCGACTTCCGCCGCTACCTCGGCGCCACGCCGATGCAGCTCGCCGACCACACCCCGAAACCCGGTGTGATCGTCGACCCCGGCACGACCGTGGTCTCGGCCAAGATCCCGAACCACCAGTCGCTCGATCCGAAGTCCGTGGGCATGGCCCTCCTCAGCCTCGGCACGATCACCCCGTACTCGTACGACGCCAAGAGCGGCGCGATCACCCTCATCCTCCGTGACGCCATCAGCAGCCTCAAGTCGCGCTACCACCGGGCGGTGGTGTGGGGGGTGGACGCAAAGACCGGCAAGCGCGTCGAGGCGACGTGGACGTTCAAGCTCCCCTCGCCCGAGCCGCCGCCGCCACCGGCGACGCCGCCTGTCGAGACGCCGACCGCCGTCACCGCTGCCTCGGCAGCAGGGGCGGGTGGGTCGCACCGCTAGCTTTCGGAGTGCGGCAGCGGAGCTGCCGCTTTGAAATCATCGAGGTAACCGGATCTCCGGCTCCTCCTCCCGCTCCCGGTAGAGAATGGCGATCTTCCCGATCGTCCCCGCCAGTTGCGCGTCGGTCTCCCGCGCGAGGGCCTCGGCGGTCGTGCGGCGCTCGGCGCTGTCGTCGATGTCGATCCGCGCCTTGATCAACTCGTGCGCGTGGAGGGACTTCTTCGTCTCCTGCACGACCGACGGGGTCAGGCCGCCCTTTCCGACCCGCACCACCGGCGAGAGGGGGTGGGCAAGTCCTTTGAGAAACTGACGCTGCTTCGGCGTGAGCGCGGCCATGGCGGGCGCATCTTATCCGGAAATTTCGAGGCGTTTTGAGGCCGTTCCAACGAAGGTCCAAAAATGCGTCCTCTCCTCGGCATCCTCGTCGGTGTACTGGGCCTCGCTGCGTCTCCGGCACAGGCGTACCGGATGTCCGCCTGGGTCCCGGCGTGGGACGAGAGCGCGGTGGCGACGCTCGAGCGCGAGGCCGGCAATCTCGACGAGGCCAATCCGGGCTGGTACACCATCGCCGCCGACGGCACGTTCACGAAGAACTGGGGCGCGGAGAATCCACGCCTCAGGGCGGCGCTCACGGGCGTCGACCTCGTGCCGACGATCAAGAACTACGTGAGCGGCGGCTTCGACGGGAACCTCGTGGCGGCCGTGATCGGCTCGCCGATCCTCCGCGAGACGCATGCCGAGGCGCTGACGCAGCTCGCGGTCACGAACGCGTTCGCCGGCATCGACATCGACTACGAGCGCGTGCCGGCGACCTCCCGCAATGACTTCACGAAGTTCATCCAGCTCCTCGGCGCGAAGTTGCACTCCAGCGGGAAACTGCTCTCCGTGACCGTGTACGCCAAGACGGCCGAGTCGACGCGCAACGGCCCCGGCGCACAGGACTGGGCAGCCATCGGCGCGATCGCGGACAGCGTGAAGATCATGGCCTACGACAAGCACTGGGCGACCAGCGAGGCCGGACCGATCGCGCCGCTGGACTGGCTGGATGCCATCGCCGCGTACGCCGAGGCGACGATCCCGGCGGGGAAGGTCATCCTCGGCCTGCCGTGGTACGGCTACGACTGGCTCGGCAAGGACGGCGACTCGGTCACGTACGCCGAGGCTATGACCCGGGCGCAGAGGGCGGGCGTGACCGTCGAATACGACGCGAACGGCGAGGCAACCTTCAGCTACGCCGGTCGCACGGTGTTCTTCCAGGACGCGGTCAGCTACGAACGGAAGGTGCTGGCCATCGTCGAGAAGCACCCCAGGATCGGCGGCTTCGCCCACTGGCGCGTGGGAGCCGAGGACCCGGCGCTGTGGCAGAGAGTCGCGGAGCTCAGAGTGAAGCCGAAGCAGCGCCGGCGCGCGGTCAGGTAAGAATCTTGCGATAGCGGCGGAGCGATGCTCCGCGCCGCAGCGGCTGTTCTCTCCCTACTCCTGACTCCTCTCGTCCTCGGCAACCCCATCAGCGAGGAAAACGCGCGTCCCGGCACTGACCGCTGGATGCTGCGCACGCCGTCATCCGACATCGCCGGCTACGCATCGTCCACCAGTGTCGCCGCGGGCGAGACCATCCGCTTTTACGTGTCGACCGCGGATCCGTCGCTGATGATCGAGACCTTCCGCATGGGTTGGTACGGCGGGACGGGCGGGCGGCGGATGACCAACGCGGTCGAAGTGCCGGGCGGGGTGCAGGACGTGCCGCAGCCGGACGCCGACGGACGCATCGCCTGCAACTGGCGCGAGTCGTACGCGCAGACGATTCCCGCGGACTGGCTGAGCGGGGTCTATCTGGCCAAGCTCACCGGCGTGCCGAGCGGCAAGCAGAGCTACGCCATGTTCGTGGTCCGCGACGCACGCCCGGCAGCGCTCGTGTTCCAGAGCGCGGTGACGACGTACCAGGCCTATAACAACTGGGGGGGCAAGTCGCTCTATCCCTTCAACAGCACCGGCCCGCAGGCGAAGAGGGTCTCCTTCGACCGGCCCTACGCGTCGTTCAACGGCAATGCCGGCTTCCTGCTGCAGTGGGAGTACGACATGGTGCGTTTCCTCGAGCGCGAGGGCTACGACGTCACCTACACCACGAACATCGACACGCACGCGCGGCCGGAGACGCTGCACCGCGCGCGGGCGTTCCTTTCCGTCGGCCACGACGAGTACTGGACCTGGGAGATGCGCGAGCACGTCGAGCGCGCCCGCGACGCCCGCGTGCACCTGGCCTTCTTCTCCGCCAACACCTGCTACTGGCAGATCCGCCTCGAGGACGGCGGGCGCACGATCGTGGCTCACAAGGAGACCGCTCTGGCCACCGACCCGCTGGCCCTGGACGGCAATCCCACGAACGATCACCTCATCACCACCTGGTGGCGCGCCATCCCGGTCTCCCGTCCAGAGGAGGCGCTCCTCGGGGTGATGTTCGTCGCCTCGCCGGTGGACAGCGACATCGTCGTCGAGAACACGTCACACTGGGTGTTCTCCGGCACCGGCCTCCGCGACGGCGACCGCCTTCCCGGCCTCCTCGGGTACGAGGTCGACGCCATCCACGGAATCGCCTCCCCGCCGAACCTCGTCCGCCTGGCCAGCTCTCCGTACACAACCGACGACGGCCAGAGCGGCGTCTCGCACATGACCATCCACACCGCGCCGTCCGGAGCGATCGTCTTCGCCACGGGGACGATCCAGTGGAGCTGGGGCCTGGACGAGTACGGCCCGAGCGCGCGCGGCAACCGCGTCAGCGCGGCTGCGCAGCAGATCACGAGGAACGTGCTCAACCGGATGATCGCGGCGCCGCGACGGCGCGCGGTGAGGCACTGAACATCACGTCCCGCCGAGGTGCTTCACCTTCGACCAATACCTCCGGCTCACGGTGAGCTTGCGACCGGTCTTGAGCACGACCATGTAGTCCCCGCCGAAGCCGCGGTACATCTCCGTCACCTGGCGGAGGTTGACGATGGTCTTGCGGTGGATGCGCACGAACTCCCCGGGGTCGAGGCGTGCCTCGACTTCGGTGATGGCCTCGCGGATCAGGTGCGCCGCGCTCCCGGCGTGCAGCCGCACGTACTTGCCCTCGGCCTCGATCCAGTCGACGTCCGTGGTGGGGACGAAGATCATCCGGTCGCGGGTACGGACGACGAAGCGCGTCCAGTGCGCGGGCTCCTTCTTCTTCTCGGCGAGCTGCTCGATGGCGGACCAGAGCTTGTCCGGCAGCGGCGCGGCGCCGGTCTCGAGGCGCTTGCGCGCGCGGCGGAGGGCCTCGTTGAAGCGGCGGCGGTCGAAGGGCTTGAGCAGGTAGTCGACCGCCTCTACCTCGAACGCGCGGATGGCGTACTCGTCGTGGGCGGTGACGAAGACGATGGCCGGCATGCGCTCGCCGCGCAGCTTGCGCAGGACGTCGAAGGCGCTGCTGCCGGGCATCTCCACGTCGAGGAAGACCAGGTCGGGCTTCTGCCTGCGGATCTCGGTCACGGCCGCCGCGCCGTTTGCGCACTCGCCGACGACCTCCACGTCCGCATGGGCGGCGAGCATGGCCAGGACCTTCTCCCGGCCGAGGCGCTCGTCGTCGACGATCAGGGCGCGCAGGCTCACGCGGTCGCTCCCACGCGGTAGGGAATGACGATGTCCACGCGGCAGCCGCCGCCGGTGTCGGTGAAGGAGAACTGCTGCCGCTCGCCGTACAGGCGCTCCAGCCGCGCGCGCGTGTTGGCCAGGCCGATGCGCTCGCGCGTCTTCTGCCCGACGCCCACGCCGTCATCGGCGACGGAGAGGTGCAGCGAGTCGTTCTCCCGGCGGGCCTTGATCTCGATCGCCCCGCCGTCCGGCCGCGGGGCGATGCCGTGGTGGATGGCGTTCTCCACCAGCGGCTGCAGGGCCAGGCTCGGCACGTTGGCCTTGC